>CAYLHK010000041.1:0-23023 GCA_964383295.1 uncultured Rhodovulum sp.
AGGGCAAGCGCGACAAGCTCGTCGGGCTGAAGGAGAACGTGATCGTCGGCCGGCTCATCCCGGCGGGCACGGGCCGTGCGACCCACGAGATCAAGCGGATCGCCACCGAGCGCGACCGCCGGATCATCGACGCCCGCCGCGACGAGGCCAATGCGGCGCTCGCCGTGGACGGCGACGCGGAGGCGGAGTTCGTCTCCTCCGAGCCGATGGGCTTCGGCGCCGACTGATCGACGGCAGCATCACGAAAAGGAAAGGGGCGCCCGATGGGCGCCCCTTTTCGTTTCGGCGGGAACGACGGTGAACGGATCTCTTTCCGGACCCGCTCGTGCGATGCACAGCGTCGCGCGGGTTCGTCGGCCGGAGCGCGCGAGCGCGGAGGTCGGGGGCGCTGGGCAGACCCGTCGCGCGGATTCTGCCACGGGTCAGAATCCGCGGTGGACATGCCGTCACCGTGCATGTCCACCGCGCGGAAAGGACAATTCCCGCGGTCCGGGCAATCGCCCGGAGGTGGGATCAGTAGCTGTACTCGCCGTAGATCCGGCTCAGATCGCCCTGCCATTCGCCCTCGTAGCGGGCGAGGAGCTCGTCCGCGGGGGTCTGGCCGGTCTCGACGATCTCGTGCAGCGCGTTGAGGAAATGCGTCTCGTCGGGGATCGTGCCGCCGGCGCCGGGCTTGGCGCGGGCGCGCAGGCCGCCCTCGGCGATGGCCAGCACCTCGCGGGCCAGATCGCGCAGGCTCCGGCCGCGGATCTCGGCGCGCAGCCCGTATTTGGCCGCGTCGTGGCGCAGGGTGTCACGCTCCTCGGCGGTCCAGCCCTTCGCCAGGTCCCAGGCCGCGTCGAGCGCGCTGCGATCGTAGAGCAGCCCCACCCAGAAGGCCGGCAGCGCGCAGAGCCGCCGCCAGGGGCCGCCGTCGGCGCCGCGCATCTCGAGGAACTTCTTCAGCCGCGCCTCGGGGAAGATCGTGGTCAGATGGTCCGCCCAGTCCGACAGCGTCGGCTTCTCGCCGGGCAGCGCCGGCAGGCGGCCGTCGAGGAAGTCGCGGAAGCTCTGGCCGAGCGCGTCGATGTATTTCCCGTCGCGGTAGACGAAGTACATCGGCACATCGAGCGCGTAATCGACATACCGCTCGAAGCCGAACCCGTCCTCGAAGACGAAGGGCAGCATGCCGGTGCGGTCGGGATCGAGATCGCGCCAGATCCGCGCCCGCCAGGACTGCCAGCCGTTCACGCGGCCGTCAAAGAACGGCGAGTTGGCGAAAAGCGCGGTCGCGATCGGCTGCAGCGCCAGCGAGGTGCGGAACTTCTTCACCATGTCCGCCTCGCTCTCGAAGTCGAGGTTCACCTGCACGGTACAGGTCCGGTACATCATCATCGTGCCGGTGGTGCCGACCGTCCCCATGTAGCGGGTCATCAGCGCATAGCGGCCCTTGGGCATCACCGGCATCTGGTCGCCGGTCCAGATCGGGGCGGCGCCCAGCCCGATGAAGCCCGCGCCGATCTCGTCGGCGATCGATTTCACCTCGCGCAGGTGGTGGTTCACCTCGTCGCAGGTCTGGTGGATGCTCTCGAGCATGCCGCCCGAAAGCTCCAGCTGGCCACCGGGCTCGAGGCTGACATTGGCCCCGTCCTTGAACAGGCCGATGATCTTGCCCGCCTCCTCGACCGGCGCCCAGCCGTACCGGTCGCGCAGGCCTTCCAGCATGGCGCGGATCGAGCAGGCGCCCTCGTAGGGCAGCGGCATCTGGTCGGACAGGCGATAGCCGAACTTCTCGTGCTCGGTGCCGATGGTCCACCGCTCGGGCGGACGGCAGCCGGAGGCGAGGTACTGGGCGAGTTGCGCGCGGTTCTCGATCGGACCGCCGCCGGACTGGGGTATCGACATGGCGCGGTCTCTCCGTAGCCTGCCTGAGCGTGACGAGCGGCATTAGACCCGTCGCGTGCGGCTGGCAAGCGGCGCCGCACGACAGTATTTACAAGGAACGACCGTTCAGCCGGCGCGGCCCCGCCCCGGCCGGCCCGCGGGACCAGAGCAGCACGCGGCCCGGCCGCCGGTTGCCGAGCGATGCGGCCCCGGCCGCGAGGTCGATCCCCGGCAGCGGGCTCAGGGCATCGGGGATGCGCTCGGCCCCCGCTGCGCCGACGGGCACGGTCAGCCGCGTGCCGTCCTCGGCGCTCAGCACCCAGGCATGGCCGGTGTCGCTCAGCAGATGCGGGCGGGTGACCATCTCGACGCGGGTCAGGGCGCGGATGTCGACGAAGCCGCCGTCGCGCGGCCCGAGATAGGCGATGCGCCCCTCGTCGATCTCGACGAGACCCTCGGCGGGGGCGCCGTTGGCGAAGGCGAGCCGGCGCAGCTCGGCGGTCAGGAGCGCCGCGCCGGTCAGCGTCGCGAGCCCGCCGACCACCAGCAGCAGCGGCGCGACCGGATCGATCCCGAGCGCCAGCAGCCAGAGGCCGAATCCGGTCAGCCCGGCCCAGGTGAGCGCCTCCCGCCGGCGGCTCACCCACTCCACGATCTCCGCCCGCACGACGCTCATCCCCAGTCCCCCAGAGCGGCCTGCCAGAGGCTCAGGGCCGCCACCGCGGCGGTGTCGGCGCGCAGGATGCGCGGCCCGAGCGTGACGGTGAGCACGCCGGACATGGCGCGCAGCCGTGCCGCCTCCTCGGGCGCGAAGCCGCCCTCCGGGCCGATCAGGATCGCCCAGGGCCCCGGCAGGGCGGCGGCGAGCGCGTCGCGGGCCGGGGCGGCCGTGCGGGCCTCGTCGCAGAAGAGCAGGCGCCGGCCCTCCGGCCAGCCGTCGAGCAGCTTGTCGAACCGCACCGCTTCCGCGATCTCGGGCACGAAGGTGCCGCCGCATTGCTCGGCCGCCTCGATCGCATGGGCGCGCAGGCGGTCGGGGCGCAGGCGCTCGGCGTTGGTGTAGCGGGTCATCACCGGCTGGATGCGCGCGGCGCCGAGCTCGGTCGCCTTCTCGACGATGAAATCGGTGCGCGCCTTCTTGATCGGCGCGAAGATCAGCCAGACATCGGGCGGCATCCGCTGCGGCTGGCCGGGATCGCGCGCGACCAGCCGGCCGGCGCGCCGGTCGAGCGCGGTGATCTCGGCGATCCACTCACCGTCCCGGCCGTTGAAGACCGCGACCCGCCCGCCCGGGCGCTGGCGCATCACGCCACCGAGATAATGCGCCTGGGCCGCGTCGAGCACGACCTCCGCGCCCGCGCCGAGCGGCGCGGTCACAAAGAGCCTGATCTTCGCGCCGGGATCTGCCATAGATCTCCCCCATGAGCGGAAACACCATACCGAGCGGCGGGGCCGAGGGAAGGGTCGCCGATGCGACCCGGGGCAACTGGGTCGACCGGTTCGCGCCCCCCGCGACCCGCCCCTACCTGCGCCTGTCGCGCGCCGACCGCCCCATCGGCACCTGGCTGCTGCTGATCCCCTGCTGGTGGGGCCTGGCGCTGGCGGCGATGGCGGGGCAGGGGTTCCGGCCCTTCGACCTCTGGATTGCGCTCGGCTGCACGCTCGGCGCCTTCCTGATGCGCGGGGCGGGCTGCACCTGGAACGACCTGACCGACCGCGACATCGACGCCGCCGTCGCCCGCACCCGCTCGCGCCCGCTGCCCTCGGGTCAGGTGACGCCGCGGCAGGCGGTGGCCTGGATGGTGGCGCAGGCGCTGGCCGCCTTCGCCATCCTCCTCACCTTCCCCGCCGCGGCGATCGGGCTCGGGGTCGCCTCGCTGGCGCTGGTCGCCGTCTATCCCTTCGCCAAGCGCTTCACCTGGTGGCCACAGGTCTTCCTCGGCCTCGCCTTCAACTGGGGGGCGCTGCTCGGATGGGCGGCGCATGCGGGCGGGCTCGGCCTCGCCCCGGTCCTGCTCTATGCGTCGGGCATCGCCTGGACGCTCTTCTACGACACGATCTATGCCCATCAGGACCGCGAGGACGACGCGCTGATCGGGGTGAAGTCCACCGCGCGCCTCTTCGGGACAGCGAGCCATCGCTGGCTGGCCGGGTTCGCGGTGGCGACCGTCCTGCTGGCCGGGCTCGCCGTGCTGAGCACCGGGGCGGCGGGCGCGGCGCTGGCCATCGGGCTCACGGGCGTCGCCGGGCTGGGCCTGCACCTCGCCTGGCAGCTCCGCCGGCTCGACATCGACGACCCGCTCGGCTGCCTGCACCTCTTCCGCTCCAACCGCGACGCTGGGCTGATCCTTGCCGGTGCGCTGGCGCTGGCCGCCGTGGCGGGGGCCTCGCCTTGATCCTGCGGCCTCCAGGGCCTAAACCACGCAGACCATCCACGGGTCGGGGAGGGACATGCGGCTTCGCGCGGTAGCATTCGCCGTGCTCGCGGTCAGTGGCGTTGCGGCATCCGCCTGGCAGATCGGTCTGGCGGGCGCAGGTTATTTCGAGGAACGCACCGCCGACGAGCTGCGGGCCATCCTGGACGAGGCGGGTCTCGACTGGGCCGGTATCGCGACGGATGGGCTCGTGGTCACGCTGAGCGGCGAGGCGCCCGACGAGGGCGCCCATCTGCGCGCAGTCGAGGTCCTGCACGGCCGGGTCGGCGTGCGCCGCCTCGAGGACGCCATCACCCTTGCCGCACGACCCCCCTCGCCGCCGCCCGCCTTCGCACTGGAGCTGCTGCGCAACCGTGACGAGGTCTCGCTGATGGGGCTGGTGCCCGGGGCGGAGAGCGGCGCGCGCATCCATGCCGCGCTGACCGCGGCGGGCGTCGGCGGCGACATTGCCGACATGCTGGAGATCGCCGAACACCCCGCCCCCGAGGGATGGGACGACAGCCTTACCTTCGGCCTCGACCTTCTGGCCGCCATGCCGCGCGCGCGGATCGTGGTCGAGCCGGGCACGGTCACCGTCACCGGGGCTCTCGCCGACGACGGCGTGCGCGCCGCCACCGCCGCGGCGCTCGCGGCCGCGGCGCCCGAAGGGGTGGTGCTGAACCTCGATCTCTCCGCGCCGCGGCCGGTCATCGCACCGTACCGCCTCGAGTTCGCGCTGGACGCGGACGGCGGCCGGTTCATCGCCTGCGCCGCCGAGACCGAGGCGGAGGTGGCGCAGATCCTTGACGCCGCCCGCGCCCTGGCGCCTGAAAGCGCGGACGAGGGCGCCTGCATGCTCGGGCTCGGCGCGCCGACCGGCGACTGGACCGAGGCCGTCACGCTGGGGCTCGCGGCACTGGGCGAGCTCGGCGGCGGCCAGTTCGCGCTGGTCGATTCCCACGCACATATCACCGCGCCCGCCGGCGTCGCGCCCGCCGCGCTCGATGCGCTGGCCGCAGAGCTCGCCGGCGCCCTGCCGGCCGCCTACCTGCTGACGGTCGTGGCGCCCGAGGGCGGGGAAGGGGCGGAGGGCCAGGCCGTCTATGCACCGCGCTTCGACGCCGTGCTCGGGGCGGACGGGCAGCTGGAGCTGCAGGGCGCGGTGCATGACGCCGTCTCGCAGGCGGCGATCCAGAGCTACGCCGCGGCGCTCTTCGGCCATCACCGGGTCAGCGATGCAATGGTGATCGACCCGCGGCTGCCCGACGGCTGGCCGGTGCGGGTGCTGGCCGGCATCCAGGCGCTGGCCGAGGTCACCGAGGGGCGGCTGGAGGTCACCCCGGACGGGATCACCCTCTCGGGCCGCAGCATCGACGCCGAGACCGATGCCCGCGTCGAAGCGATGCTGGCCGCCAAGGCCGCCGGCACGGCGGAGGTCGACGTGCGCTACGACGCGCGCGCCGCGGCCCGCGCGGCCGAGCTGGCGCGGCCGGCGCCCGAGCGCTGCGCCGGCGAGATCGGGGCGATTCTCGAGACGGAAATGATCGTGTTCCGGCCCGGATCGGCGGTGATCGACCCGGTCAGCAGCGGCGTGATCGCGGCGATCGGGGACGTGCTGCGTGAATGCCCGGGCGCGGCCTTCGAGGTCGGCGGGCATACCGATTCCAGCGGCAATACCGACACCAACCAGCGCCTCAGCGAGAGCCGCGCCGCGGCGGTGGTCGCCGCCCTGCGCGCCGAGGACCTGCCCCTGATCGACTTCCACGCCGCGGGCCACGGCGCGGACCAGCCGCGGGCGGACAATGCGACCCCCGAGGGCCGGGCGCTGAACCGCCGTATCGAGATCGTGCTCCACGACCCCGAGGCGGCGGCCGCGGCGCGGCGCGAGGCGGCGCTCCGCGAGGTGATCGCCGACGGCCGCATCCTGCCGCTGCCCGCGGGCGGCGCCTGTCCGGCCGAGATCGCGCGCATCCTCGGCGAGGAGCCGATCGAGTTCGAACTCGGCTCCGCGCGGATCTCGCCCGAAAGCGCCGATGTCATCGCCGCGATGGCCGAGACCCTCCGCGACTGCGGCGCCGGGCAGACCTTCGAGATCGCCGGCCACACCGACGACCGCGGCCCGGCCGAGGTCAACCAGCGGCTCAGCGAGGAACGCGCGGCGGCCGTGGTGGCGGCGCTGACCGAGGCCGAGATCGAGGGGATCGAGTTCATCGCGCGTGGCTACGGCCCGGACCGCCCGGTGGCCGGCAACGACACCGCCGAGGGCAGGGCGCGCAACCGCCGGATCGAGGTCGCGCTGGCACCTGCGCAAGAGACCGAGCCGGAGACGGGCGCAGACGCGAGCCCAGAGGCCGCGCCAGAGGCGGAGACGGATCCCGAGCCGGGCGCGGACGCGAGCCCGGAGACGGCGGCCGAAGAGGCACCCGGGGAAGAGCCGGGGGATGCGCCCGAGGACGGCGGGGAGGCGGAGGCCGGGAATGGACAGGAATGAGCTGACGCTCGCCATCACCGCGGGGATCGCCGCCGCGGTTCTGCTCGGCGCGCTCCTCGGCTGGATCTTTGCACGTCTGAACGGCCCCAGCGGCCCGAGCAGCATGCGCCGCTCCGCCGATCTCGCCACCCGGCTCCACGCCGCCGAGGCAGAGGCGGTACAGGCTCGGGCGCGGCTGGCGGAGATCGAGGGTGAATTTGGCCAGCGCCTGTCGGATCTGCAGCGCGACCTCGACGCCGCCCGCGAGCAACTGGTGCGCGAACAGGCCCGGACCGAGGAGATCCGCGAGGCCTACCGCACCGCCATGTCGGGGCTCACGCGCAACGGCTGAGCCGGCTCCGTCTGATTGCGTCGCGCACCTGCCCTTCTTCCGAGCCGCTCTTGCGACGCACTGCGTCGCGCGGGTTCGTCGGCCGGAGCGCGTGAGCGCGGAGGGCGAGGGGCAGCCCCGTGGCTCGGTAATCCGCGAAGTAGTCAAACGGAGCTCGTATGACACGGCCCTGAACGGGGCGCCGAGCGGGAAGGGGCTCACCCCTCGGGCATTAACGAAGCTTTCCTAATGCCTAACCGGCGCGAATAAGCCAATATTATCAGTATATTGAAAAATGGGCACGCGTGCCCACCCCGTGCCGGGCACACCTCGGGTACCCCCGGGCGCTTGCCTCAGCCGCCCGCGCGCGCCGTCCAGCGGCCGAGCGCGGTCTCGTCCTCCTCGCGGGCGTCGACCCAGCGGGCACCCTCGGGCGTGCTCTCCTTCTTCCAGAAGGGCGCGCGCGACTTCAGGTAGTCCATGAGGAACACCGCCGCCTCGAACGCCGCCTGGCGGTGCGCCGAGGCGGTGGCGACCATCATGATCTGCTCGCCGGGGGCGAGAGGGCCGTAGCGATGGATGATCAGGCTCGCCTGCAGCGGCCAGCGGCCCTGCGCCTCCGCCTCGATCCCGGACAGCGCCTTCTCGGTCATGCCGGGATAATGCTCGAGCTCCATCGCCCCCACATCGCCGCCGCGCACCAGCCCGGTAAAGCTGACCAGCGCCCCGATGTCGCTGCGACCGGCCCGCAGCGCGTCCAGTTCCGCCCCGAGGTCGAAATCCTCGCGCTGGACCCGCACGGCCATGCTCAGCCCCCGGTCATCGGCGGGAAGAACGCCACCTCGCGCACGCCGGCCAGCGGCGTGTCGAGATCGGCCAGCTCCTGGTCGACCGCCACCCGCACCGCCGCCAGATCCGAAAGCGCCAGCGCATAGCGCTCCTCGCGCCCGCGCAGCTCCTCGACCAACTCGCCCACCGTGGCCGCACGGGTCTCGACCCGCTCGGTCGGCACGCCGATCCGCTCGCGCAGCCAGGCGAAGTAGCGCACGTCCAGGCTCATCGCTTGCGATCCCGCAGGAAGGGCATTGCCTTCACCAGATAGTCGTAGCCGGTCATCAGCGTCAGCAGGCCCGCGATCCAGATCAGGATCAGCCCGCCGTTCTGCAGCGTCCACTCTGCCCAGTTGTGGAACCAGGTGCTGATCCAGGGCTCGCCCCGGCGGCGGTCGTATTCGAAGACGCCGGCGAGCAGCAGCACCGGGATCGCCACCATCTGCGCCGTGGTCTTCCACTTGGCCAGATAGGTGACCTTCAGCTTGCCCGCCTTGGCGCCGAGGAACTCGCGCAGGCCGGAGACGAAGACCTCGCGCAGCAGGATGAAGGCCACCGGCACCAGGATCAGCGCCTTCATGCCCCACAGGCCGACGATCACCGCCAGCGCGATCACCACCATCGCCTTGTCGGCGATCGGGTCCATCATCCGGCCGAAATTGGTCTCCTGCTGCCAGGCGCGGGCGAGCTTGCCGTCCACGTAGTCGGTCAGCGCCGCGAGGATGAACAGCGCAAAGGCCACCCAGTCCGCATAGGGCCGCTCGAAGATGGCGAAGGCCAGCGCCACACCAGGTGCCGCCAGCAGTCGCATGACCGTCAGGATGTTTGGTATCGTCCAGCGCATGGGCGCGTCAGTCTCCAGGGTCCGGCACCCTGAGCCGGGATATAGCGTCTCGGGCCCCAATCGGAAAGTGGCGATGCCGGGGGCGGTCATTCCTCGCCGTGGAAGAAGCCGTAGATTGTTTCGGCCATGGCATCCGAGATCCCCGGCGCCGCCTTCAGGTCGGAGAGCCCGGCGCGCGCCACCGCCTTGGCCGAGCCGAAATGCGCCAGCAGCGCCCGCTTGCGCGCCGCCCCCACGCCCGGCACCTCGTCGAGCGGCGTGGCGCGCACCGCCGCCGCCCGCTTGGCCCGATGGGCGCCGATGGCGAAGCGGTGCGCCTCGTCGCGCAGGCGCTGGATGAAGTAGAGGACCGGGTCACGGTGGCCGAGCGCCGTGGGCGGGCAGCCGGGGCGGTGGAACACCTCCTTGCCGGCGTCGCGGTCGACGCCCTTGGCGACGCCCACGATCTCGACCTCCTCGATCCCCAGCTCGGCCAGCGCCGCGGCCGCCGCCGACACCTGCCCGGCGCCGCCGTCGATCAGCACCAGGTCGGGCCAGGCTTCGGACTGCCTGTCGGGATCCTCGCGCGCCAGCCGCGCGAAGCGGCGGGTCAGCACCTCGCGCATCATCCCGAAGTCGTCCCCCGGCACCAGGTCGGTGCCGCGGATGTTGAACTTGCGGTACTGCGACTTGAGCATGCCCTCGGCCCCGGCGACGATCATCGCCCCCACGGCATTGGTGCCCATGATGTGGCTGTTGTCATAGACTTCGATCCGCTCCGGCGCCCCGTCGAGCCCGAAGGCCGCGGCCAGCCCGTCCAGCAGCGCCGCCTGGCTCGCGCCCTCGGCCATGCGCCGTGCCAGCGCCTCGCGCGCGTTCCGGGCCGCCTGCTCGAGCAGGCCCGCCTTCTCGCCGCGCTGGGGCTGGCTGATCGTCACCTTGCGCCCCAGCTGCGCCGTCAGCGCTTCGGCCAGCAGGTCGGCATTGTCCGGCACATGGCTGGTCAGCAGCAGCCGCGCCGGCGTCTTGTTGCCGTAGAACTGCCCGATGAAGGCCTCGAGGATCTCGCCCGGCTCGGCGCCCGCCCCGGTGCGCGGGAAATAGGCGCGGTTGCCCCAGTTCTGGTTGGCGCGGATGAAGAACACCTGCACGCAGGCATGGCCTGCCTCCTGATGCAGCGCGATCACGTCCGCCTCCTCGACGGTCTCGGGGTTGATGCCCTGATTTGCCTGCACGGCGGTCAGCGCGCGGATGCGGTCGCGCAGCGCCGCGGCGCGCTCGAACTCCATCGCCGCGCTCGCCTCGGCCATGGCCGTGGCGAGCTCGGCCTGCACCCGCGTCGAGCGCCCGCTCAGGAACAGCACCGCATCCTCGACCAGCCGCCCATAGTCCTCCCGGCCGATCAGCCCGACGCAGGGACCGCTGCAGCGCTTGATCTGGTGCAGGAGGCAGGGCCGGGTGCGCCCCTCGAACACGCTGTCCGCGCAGCTGCGCAGCAGGAAGGCCTTCTGCAGCTGGTTCAGCGTGCGGTTCACGCTGCCGGCCGAGGCGAAGGGACCGAAGTAGCGCCCGGCCTCCTTCCTCAGCCCGCGGTGCTTGCGGATCTGCGGGAACGGATGGTCGTCGGTGACGAGGATGTTGGGGAAGCTCTTGTCGTCGCGCAGCAGCACGTTATACCGCGGCTTGAGCTGCTTGATGAGATTCTGTTCGAGCAGCAGCGCCTCGGTTTCCGTCTCCGTGGTCAGAAACATCATCGTGGCCGTCGCCGCGATCATTCTACTTATGCGCGAGCTGTGGCCGGTCGGTTTGGCATAGCTTGCGACCCGCTTTCGCAGGCTCCGGGCCTTGCCGACATAGAGCACCTCGCCCCGCGGATCGAGCATCCGGTACACGCCCGGACGATCCTCCAGCCGTCGCAGGTAGTCCCGGATCACGCCGTGCCCGGTCCGGGCAGCCGGCTGCGCGGCACCCTCCTCCTCGAAGGTGCCCGGGGGCGGGTCGGGCGGGATCGACGAATGGCTCATGCTACCGGAGGTTGATTCTCGATTCTCGCTGCGCGGATTCGTTGAGGAGCGCAAGCATAAAGGTGTCCACGGAATCTGTGGACAACTCTGTGAGGAAAACTGCGCACCATGTGTTTTCCTCTGGATTCCGAGCCCGTTTACCCCTTTGCCTAATATTTAGGCGGAATTGCAACGCGCTGATTCCGTTATGTATTTTTCCTAACACATTGTAAATTTCTGGAATCATTGACGAAATCAGCAAGTATTTGTGAACGGCTGCGGGAACGTGGAAAAGTTCACCTCCAACGCAGAATTCGCCGCCGTCGATGCGCCTCGTCTACTCCACTCCGAGGACATCGGCCGATCGCCACGCGAGGTGTTGGCCGCCATCGACGCAGATCAACTGGCCCGTTACGCCGGGTGCGTCGAGCAGGTACTCCAGCGCCCGGCAGATCTCCTCCGGGCTCGCGCCCCGCTCGAGAATCGTCGATGCCCGCTGCGCCGCGAAATGCTCCGCGCTCTGCCGCGCCCCGCGCAGCGTCGGGCCGGGTCCGATGGCATTGACCCGGATGTCGGGCGCGAGCCCCTGCGCGGCCGTCCGCGTCAGCGCCCAGAGCCCGGCCTTCGCTATCGTATAGGTTGAAAACTCCGGGGTAAGCTTGCGAACCCGCTGGTCTACCATGTTTACGATCGAGCACCGCGCGAGCGGCTCTCCGGACGCATCGCGCAGGGCGGCGGGTGCCTGCGCGGCGAAGGCCTGGATCAGCTCGAAGGGCGCGCGCAGATTCGAGCCGATATGGCGGTCCCAGCTCTCCCATGTCGCGCTTGCGATATTGTCGTACTCGAAGATCGAGGCGTTGTTCACCAGAATTGTCAGCGGTCCACCCAGCGCCTCGACCGCCGCGGGGACCAGCCGGGCCGTCGCCTCCCGGTCGAGCAGGTCCGCCGCCAGCGCCACGGCTCGCACGCCCTGCGCGCGCGCCTCGTCCGCGACGGCCTCGGCCTCCTCGGCGCTGCCGTGGTAGTGGATGGCCAAGTCATGGCCGCGGCGGGCGAGGGCGAGAACCATCGCCGCACCCAGCCGCTGCGCGCCTCCGGTGACGAGCGCCGCACCCTTGCTGTTCATCGCATGGTCCTCAGTCCTTTGCCGGGTCCGTGCAGGGGCACGCGCCGGGGCCGATCATGTAGTCGCCGCAGTCGGGGCATTTACGCGCCGGCTCGATTGCCTTGCCCGGCGCCGCATCGCCCTTGCGCCATTTGGCCAGCGCGCCGGCGAGGATCACCAGCGCGACCAGCAGCAGGGCGATCTTGGTCATCATGGCGCGCCCAGCCCGTAGCGCGCCCAGAGGCCGCGCTCCTCGATGCCCGACAGCACGCCCTCGACCCCCGGCATGCCCAGGCGTCGGAACAGCGAACGGCGGGGGGCGATCACCCGGAAGCGGATCTTCTCGCCATAGGTCGCGCGCATCACCGGGTTCAGATGCCCCACGGCATCGGCGAGCCCGGCCTGCACGCCGGCCTCGCCCACCCAGATCTCGCCGGTGAAGAGGTTCTCGCCGGCCAGCCGTGCCCCGCGCCGGGCGCGCACCTGGGCGATGAAGTTCTCGTGGATCACCGCCTGCAGCCGCTTCAGCCGCTCGACGTCCTCGGCGCGTTCAGGCCGGAACGGGTCGAGCATGCTCTTGTCCTCGCCGGCGGTATGCACGCGCCGCTCGATCCCGTTTCGGGCGAGCAGCTCATGAAAGCCGAACGAGGCCGAGATCACGCCGATCGAGCCCACGATGCTGTTGGGGTCGACATGGATGCGGTCTGCCGCCGTCGCCAGCCAGTAGCCGCCGGACGCGGCCACGTCCTCGACGAAGGCATGCACCGGAACCTGCTTCTCGTCGGCCAGCCGGCGGATGCGGGCGGCGATCAGGCTCGACTGCGCGGCACTGCCACCGGGGCTGTTGATCGCCAGCGCGACGGCCACGGGCTTGCGCCGGAACGCCGCCTCGATCAGCGGCGCGAGGCTCGCGTCGGTCAGCGACGCGCCGCCGAAGCGCGCGGCACCGCCGATCACGCCCTCCAGCCGCAGGACGGACACGGTGTCGCCGCCGGACCAGCGGCGCTTGAGAATGGTCAGAGGATTCTCCATCGCCCCGATGTAGGTCAGCCGCCCAAGGCAGGCAAGGCCGCGGACCCCCGACCCGCGCACTGCCACCCGAGCATGGCTCGGGCTATTGCGCGCGGATGCCCTCGGCTGCTAGCCAGAGCCGCGATGACCCACCACAACTGAAACGGACCAATCCCTTGTCCATAGTGACGACTTTCTCCGACGCCCTCATTTCCGCCCGCCGTTCGGGCGAGCCATTCACGCCGCGCAACGGCCTGCCGGAAAACCATTCGGATGCCTATGCCATCCAGTCCGCGGTTGCGGCCGCCTTCGGCCAGACCGGGGCCTTCAAGGTAGGGCTTCAGGATCCGGGGCCAGCGCTCGTCGCGCCCATCCGTGCCGATCTCTGCCTGCCCTCGGGCAGCACCGTCGCCGTGCGGCGGCTGGCGGTCGAGCTGGAAGTCGGCTGGCTCGTCACCGGCCCGCTGCCGCCGAAGGATGCGCCCGACCGCCGCGCGCGGCTTGCCGCGGCGGTCAGGCCGGTGCCGGTGATCGAGCTGGTCGAGAGCCGGGTGGCAGGGGAGGTCGGACTCGTGCCGCCCGTGCGCCTCGCCGACGCGCTGCTGAACTGGGGGCTGATCGTCGGCACTCCGCTGCAGGACTGGGACGGCAGCGACTTCGGCCGGGTGAGCGGGCGGATGCAGGTGGGCGAGGCGCTGCTCCTCGACGGCGAGACATCCGTGCCCGGCGGCTCGGCGCTCGCCTCGCTCGAGGCGCTGATCGACGCCCTCGGCGAGCATTGCGGTGGCCTGCGCGAGGGGCAGATCGTGATCACCGGCACGCTGCACCCGATGACCTGGATCGAGGCGGATCAGGAGGTCCGCGGCGAGATCGACGGGCTGGGCGCCGTCGCCTTCAGCCTGCGCCGGCCGGCCTAGCTGATCTCGTCGGCGATCTGCGCGGCGGCGACGCCCTCGTTCAGCTGCCGAAGGCGGACGTAGACCACCGCCGAGAAGGCTGCGAAGATGACATAGGTGAAGGCCGTCACCGCCGCGCTCAGCAGGATCGCCGGCACCAGCCCGAGGCTGGCGGCGGCGATCGACACCGGGATGCCGACCGCCATGAAGAACCCCAGCAGCAGCACCCCGAAGGCCAGCAGCGTCGCGACCAGCGGCCAGCGGTAGCCGACGGTCAGCTGCTCCGCGCGGTTGGTCCCCTGCCAGCCGCGATCCTCGAAGACCGTGGTCACGACATAGGGCAGGTAGCGCGCCGCCACGTAGAGCCCGGGCAGGACCAGGAAGACGACGCCGATGGCGATCGCAATCGACAGCACCAGGCCGAAGACCAGCAGCGCCAGAAAATGCCGGCTCGCCTGGCGCAGGTACTGCTCCAGGCCGTGGCGCTTGCCCAGCATCACGTCGAGCGCGCCGAGGCAGAGCACGCCGGTGGCGAGCGTGCCCAGAACCAGGTCGATGACCCCGGCCCAGAGATCGCCCGCCGTCGGGCCTCCCAGCGGATCCTGGACCGCCGGCGCGGCCAGGCCGGCCGCGGCGGCGGACAGCCCCGCCGGCACCAGCGCAATGAGGAAGAGCGGCGGCAGCGAGGCGATGCTCAGCCGCACCGTGTCGATGATCAGCCGGCCGACGCCGAGGGGCTGGCGGTTCATGCGAATGCCTCCGGACGGGCCTCGCGGGCCATGTGGTCGAGCACGCCGTTCACGAACTTCGCCTCCTTGCCGTCCGGATAGAAGGCCTTGGCCACTTCCAGATACTCGGTGATCGTCACCTTCGGCGGCGTGTCCGTCGCCAGCAGCTCGGCGCCGGCGGCGCGGAAGACGGCGCGCAGCGTCGGGTCGATCCGGTCGATGGGCCAGCGGACGACGAGCGCGCGCTGGGTCAGTTGGTCAACCCGCCCCTGATGCTCGACCGCTGCGGCCAGCAGGCTGCGGAAATGCGGCAGGTCGGGATCGGTCAGCACCACCCCGTCGATCTCGGCGCCGAGGCGGTGCATCTCGAACTCGCGGATCACCTCGTCGAGCCGGACATCGGCGGCTTCCATCTGGAACAGCGCCTGCACCGCAAGGAGACGCGCGGCGGTGCGCATCCGCCGTGCCTGCGCCGCGGTCGGCGGCTTCGGCGCGGCCTCGTCCATCAAGCTGCTCCCTCGCCGCCGGCATCGGCCTCGGCGATGCGGAAGGACCCATCCGGCAGCGGACGGGAAGGCGGCGCGAAACGGCGTGCCAGCGCGATCAGATGCAGCGCAGCCTCTGCCGCGCCGCCGCCCTTGTCCTGATCGGCGGGATCGGCGCGCACCTGGGCCTGGTCGATGTTCTCCACCGTCAGGATGCCGTTGCCGACGCACACGCCCCTGAGCCCCAGGATCGTCAGGCCGCGCGAGCTGTCGTTGCAGACGGTCTCGTAATGGGTCGTCTCGCCGCGGATCACACAGCCGAGCGCCACATAGCCGTCGTAGTGATTGCCCCTCGCGGCGAGCGCGACCGTGGTCGGGATCTCCAGCGCGCCGGGCACTTCGATCGTCTCGTGCCGTACACCGGCGGCATCGAGCGTCGCGCGGGCGCCGGCCAGCAACTGGTCCGCGATCGCCCGGTGAAAGGGGGCCACGACGATCAGCACGCGCACGGGCCGGTCGAACTGGGGCAGGGCGAGGGCGGCCGCGGTTTCAGGGGTTGCCATGTCAGGCCTCCGGGGTCGGGATCGGCCGGGTGCCGAGGATCGACAGCCCGTAGCCTTCGAGGCCGACCACCTTCGGGCTGGGGGAATTGGTCAGCAGGATCATCTCGGTCAGCCCGAGCGCGTTCAGGATCTGCGCGCCGAGCCCGTACTGGCGCAGCTTGTGCGGGCTGACATGGTCGCTGACCTCGAGCTTCATCGCCATGTCGCGCAGGAGCACCAGCACCCCGCGCCCCTCGTCGGCGATGGCCAGCATCGCGTCGCGCAGCTGGTGCGCGCGCTCGGGATGGACGGCCAGAAGGTCCTCGAGCGGATTGACCGCATGCATGCGCACCAGCACCGGCTCGGGCGTGGTCAGATCGCCCTTGGACAGCGCGATATGCTCTGCGCCGCCGGTCACGTCGGTGAACACCCGCATCTGCCAGGTGCCGCCATGGGCCGAGGTGACGCTGCAGGCGGCGCTCTCGCGCACCAGATTGTCGTGGCGCCGCCGGTAGGCGATCAGGTCCGAGATCGTGCCGATCTTCAGCCCGTGGCGCTGGGCGAAGGCGACAAGATCCGGCAGGCGGGACATGGTCCCGTCCTCGTTCATGATCTCGCAGATCACGCCCGAGGGGTTCAGCCCGGCCAGCCGCGAGATGTCGACGGCGGCCTCGGTATGGCCGGCGCGCACCAGCACGCCGCCCTCGCGGGCGCGCAGCGGAAAGACATGGCCGGGCGTGGCGATGTCCTGCGCGCCGGAGCGCGGGTCGATCGCCACCGCCACCGTGCGCGCGCGGTCATGGGCGGAGATGCCGGTCGTCACCCCCTCGCGGGCCTCGATCGAGACGGTGAAGGCGGTCTCGTGGCGCGAGGAGTTCGCCGCCGCCATCAGCGGCAGGCCGAGCGCGTCCAGCCGCTCGCCGGGCAGGGCGAGGCAGATCAGCCCGCGGCCATGGGTGGCCATGAAGTTGACCGCCGTCGGCGTGCACATCTGGGCCGGGATGACGAGGTCGCCCTCGTTCTCCCGGTCCTCGTGGTCCACGAGGATGAACATCCGTCCGTTGCGCGCATCGTCGATGATCTCCTCCACCGAGGAGATGGCATCGCGGTAATGATCGTCAGCCATGGTCCAGCCCGTCTAGGTTGGGGGCGGGGATAGCGCAAGGATGCGCCGAAGGCCAGCGGCTGTGGAACGGCACGTCGCGGCCGGGCAGGGGCGGGATTCCCAACGTTGGGAATGCACGTATGTATTTGAAATGGTTCGGGATTTTCACGTGCGTTAACCGAATCTTCACCCTTGCCGCTCTTTCCCGCGGACAGTCTGTTCCGGCTCAGTGCCCGATCTGGCCGAGGAAGGTGCGTGTCCGCTCGTGGCGCGGCGCCGAGAAGAAGGTCTCGGGGTCGGCCATGTCGATGATCTCGCCGCGGTCCATGAAGATCACCCGGTCGGCGACCTGGCGGGCGAAGCCCATCTCGTGGGTGACGACCAGCATGGTCATCCCCTCGCGGGCGAGGTCGACCATCGTGTCGAGCACCTCCTTGATCATCTCGGGATCAAGCGCCGAGGTGGGCTCGTCGAAGAGCATCAGCTTCGGGGACATGCAGAGCGCGCGGGCGATCGCCACGCGCTGCTGCTGTCCGCCCGAGAGCTGGGCGGGATACTTGTCCGCCTGTTCGGGGATGTGAACGCGCGCGAGAAGCCCCCGCGCACGCTCCTCGGCTTCGGCGCGCGGCGTGCCGCGCACCCGCATGGGTGCCAGGATGCAGTTCTCCAGCACCGTCATATGCGGGAAGAGGTTGAACTGCTGGAACACCATGCCGACCTCGCGGCGCACCTGCTCGACGTTGCGCGCGCCGGCGGTCAGCTCGGTCCCGTCCACGGTGATGCGCCCCTTTTCGACGCGCTCGAGCTGGTTGATGCAGCGGATCAGGGTGGACTTGCCCGAGCCGGAGGGGCCGCAGACGACGATCCGCTCGCCGCGCGCCACCGCGAGGTCGATCCCCTTGAGCGCCTGAAAGGTGCCGAACCACTTGTCGACACCCTCCATGCGTACCGCGGGCACGGGCAGGTCCACTGCGGCCGGCCTACTCGGCGACGGCCACGAACTCGGGCAGCGGCCCGCCGACCCACTGCTCGTGCAGGACGTTCAGCTCGCCGCTCTCCTTCACCTTGTCGAGGAAGGCGTTCACATGCCCCATCAGCTCGTCCTGGCCGGGGCGGATGGCGATGCCCTGGCTCTGGCGGCGCAGCGAGAACTTCACGTCGAAGCGATCGGGCGCCATGCTCTGGACCTGCGACACCACGACGTTCGAGGCGCCCATCAGCGGCGTCTGACCCGAGAGCAGCGCCTGCACCGCGGTCGCATCGTCGTCGAAGCGCTGGATCGTGGCGTCACCGGGGGCCACCTCGGTGATCGAGGTGTCCTGGGTCGAGGCGCGGGTGACCGCGATCGAGTGGCCGGACAGATCCTCGGCACCCGCCACTTCCAGGTTCGCGTCGCCGAAGACGAAGATCTCGATGCCCGCGTAGGGCTGCGAGAAATCGACCTGCTCGGCGCGCTCGGGCGTGATGCCGAGCGAGGCCACCAGCACGTCGACCTGGCCCGACAGCAGATAGGGGATGCGGTTCGGCCCGGTGACCGGAACCATGTTCAGCGGCACGCCGAGATCCTCGGCCAGGAGCTTGGCCACGTCGATGTCGTAGCCGTCCGGCTGGCCCTGGGCGTTCATCAGCCCGAACGGCGGAAAGTCGATGAGCACGCCGATGGTGATGGCCCCGCGCGACTGGATCTCGGCCAGCGTCTGCGCGCTCGCGGTCGCGGCCCCGAGCGCCATGGCGGCGGCGACGACGGTTGTGACGAGTTTCATGTGGTTCTCCCCTCAAGTGTGCTTTTGGTTGCGCTAGCGGCGCGTGGCAGTTGCGAACCGGCGTTCCATCCGGCGCGCCAGCAGCGACAGCGGCCAGCATAGGACGAAATACATCGCCGCGACGAGCCCGAAGACCGGCAAGGGATCGAAGGTCGCGTTGTTGATGATCTGTCCCGAGCGGGTCAGCTCGACGAAGCCGATGATCGAGGCGAGCGAGGTGCCCTTGATCAGCTGCACCGAGAACCCGACCGTCGGCGCCACCGCGACCCGCGCCGCCTGCGGCAGCACCACGTAGCGCATCCGGTCGAGATATTTCAGCCCCAGCGCCCAGCTCGCCTCGGATTGGCCCGAGGGCACGGCCTGGATGCAGCCGCGCCAGATCTCGCCCAGGAACGCACTGGCATGCAGCGTCAGCGCCACCGCCGCGGCGATCCAGGGATTGATGCCGACCCCCATGATCGACAGGCCGAAATAGACCAGGAAAAGCTGCATGAGCAGCGGCGTGCCCTGGAACAGCCGGATGTAGCCGAGCGCCAGGTTGCGCGGCAGCGCCCCGGTGGACACCCGCGCCAGTGCGACCACGAGCCCGAAGATCGCCCCCCCGGTGAAGGCGACCACCGACAGCGCGATGGTCCAGCGCACCGCCATGATGATGAAGAGGGCCTCGTCGGGACCGAAGGGGCGGATCATCGCGGCGCCCCCTCAGCGGCTCAGCGGATAGGCGAAGACGCGTCGCCCGATGGCGGCGAACAGCGCCGAGAAGCCGATCGAGAGCACGAAATAGATCGCCGTGATGACGATATAGACCTCGAAGGCGGTGAAGGTCCGCGACTGGATGTCGTTGCCGGCGGCCGCCAGATCGGTCGCAGAGATCACCGAGACCACGGAGGAGCTCAGCATCAGGTAGATGAACTGGCTGGTCAGGGCGGGATAGATCGTGCGGATCGCCGGCTTCATGATGATGTGGCGATAGATCTGCATCCGCCTCAGGCCCAGCGCCGTGCCGGCCTCGATCTGCCCGCGCTGGATCGATTCGATCCCCGCGCGGATGATCTCGGTGGCATAGGCGCCGACATTGATCGTCAGCGCCGTCAGCGCCGCCGTGTTGGGCGACAGCCGGATGCCGATCGCCGGCAGGGCGAAGAAGATGAAGAAGATCTGCACCAGGAAGGGCGTGTTGCGGATCACTTCCACATAGACGTCGACCAGAAGCCGCAGGGGCCGCGGCCCGGCGGTCTTGGCGATGGCGCAGGTGACCGCGACCAGGGTGCCGAGCACCATCGCGCCCGCCGAGAGCTGGATCGTGACCAGCAGCCCCGCCATGAGCACGTCGAAGCTGGCGAAGACCGGGCCGAAATTGAACTGATAGCCCAAGCGCCCCTCCCCGGTCGCAAGCCTTGCGGGGCATGTTTTGCCGCCATGGCCGGCGAGGTCAATGCGCGAGCGTCGGAAACCGACGGCACGGCCCGCCGCCCCTTGCCTTCATGCAGTCCGCGCGGGCAAGGAGGCAGCGCAGAAAACAGGAGCGGGACGGATGAAGGACGGCATCGGCGAGGTTGGCTATGACATTCCCGCTATCCCCGGCATGGCCGAGGCCGATATCGCCACGCCGGCGCTGATCGTCGATCTGGACGCGCTCGGGCGCAACATCGACCGGATGCAGGCCGCCGCCGATGCCATGGGCGTGCGTCTGCGCGTCCACTGCAAAACCCACAAGTCGGTCGACATCGCGCGGATGCAGATCGCGCGCGGCGCCTGCGGGGTCTGCTGCCAGAAGGTCAGCGAGGCCGAGGCCTTCGTGCGCGGCGGCATCATGGACGTGATGGTCACGAATGAAGTGCGCGGCGCGGCCCGCATCGACCGGCTGGCGCGCTTGCCGCTCACGGGCGCGCGCATCATCACCTGCGTCGACGACATCGCCAACGTGGCCGAGCTCTCCGCCGCCGCCCAGCGGCATGGCACCACGCTCGAGGTCGCGATCGAGATCGACGTCGGCCAGGGCCGCTGCGGCGTCACCCCCGGCGCCGCCGCCGTCCCGATTGCCCGCGCGATCGCCGACGCGCCGGGCCTCACCTTCGCCGGGCTGCAGGCCTATCACGGCCGCGCCCAGCACATCTACGACTGGGCCGCGCGCCGCGCCGCGATCGAGGCGGCGGTGGCGCTGACGCGTGAGACCGTGGAGGCGCTGGCCGCCGCCGGATTCGACTGCCCGATCGTCGCCGGCGCGGGCACCGGCACCCACGGCTTCGAGGGCGCGTCGGGCGTCTACAACGAGCTGCAATGCGGCTCCTATGTGTTCATGGATGCCGATTACGGCCGCGTGCTGGGCGAGGGCGGCGCGCCGATCGACGCCTTCGAGAACGCGCTCTTCATCCTGACCAGCGTGATGAGCCGCGCCCGCGCCGGCAGCGCCGTGGTGGACGCGGGCCTCAAGGTCCAGTCGGTGGACAGCGGTCTGCCGGTCGTGTTCGGCCGGACCGACGTGACCTATGTGACCTGCAGCGACGAGCATGGCGTGATCGAGGACCCCCACGGCCGCCTCGCCATCGACGAGCGCCTGCGCCTCGTCCCCGGCCACTGCGACCCGACCTGCAACCTGCACGACTGGTATGTCGGGCTGCGGGGCGGCCGGGTCGAGGCGGTCTGGCCGGTCAGCGCCCGCGGCAAGGTCTGGTAGGGCGGGGGAACGCTTTCACCGCGTGCGCGGGTTTGTCGGGAGGCCGCGTTCCGCCGGTTAGGGCGTGAACCGATAAACGGCACCCCGCGGCGATGCGGACGAAGCCGCCATTCAGGGACGGCGCTTCTCCAAACGAATGTCACCGTTCCCAGCATCCTGTTCGTTCGACCAGCCCAGGCGGCGGTAGAAGCCAGCGGCCCGTGTCGTGCGCCCGGTTTCCAGCCAACATGCGGCATGGCGAGCAAAGAGGTGCTTTTCTGCTTCACTCACAAGGGTGCGCCCAACACCTCTGCCCTCATGGGACGGAAGCACGAATGCAGCGAACAAAGACGCGTCTTCCTGATCAATCATCGAAAAACCGATGATCGTCTCACCTTCAAGCGCAACCCATGCACACGGTTCGGCAGCGATCATGGCGGTGACCGACTCCGGGGTAATACCCATGTCAGCCAGTTCTGCGACCGACAATGCGTTCTCGTTCACCGAGGTACGGACATTGAAGATGCCTGCGACATCGCCTGTTTCAGCTGGCCTGATCTGAATACTCATGAAATCCTCCTGACAGGCGGCATGCCATCGCGCTCTCCCAACGGAAAGTCTGCTCGGGGCCGAAGTCTGCCGCTCGCATCACCAATGACCCGTTTATGGGGTACACGCCCTAACCGATCGCCGCGAACCCGTTGTCGAGCGTCTCGACGACCTCCACCCTCGCCGGATTGCGCAGGATCTTCGCGTAGCGGTACTTGAACGCGCCGCTGCTCAGCGCGACGATCTGCTCCGCCGTCCAGCGTGGATCGAGCATGGTCGACGTGTCCTCGCCCGTTCCCGCCCAGAACCCGGTCCTGATGCCCGAGGGTGCGGCGACCAGCACCTTGCCGATCCCGGGATCGCGGGCGAGCGAAGCCCCCAGCATTCCCAGCCCGGCCTTGGTCGCCGTATAGGCCGGCTCCAGCGCGCGGGGCGTGTACTGCGAGCTCGAGGTGATGAGCATCAGCTTCAGCGGCGTGGGCGCCAGCGGCTTCAGCCGCGCGGCCAGCATCATCGGCGCGACCAGGCCCACATTCGTCATCGTCGCCAGCGCATCGTCGTCCAGGGTGTCGATCGTGCCCCGCTGGAGGAACCCGGCCGCATGGATCAGGGTGTGCACGCCGTCGAATGCACCGACCAGCCGCTCGATACCGGACGCCAGCGCCTCCACCGAACTCCCGATCGGCAGGTGGACATAGACCGCCCCGGGCAGGCCCGGGTCATGGCGGCCCGTGACGCAGACCCGGTGGCCCTCCGCGATGTAATGCCTGGCCAGCTCCAGCCCGACGCCCGAGGTGCCGCCCACGATCAGAATGTTCTTCTGCATCGCAACTCTCTCCCGTCGAAAGCGCCCCGCGGCGCCCCGTCGGCACCGCGTGAATAAGAATATCGTTTATTATCAACAATATGGCTGGCGTCACAAGTTGGGACGCCCCGCTTACCCCGGGTCGCGCCACCGGTTGGTGATCGGATACCGTCGGTCCAGCCAGAAGGCCTTGGTGGTCATGCGCGTGCCCGGCGCCGACTGGAACCGCTTCCATTCCGCACCAAAGAGCAGCGCCTCGACCCGGCGGACGACCTCCAGCGGGTGGCCCTCCGCGACCACCTCGGCGACCGAGCGGTCGCCCTCGATCAGCATCTCGAGGATCGCGTCCAGCACCGGATAGGGCGGCAGGCTGTCCTCGTCCTTCTGGTCGGCGCGCAGCTCCGCCGAGGGCGGCTTGTCGATCACCCGCGCGGGCATCACCGCGCCATCGGGCCCCTTCATCCACGGCCGGTGGTTGGCATTCCGCCAGCGGCAGAGCTCGAAGACGCGGGTCTTGTAGACGTCCTTGATCGGGTTGTAGCCCCCGGCCATGTCGCCGTAGATCGTGGCATAGCCCACCGCCACCTCGGACTTGTTGCCGGTGGTCAGCAGCATCTCGCCGAACTTGTTCGACAGCGCCATCA
>CAYLHK010000042.1:0-22883 GCA_964383295.1 uncultured Rhodovulum sp.
GAGGCGTAGACGAGATAGCCGCCGGTCGTGTGGACCACGCCCTTGGGCGCGCCGGTGGAGCCCGAGGTGTAGAGGATGAAGAGCGGATCCTCGGCGGCCATCTCCTCGGGCGGGCAATCGGCCGCGACGCCCTCCATCGCCTCGTCGAGCCAGACGTCGCGCTCGGGCGTCCAGCCGATCTCGCCGCCGGTGCGGCGCACGACCAGCTGGCGCACGCCGGTCAGCCCCTCGAGGGCGCGGTCGGTATTGGCCTTGAGCAGCGTGCGGCGGCCGCCGCGCGGCGCCTCGTCGGCGGTGACGACGAGCTTGGCGCCAGAGCCCTCGATGCGCGCCTTGAGCGCGTCCGAGGAGAAGCCGGCGAAGACGATCGAATGCACCGCGCCGATGCGGGCGCAGGCTAGCATCGCATAGGCCGCCTCGGGGATCATCGGCAGGTAGAGGATGACCCTGTCGCCCTTGCCTACGCCCAGACCCTTCAGGACATTGGCGAACTTCGACACCTCGCCATGCAGTTCACGATAGGTGATGTGGCGGCTGACGGAGGGGTCGTCGCTCTCCCAGATGATCGCCGTCTGGTCGCCGCGGGTCGCCAGGTGCCGGTCGATGCAGTTTGCCGAGATGTTGAGCGTGCCGTCCTCGAACCAGCGGATGGAAACGTCATCGTAGTCGAAGGACGTGTTCTTGACCTTGGTGTAGGGCCGGATCCAGTCGATGCGCTGGCCGTGCTCGCGCCAGAAGGCGTCGGGGTCGGCGACGGAGGCGGCATACATCGCCTCATAGCCAGCGGCATCGACATGGGCGCGGGCGATGGTCTCTGCAGAGGGCGGGTGCATCGGCTGGTCGGTCATGGCGCTTCCATTCCTGAGTGGCTCGTCTGGCGCCGGTCGCGGCCGGGCCATCCGTGCGAGTCCTGCGACCGCTTCTAGCGGTTGCCCGGGGGAAAATGCAAAAGCGACTTTCGTCGGAGGGGCGGATGGTCGCGGGCGGCAATGGCGGAACTGGACGCGCCGCTCATCTATGCGACCCATTCGGGGTTCCGTCTGGGCAGCAGCGCCCATCAGCTTGAGCAGCTCGTGCACATGTTCGAGGACGGTTTACCCGCTCTCTGCAGGTGGATGCCTCGCCGCGCGGGCAGTTCATCGGGATCGACCTTGGCAAGGTCGAGGACGACATGTCCCGCGCCAAACATGATGCCAGCGCAGCGATGGGCAACGTCTTCGCTGGTGGCTGACGTCGAGCTGCGCGGCTACCCGGGCACGGGGCGGAGCGCGTCATGCGTGCCGTGCATCACGGCAGCGGGCCGGTCTGCCACAGGCGGATTTTCAGCGGGCCGTGCGGAATGGGCGGTCCCGGCGGCGCGAAGGGCAGGCCGGTGGCCTGAGCGAGGCCCGCCTCGGTTGTGACGAGGCCAACGCGCCAGCCGGTGAAGCGCGTGCGCAGGGTGTTTCCGAGTGCCGTATAGAGCGGGCGGAGTTGCCCGGTCTTGCCGAGACGCTGACCGTAGGGCGGGTTGACGATGACCAGGCCCGGCGGACCGTCAGGCCGGGCAAGGTCGCTGACCGATGCATGGGAGAAATCGGTGATCGCGCCGACGCCCGCGCGCTCGGCATTGGCGCGCGACATGGTGATGGCACCGGTGTCGCGGTCCGAGCCGTGAAAGTGCAGCGCCGTGGCGTGCGGCACGATCGCCGCGCGCATTGCTGCCCAGGCCGCCGCATCGAAGCCCGCGAGGCGCTCGAAGGCGAAGCTGCGCGACCGGCCGGGGGCAAGGCCGGTGGCGATCTCGGCCGCCTCGATCGGGAAGGTGCCCGAGCCGCACATCGGGTCCAGGACGGGCTCGGACCCCGCATAGCCACAGGCGCGCAGGAAGAGCGCGGCCATGGTCTCGCGCATGGGGGCGGCATTCACCGCCTGCTTGTGGCCGCGACGGTGGAGCGGCTCGCCGGAGGTGTCGAGGCTGAAGGTGACGAGGTCGTCCTCGATGCGGACCTTGAGCGTCAGCGCGTCCTGGGGCGCGTCCTCGCTGCCGGCCTCGACGATCGGCGCGCCCAGCGTCTCGGCGATGGCGGTGGCGATGCGGGCGCGTGCTGCGCCGGCGTGGTAGATGCGCGACGCGCGGGTCGTCACCTCGACACGCAGCGGAATGTCCGGGCGGAGCGTGTCACCCCAGGGGAACTTGCGCGCGCGTTTGTCGAGCTGGGCGAGATGCATGGCGCGGAAGGCGCCGATGCGCGCCAGCACGCGCGAGGCGCCGCGCAGCTGCAGGTTCGCGCGCCACACTTCGGGCCAGCCGCCCAGAGTTGTCACGCCGCCCGGGGTGGCACGCGGATCGGGCAGGCCGGCCTCGGCCGCCTCGGCGGCGAGGAGGGGTTCGAGGCCGGGGGCGGTTGCGAGGAATATCTCGAAGCGATCGGAGGCATTCATCGCGCGTGGATAGCCGGAAAGGCCCCGGGGTGCGAGGGGGCCATCGCGCGCCACCTTTCCCCCGAGCGCATTCGGAACTAGCGTGCCGGCAAAGCACGAAGGAGGACCACATGCTTCATATCGACCTGCCGACCCGCGACGAGATCGAAAAACTCGCAGCCCATCGCGGCCAGCCCAGCGTGTCGATCTACATTCCGACCACGCCGCTGACACAGGACGCGGATGCCGACAGGATTGAGCTGAAGAATCAGCTGAAGGCGGCGATCGCCGAGATGGAGGCGGCGGATACGCCCAAGCGGGAAATCTGGCCGATCCGGGATGCGATCGAGGAACTGGTCGAGGACCACGACTTCTGGGCAACGCAGGCCAACAGCCTCGCCCTGTTCGCGACGCCGCAGGGACTGCGGACCTGGCGGCTGCCCAACCACCTGACCACGGTCATGGAGGTTTCAGACCGCTTCCACATCAAGCCGCTGATCCGTGCCATCACCTTCCCGCAGAACGCCTATGTTCTGGCGATCGGTCGTGGCGGCGTGAGGCTGGTGGAGGTCACCGCCGATCTTCCGGCGCAGGAGAAGCGGGTGCCGGACATGCCGCGCGACATGAGCCATGTGCTCGGCCGGCGGGGAACCGGTGCGCTGACCGGGGAGAAGCAGGGCGGCGAATCGACCAGCGAAGCGGCGCTGCTCACCCGCTATGCCCGCGCCGTGGATCGGGCGCTGCGTCCGGTGCTGGCCGGCCGCGAACGGCCGCTGATCGTGGCCGCGGCCGAGCCGCTGGCATCTGTGTTCCGCTCGGTCAGCAGCTATCCCAACACGGCCGAACAGGTGATCGCCGGCAGTGCCGAGCGCACGCCGGACCATGAACTCGCCGAGGCGGCGCGGGGCGTGCTCGATGCGATATATGCCGAAGAGGTCGCCGCGCTCGCCGGGCTCTATTCCACCCGCGAGCCGCAGGGTCGCGCGACGACGGATATCGCGCAGGCGGCGCGGGCGGCGACCTTCGGGGCCGTGGACACGCTGATCGTGGACATGGACAGCGTGGTGCCGGGCACCGTCGACGACGAGGACGGCTCGGTCAGCTTTGCCGACGAGGCCGGGCCCGACAATTACGGCGTGGTCGACGAGATCACCCGGCGGGCGCTGCTGGCGGGCGCCCGGATCGTGGCCGCGCGGCGCCCCGACGTGCCGGGCGGCGGGGATCTGGCGGCTGTCCTGCGCTACCCGATCTGACGGAGGACGCCCGGATTCCCGCGCGCGGGAATCCGGGTACCTACTTGATTTTTATTCATATTCCTGGACGCGTTAACCTGCTGGCAACCCTTGCCCGGCCCGCCGAGGAGGGCGCCCGTGTGCCCTGTGGGCCAGAGTAAAAGGATCGCGCCCCATCAGCGGTCGCTGACGTGCCAGCGCGGGTTCTCCCAGGGGATGAGGTTCGAACGCGGCAGGGGGTCGCGGCCGAGCACATGGTCGGCGATCTTCTCGCCGACCATGATCGAGGGGGCGTTCAGGTTGCCGTTGGTGATGCGCGGAAACAGCGAGCTGTCCGCGACCCGCAGGCGCTCCACCCCCACCACGCGCGCCTGCGGGTCGACCACCGCGAGCGGATCGTCGCGGCGCCCGAGGCGCGCAGTCCCGCAGGGGTGGTAGGCGCTCTCGACATGCTCGCGGATGAAGCCGTCGAGTTCATCATCGCTCTGCAGCTGTGACCCCGGCTGGATTTCGGCGCCGGCATAGGGGCGGAAGGCCGGCTGGGCGAAGATCTCGCGGGTCAGGCGGATGCAGCGGCGGAAGTCGGACCAGTCCTTTTCCTCGGACATGTAGTTGAAGCGGATCGCTGGCGGCGCCACCGGGTCGGCGCTGCGCAGGCGGACCGTGCCGCGCGAGGGCGAGCGCATCGGGCCGACATGGGCCTGGAAGCCGTGGCCCTTGACCGCCGAGCGGCCGTCGTAGCGCACGGCCAGCGGCAGGAAATGGTACTGGATGTCGGGATAGTCGACGCCCGGGCCGGAGCGGACGAAGGCCGCACTCTCGAACTGGTTCGAGGTGCCGAGCCCGATCTTGGCCAGCAGCCATTGCGCGCCGATGCGCGCCATGGCGGGGTAGTTGTACTGGCTGTAGAGCGTGACGGGCTTCAGGCTCTTCATCTGGAGGTAGAGCTCCAGATGGTCCTGGAGGTTGGCGCCGACGCCCGGCCGGTCGGCGACGACGCCGATCCCGTGCTCGGCGAGATGCGCGCCGGGGCCGATGCCCGACAGCATCAGGAGTTTCGGCGTGTTGATCGAGGAGGCCGACAGGATCACCTCCGCCCGTGCGGTGATGGTCTCGCGCGCGCCGCCGCGGTCGACCTCGACGCCGACGGCCCTGCCCTCCTCGATCAGGACGCGGGTGGCGAGCCCGCTGACGACCGTGGTGTTGCGCCGGGCGAGCGCCGGGCGCAGGTAGGCGTTGGCCGCCGACCAGCGCCGGCCGCGCCAGACGGTCTGCTCCATGGCGCCGAAGCCTTCCTGCTTGGCGCCGTTGTAGTCGTAGGTGAGCTCGAAGCCGGCCTGGGCGCCGGCCTCGACGAAGGCGTGGTAGAGCGGGTTGCGGCGGGGGCCGCGGGTGACGTGCAGGGGGCCGGAGGTCCCCCGCCAGTCGGAATTTCCGCCGTGCCAGTGCTCCATGCGGATGAAGTAGGGCGCGACATCGGCCCAGGCCCAGCCGTCGGCCCCCATCTCGGCCCATGTGTCGAAGTCGCGGGGATGGCCGCGGACGTAGACCATGCCGTTGATCGAGGATGAGCCCCCCAGCACCTTGCCGCGCGGCGTGGCGAGCACCCGGCCGCCGAGGTGGGGTTCGGCCTCGGTGCGGAAGCCCCAGTCATATCGAGCCATGTTCATCGGATAGGAGAGCGCGGCCGGCATCTGGATGAAGGGACCCCAGTCGGTGCCGCCGTATTCGATCACGATGACCGAGCGGCCCGCCTCGCCCAGACGGAAGGCGAGCGCCGAGCCGGCCGAGCCCGATCCGACGATGACGTAGTCGGCCTCCATCAGAGGCGCATCCGGCGCAGGATGTCGTAGGGGACCATGACGTGCTCGGCATAGGCCGGGCGGTCGCAGAGCCGGGCATAGTAGGCGCCGAGGCGCGGCCGCTCGTGGCGTTCGAGGCCGACGGTGAAATAGCGGTAGAGCGCCACGCCCACGCCGACGTCGGCCAGGGTGAGGTCGGGGCCGAGCAGCCAGGGCCCGTCGCCGATCTGCGCATCGAGGATGTCGAGGTTGCGCTCGAAGGCGATGCGCGCCGCAGCGTCGGGTGTGTCGCCGTGGAGCGCGGGGAAGAACACCGGGCGCAGGAAGCTCGGCTGCAGCGTGGTCTTGCCCCATTCCGCCCACATGTCGACGGCAGCGCGGGCGACGGGATCGGCCGGCCAGAACGGCGCTTGCCCGTACCGGCTGGCGAGGTAGCGGTTGATCGCCGCGCTCTCGAACATCGTCACATCCCCGTCCTGCAACACGGGGACGAGACCGTTGGGGTTCAGGGCGAGGAATTCGGGCGTGTCGTTGCCGCCGAAGTTCAGGCCGATGTCGCGGCGATCGACGTCAAGGCCAAGCTCGGCCAGCGTCCACATGACGGCCTGGACGTTCAGCGAGGTGGCGCGGCCGAGGATGGTGCGCATGGGGGGCTCCTCAGTAGGGTGCCTCGACAGGGCCGAGGCCGACGTACACGGACTTCAGCCGGCTGTAGTGGTCGAGCGCTGCCCGGCCGTTCTCACGGCCGATGCCGCTGGCCTTCACGCCGCCGAAGGGAAGCTCCACCGGCGTGAGGTTGTAGGCGTTGATCCAGGTGGTGCCGGCGTCGAGCCGGGCGATCACCCGGTGGGCGCGGGTGATGTCGCGGGTGAAGACGCCGGCGGCGAGGCCGAACGGCGTGGCGTTGGCCCGCGCGATCACCTCGTCCTCGGTGTCGAAGTCGAGCACCGACATGACGGGGCCGAAGATCTCCTCGCGGGCGATGGTCATCGCATCGGTGACGCCGGCAAAGACCGTGGGTTCGACGAAGAACCCGCCGAGGCCCTGCATCTCGGCCCGCCTCCCGCCGGTGAGGAGATCGGCGCCCTCGCGTGTGCCGCTGGCGATGAAGTCCATGACCTTGGCGCCCTGCGCCTCGGAGATCAGCGGGCCCATCTGCACGTCTTCGTCCATCGGGTCGCCGATGCGGATGCGCTCGGTGCGCGCGACGAGCCGTTCGAGGAAGGCGTCGCGGAGGCTGCGGGCGACGAAGACCCGGGTGCCGTTGGAGCAGATCTGCCCGGCGGAATAGAAATTCGCCAGCATGGCGGCGCCGACCGCGTCGTCGAGCGCGGCATCCTCGAAGACGATCAGGGGCGACTTGCCGCCGAGTTCCAGCGTGACGGACTTCAGCCCGGCGGCGGCGGCGGCATAGACCTTGCGCCCCGTGGGCACGGAGCCGGTGACGGAGATCTTGGCGACCGCCGGATGGGCCGAGAGCGCGGCGCCCACGTCCCCCCTGCCCTGCACGACGTTGAAGGCGCCGGCGGGGAGCCCGGCCTCGATCAGGATCTCGGCGAGCTTCAGGGCACCGAGCGGCGTCACCTCCGAGGGCTTGAAGATCATCGCATTGCCGCAGGCCAGCGCGGGGCCGGCCTTCCAGCAGGCGACCTGGCTGGGATAATTCCAGGCGCCGATGCCGACGCAGATCCCGAGCGGCTCGCGGCGGGTATAGCCGAAGTCGGTGCCGAGCCCGACATGCTCGCCGGCGAGGCCGGAGGCGAGCGTGCCGAACCATTCGAGCGCATCCGCCCCCGAGGCCCAGTCGGCGACGAGCGTCTCCTGGATCGGCTTGCCGGTGTCGAGGGTCTCGAGCTCGCTGAGCTCGCGGTTGCGGGCGCGGATGATGTCGGCGGCGCGGCGCAGCACCCGGCCGCGCTCGGACGGCGGGGTCGCGGACCAGGCGTTCAGCCCCGTTTGCGCCGACGTGACGGCAGCGGAGAGGACGGCGTCCGTCGCGGCGTGAACCTCGGCGATCACCTCGCCGGTGGCCGGGTACAGCACCGGGATCGGCGCGCCGGCCGTGTCCTCGGCATGGGTGCCGGCGATGAAATGAGATGCCTTCGGTGCCGCCCGCATCATGCGCCCGCCGCCGTGAGCTGGGTGTCGAGATAGTCCTCGACCAGCGCGATCGCCGCGGCCGGTGCGGCGGGGGCGCGCAGCAGCGCCTCGCGCAGATAGACCCCGTCGATCAGCGCACCGAGGCCGCGCGCAATGCGCTCGGCATCCTCGCGGCCGACGATCTGGCGCAGCGCATGAGAGAGGTTCGAGTGCAGCCGCCGACGATAGACGTGCAAGAGCCGCGCCGCCCCCGGTGCGGACAGCGCCTTGGCATAGAAGGTCAGCCAGGCGCTGATGGTCGCGTGGTGGAACTGCTCGGGACCGAAGCTGCCGCGGATGATGGCGTCGAGCCGGGCGCGCGGGTCGTCGGCGCGGCGCAGTCCGCTCACCACATCGGCGCCGAACTCCGACAGCAAATGGCGCATGGTGGCGAGGATCAGATCCTCCTTGGCGCCGAAATAGTGATGCGCCAGCGCCGAAGAGACGCCGGCGCGCGCAGCGATCTGCGCCACCGTCACGTCGAGCGAGCCGCGGTCGGCGATCTCATGCAGCGCCGCGCCGATCAGCGCGCGGCGACGTGTCGCGGCCATGCCGGGCCTCGGTGTCATCGCGGATATGCCTGCCAGAAAGTTGATTGACGGATCAGTCAATAAAGGTTTCCCTTGCCTCGGTCAACACAATCACGCGACCTTGGCCCAAGCGGCGGGCCGGATGACGCGACCCGCCAGACACCGGAGGACTGATATGAAGACGCTGATCCCGGCGGGGCTCATCGCCGTGCTGATCGCCCAACCTGCCCTTGCGGCCGAGCCAGAGAGCTGCGCCACGGTGCGCTTCTCGGACGTGGGCTGGACTGACATCACGGCGACGACGGCCGCCGCCGGCACGGTGCTGCGCGCCCTCGGCTACCAGACCAATGTCCGGGTCCTGTCGGTTCCGGTCACCTATACCGGGCTGGCCGAGGGCGATCTCGACGTCTTCCTCGGCAACTGGATGCCGACGATGGAGGCGGATATCGCCCCCTATCGCGAGGCAGGCACGGTGGACACGGTGCGCACCAACCTCGAGGGCGCGAAATACACGCTGGCCGTCTCCCAGAGCCTGGCCGATGCGGGCCTGGCCGATTTCGCCAATATCGCGGAATTCCGAGACCAGCTCGGCGGGCGGATCTACGGGATCGAGCCCGGCAATGACGGCAACCGCCTGATCCAGGACATGATCGACGCCGATGCCTTCGGTCTTGGCGGCTTCCAGCTGGTGGAGAGCTCCGAACAGGGGATGCTGGCACAGGCGGCGCGCGCCGAGCGGCAGGGCGAGGGGATCGTCTTCCTTGGCTGGGAGCCGCATCCGATGAACGCCAATCTCGAAATGGCCTATCTGACCGGCGGCGACGATTTCTTCGGACCCGACCTTGGTGGTGCCACGGTGCTGACCAACACCCGTGCGGGCTATGTCGAGGAATGCCCGAACGTCGGGCAGCTCCTGCAGAACCTCGTCTTCACCCTGGAGATGGAGAACGAGATCATGGCGGCGATCCTCGATGACGGCGCCGACCCGGACGCCGCCGCCGCCGCCTGGATCAGCGAAAACCCGGGGGTGCTGGACACCTGGCTCGAGGGCGTGACCACGCGCGACGGGGGCGATGCCCTCGCGGCCGTGCGTGCATCGCTGCAGTAGGCGAAAGGCCGGGTCATCGTGGACTGCAGAATCGTCAACCGGCGGGGCAAGACCCTGCGCCTCTTCGTCGGCAAGCTGCCGACGAAGAACGCGCTGGAGGTTCTGCGCATCCGCGGTTGGGAGGAATGGCCCGGCACCCACGGGTTCGGGGAGCCGTCCGATCCGTATTCGACCTACTACTATCCGTACGGGACCGGCTACCTCCTGGACCAGGACGTAGGCGACGGGGTCACGGTATCGGTCCAAATGCCCGACGAGGGCACGCTCTTCTATCTTCGCGGTGCCGTGCTGGTCGGCCCGTGGTTTCTCGTCCCGCCCGAGAACACCGAGTGGCACCCGCCGTATCGGAGCAACGAGACGCGGCTGGTGATCGTCGGCGGCGTGACCGACTCGGGCATGGTCAAGGGGATCGACGGCATCATCCGGCATGTCGAGAGCCAGTACCGCGGCCGCATCCCACCCGTCTTCGCGCCGACGGCGGGACCTGATCCGACCCGCCCTCCGGTCGATGCCGAGACGGTCATCCTGATGATCGCGCGCAACCTTATCTCCGGTGTGGCCGGAATGTCGGCGGCGTTCGGCAACCCGGGGGGGCGCATGTTCGGCGCCCTGCTGACCTCCGGCAGCGGTCTGATGCTCGGCGTTCTCAACGTCGGGCCAGAGCAGCGCAAGGATCAGCTCGACCTCGCCGAAATGACGATGCGCTTCCAGGCGCTGTTTGACGACAACGATGCGCGCACCGCCGCGACGACGATCGCCGCGACCCAGAACCAGCTCGCCTTTCACCGGCAGCAGGTGCTCGAGGCGACGCTGCTCGGGAGCCAGTTCACGCAGGCCGAGCGCAAGCTCTATTTCGACTGGCACGGCGGCGCGGCGCTCGACGCCGGTGCCACGGCCCAGCTCCAGGCGGTCAAGGAGAAGCTCGCAGCGATCTTCGCCGCGCCCGACTGGAGGCTGGCCGACGCGGAGCGACGCAAGTTCGCCGAATTCGTGCATGGCGCGCTCGACACCGACGCACACGGCAGTTTCGCCTGGTCGATGCTCTATCTGATGCGCAACCCCGCGGTCATGCGCATGGTCCTGCCCGACTACCTTCTCGGCATCGGCCTGCACGCGACGATCGCCGAGGAGGGGATCGCGCTCGACCTGGCGGACGGAATGACCGAGACGCCGGTGCTCTACCGCAGCGTCGCCACCCAGCTCGATGCGTTCACGCGCGGCGCCCGCGGGACGATCGACGCGATCCTCGGCGAGATGCGCGACGTGATTTCCTCGAACGGGTTGAAGAGCGTGCCCGAGCGGATCGAGATCCTGCGCTACTACAGCGAGCATTTCTTCGGCAGCCCGGACACATTGCGTGATGCCGAGCTGCCCAGGGACATCCCCAGACCCGCGACGTCATTCGGCGCCGACCGCCCGGAGCTGTGGGACGAGGCGGCCACCTACGGGCCGCTGATCGACGTGGTCTTCACGCAGGGCGCGGTCGCGGTGGCGGCGCTCAATGCGAAGGCCGGCACGCTGGAGGGCTAGCCGCGCAATGAACAGTCTCGGGCCGAAGATCCCGGTCGGGCGCTGGGCGCGCGAGGCGGTCGACTGGCTGACCGCCAACGCCGCCTGGTTCTTCGACAGCCTCGCGGACGGGGTCAACGCGCTGATCGCGGGCATCCTGTGGATGCTGCAGACACCGCATCCGCTGGCGGTGGTCGCCGCCTTCGCCGCGCTCGCCTGGGCGCTGCAGCGGCGCTGGTCGGTCGTCGTGATCGTGGTGATCGGTTTCCTCTTCATCATCAACCAGGGCTACTGGCGGGCAACCACCGAGACGCTGACGCTGGTGCTGTGCTCGGTCATCGTCTGCATGGGGCTCGGCGTGCCCATCGGCATCGCGAGCGCCCACCGCCCGAAGCTCTACGCCGCCATGCGGCCGGTGCTCGACCTGATGCAGACGCTGCCGACCTTCGTCTATCTGATCCCGGCGATCGTCTTCTTCGGCATCGGCATGGTGCCCGGCCTGATCGCCACCGCGATCTTCGTGCTGCCGGCGCCGATCCGGCTGACGCATCTGGGCATATCCTCGGCGCCCAACGACCTGAAGGAGGCCGGGCTCGCCTTCGGGGCGACGCCTGGCCAGCTCCTGCGCAAGGTCGAGCTGCCCTGGGCGCTGCCGCAGATCATGGCCGGGCTGACGCAGACGATCATGCTGTCGCTGTCCATGGTGGTGATCGCCGCGCTGGTGGGCGCGGATGGCCTCGGCGTGCCGGTGGTCCGCGCGCTCAACACGGTCAACACCGCGCTCGGCTTCGAGGCGGGGCTGGTGATCGTGATGGTGGCTATCGTGCTCGACCGCATGTTCCGGCGGGGAAGCTGATGGCTGCGCCGCAAGCGATCATCGAGTTCGACCGCGTCAGCATCGTCTTCGGGTCCGACGCAGCGCGGGCGATGCCGCATCTCGACGCCGGAAAGAGCCGCGCCGAGGTGCAGGCGGCGACGAAGCAGGTGCTCGGCGTCCACGACTGCTCGCTGAGCGTCGCCGAGGGCGAGATCTCGGTGCTGATGGGTCTGTCGGGCTCGGGCAAGTCGACGCTCCTGCGCGCGATCAACGGGCTGAACCGGGTGACCCGGGGCGCGGTGCGGGTGCGCTCGGCCGAGGGAGTGATGGTCGACGTCGTCACCTGCGCGCCGGCGCGGCTGCGGGCGCTGCGGCGCGGCACGGTGTCGATGGTCTTCCAGCAGTTCGCGCTTCTGCCCTGGCGCAGCGTCATCGAGAACGTGGCGCTGGGGCTGGAACTCGCCGGCATGGGCCGGGCGGCGCGGCTGGAGAAGGCACGCGAGGTTCTCGCCACAGTGGGGCTGGAGGCCTGGGCGGACAAGCGGGTGAGTGAGCTCTCGGGCGGCATGCAGCAGCGGGTGGGGCTGGCGCGGGCCTTTGCCACCGACCCCGACGTCCTGCTGATGGACGAGCCCTTCTCGGCGCTCGATCCGCTGATCCGCGCCCGGCTGCAGGACGAGCTGCTGGAGCTGCAGGCGCGCATGCGTTGCACGATCGTCTTCGTCAGCCACGACCTCGAGGAGGCGGTGAAGATCGGCAACACCATCACGATCATGGAAGGCGGGCGCATCGTGCAGACGGGCACGCCGGAGGAGATCGTGCTGCGGCCGGCCACCGGGTATGTGGAGGAGTTCGTGGCGCGGCTGAACCCGCTCAGCGTGCTGCGCGCCGCGGATGTGATGGTGGAGGCGACGGCCCCGGCCGATCCCGCGCGGCAGGTCACGCCGGAAACGCCGCTTCGCGAGACGCTCGCCCTCTTTGCCGCCGCCGATACGCCGGTCTGGGTTACCCGCGACGGCGACACGGCCGGGATGATCACGCCGGCTGCGGTTTTCGCGGTGCTGGCGCCCCGTCCCGGCGAGCGCTGACGCGCCCCCGCCGGAGAGCGCCCCGACCGGGCGCTGCTACGCGCCGGACACCCGCCAGATCGCGTCGCCGACGTCGTCTGCGACCAGGAGCGCGCCGTCCGGCCCGATCGCCACGCCGACCGGCCGGCCCCAGGACGAGGTCTCGTCCTCGGACAGGAAGCCGGTGAGAATGTCGCGGGGCGGCCCCGACGGGCGGCCGCCCTCAAAGGGCACGAAGATCACCCGGTAGCCCGAGAGCTTCGAGCGGTTCCATGAGCCGTGCTGACCGATGACCATCCCGTCCGGGAAGCCCGGCAGCGTGCCGGCCGGCATCCAGCACAGACCGAGCGAGGCGGTATGGCCGCCCAGCGCGTAGTCGGGCTGGATCGAGCGCGCAACCAGTTCGGGGTCCTGCTCCACCCGGTCGTCCACCACCCGGTCCCAGTAGCTGTAGGGCCAGCCGTAGAAGCCGCCGTCCTGCACCGAGGTGAGGTAGTCGGGCGGGGTCTCATCGCCCAGCCCGTCGCGCTCGTTGACGACGGTCCAGAGCGCGCCGGTCTCGGGCTCGAAGGCAAGGCCGACGGGGTTGCGCAGCCCCGAGGCGAAGATGCGGCTCTCGCCGCTGGCGAGGTCGAGCACGTGGATCGCCGCCCTGCCCCGCTCGACCTGCATCCCCTGGTCGGCGATGTTGCTGAGCGAGCCGACCCCGGCGTAGATCCGGGCGCCGTCCGGGCTCACGATCAGGCTGCGGGTCCAGTGGCCGCCGGGCTTGAAGGCGACGAGCTTGCGCCCCGGCCCGGTCGGCCGATCGGCGCCCGCGGGGAAGGGAAAGGCCACGATCCCGTCGGTATTGCCGACGTAGAAGACCTCGCCCACATGCGCCATGCCGAAGGGCTGGTTCAGCCCGTCGAGCCAGGTCTCGCTGATCTCGGCCGTGCCGTCGCCGTCGCCGTCGCGCAGCCGCGTGATCCGGTTCGGGCTCTGCCCCACCGCCGCCGCCCGGCGCATGGTGCTGAGCATCGCGTAGTCGAAGGCGCTGTCGGCAGTCCATTCGGCCTGCAGCGCCTCGGCCACCAGCACGTCCCCCGAGGGCAGGACATGGATCCAGCGCGGATGCTTCAGACCCATGGCGAAGGCATTGACCTTCAGCCCCGGCGCCGCCTGCGGGGTCTGGCCCGGCTGCCAGCCGCGGGCGGTCGGCATCTTCAGGGTCGGGATACGCTGTGGCCGCGCCTGCGGGATGGCGGGGGCATCCCCCATCGCCGGAGCCGCAGGCGGGGCGCCGAAGCGGCGCATCAGGATCATCGCCGCGCCGATCAGCGCGACAAGGCGGGCGAAGAGAGCGGACATGGGCCGATGCTTCCTTCCTGCGCCCTGGGGGCGCATCAGCGGGTCAGAGCTGCACGCCCCGGGTCAGGGCGCCGTCGATAACGAGATTGGTGCCGGTGGTGAAGCTCGAAGCGGGGCTGGACAGGAAGACCACGCCGCGGGCGATCTCCTCGGGCTTCGCCATGCGCCCCGTGGGGTTGAGTCGCATCGCCTCGGCGAAGAGCTCGGTATTGTTGCCCTCGATCCACTGCCAGATGCCACCCTCGAAATAGGTGTTGCCTGGCGAGACGGTGTTGGCGCGGATCATCTTCGGCGCCAGCTTGAAGGCAAGGTCCTGAGCATAGCGCACCAGCGCCGCCTTGAAGACGCCGTAGCCCGGGCCGGTGAAGTCGACCTCGCGGCCCGAGACGGACGAGATCAGGGTGATCGAGGCCGCCGCGGACTTCTCGAGCCAGGGCATGGCCGCGTTCACCAGCCGCACCGAATGCATCATGTCGACGCGAAACTCGGCCTCCCAGGCGGCCTCGTCATCCTGCACGCCGAGGGCGGAGACGTTGCCGACCACGATGTCGATGCCGCCGAGCGCCTCGGCCGAGGCGGCGACCCAGGCCTCGAGGGCCGCCTTGTCACCGACATCGAGGGCCTGGCCGAAGGCGGTCACGCCCTTGCCCGCAAGCGAGGCGACCGTGGCGTCAACGCCGGTCGCGTCGCGGGCGCAGACCGAGACATGGGCGCCCTCGGCGGCGAAGATCTCCGCGCAGGCGCGACCGATCCCCTTGGTGCCGCCCGTCACCAGCACTCGCAGCCCCTTCAGTCCCAGATCCATCCTGCGCTCCCACTCTCGATTTCCGGCGGGATGATACAGGCCGCGCGGCACACGGCAAGGGCAAGGCGGGCTCGGCCGCACAGGGAGTGCATCACGTTGATGCACCACTGATATATCTGAATTTACATGATAATTGCAGCGGCCCGTTTCTCGGGCCCCGAAAAGCGGCGGAAGGGTTGGTGTCAGGCTGGCGAAAACCGCGGCGCATTGATCCTCGCGGCCGCGGCGCTGGGCTCGTCGAGGGTGACCGCGCTGAAGCCCGTGAGGCACTCCGCGTTATCCGGAGTCAGGTCCTGGCTCTCTTTCCGTTTCCACCTGAAGGACTTGCGATAGAAGGCGGTGAGCTGTGCCATGTCGTGGATGTGGTCGATCGCCACGATCTGACAGGAACGCCACGAGCCCCGCGCGCAGCGATCAGCCGCGCGAGGCGAGCAGGTTGAAGAGGCCCTGGGAGGCACTCGCGCCCTGCATGTTCTGCAGCAGCGACAGCGCCGCCGAGCCGGGGGTGGTGGCGGCGATGCCGCCCTCCATCTGGGCGCGGGCGAGAAAGCGGTTCAGCACCTTCTCGACCGCCGCCGGGTCCTGGAAGGCGGCGAGGGTGCCTTTGCCGAACAGGGCGGCGGACTTGTCGCGGATGACGTCGTGCTGGCGGTCGACGTCGAGCTGGCCGAACTGCTTCGGCAGGCCGAGCGCCTTCTCGAAGACCTCGCGCAGTGGCTGCGAGCCGAGCACCGTGAACCAGCTCGCCCCCTCGCCCTGCGACAGCTCGGCCATCTCGCGGCGGAAGTTCATCGCCAGCCGCATGTTGTTGTCGGACTGGCCCACCGCCGCCTCGAAGGCACGGGTCTTGTAGGCGGCGGTGATCTTCGCGGCGAAGCCCGCCTCGCCGGTGCGCGCGCCACCCGGATTGCCGAAGCCGAAGGTCTCCGCCAGCTTGCGGTAGGCGGGATCGGTAAGGCGGTTGGCGAATGCCTTGGGATCGGTCGTGCCCTCGTCCAGCACCTTGCGGATGAAGGCCCGCTTGTCGATCTCGCTCTCCATGCCGAAGGCGCCGAGCGCGACCTTGAGCAGCCGCCGGTCGGCCACCAGCTCCGCCGCCGAGGTGATCGTGGCGATCTTCTCCTCGAAATAGGCGATGTCGCGCTTGAGCTCGGGCCCCTTCTCGAAGGCGGCCTGCTGGCTCTCCTGCGTGCGCTGGAGAAAGCGCCAGCCGGCGATGCCGGGGATGGGGACTTGCGGCATGAAGCTCATGGCCCGGACCTCACGCTTCGGGGCTGACGCCGAGCAGGCGCGCCTCGCGCGGCATCAGCGCGCGCAGGGCCTTCATTGCCTGGTAGAATCGCCCCCCCACGACCGCCTCGGTCGCCTCGGCGAGATGCTGGCCGCTCGCAGGGTCCTGGAAGACCTGGGAGAGCTGTTCGATGCCGCGCAGGAGCTGGCGGCGCGCCTCCTCGGGGTCCGCCTCGCCGGCCAGCACCAGCTGGGCGATGTAACAGACCCGGCGGACGGGCGTGTTCACCGTGTCCGGATGGATGGCGTCGCGAAGGCGCAGCACCTTGGCATCCGGCGTGACGATGTTGAGCCGGGTGCGGCGGTCGCCGTTCTCCATGACGACGCCGTTGATCATTATGCGCTCGCGCGGGCCGAGCTTGAGGACGAGGCCGCTCATGCCGGTTCCTCCACCGTGCTGCCGCGCAGACCCTTCATGATCGCGGTGTTGATGTCGATGAGCGGCGCGACCGAGGCGCGGCCGCCGAGCACGGCATGGGTATGCCGGCGCACGAATTCGGAAAGGCCGATCAACTGGCCGCGCAGGGCGACCGGCAGCAGGTTGTGATCGCTCATCAGGTCCTCGGCGAGCGTCGTCCAGAGGCGCTGGTTGTCGGTGACCGCGCGCGCGAGCGCGGGAAAGGCACTGCGGTCGGCCTCGTCGACGGCCTTCATGCTGTGGGTGATCCGGGCGAAGATCGCGTATTCGGTGCCGCGCGCGGTGCGGACGGGTTCGGCGGCGTAGGCGGCGCGGGCATGCGGGCTGGACAGCATATTGGAACCTCAGGGGGATCGGGCCCCGCGCCGGGCGCGCGGCCGGAGGCTGCGTCGAGGGGATTGCAACGGGGTTGGCCGGGGCGGCTACCCGCCCCGGCCGGGATGTCCTCAGCGGAACAGCGACAGCAGGCTCTGCGGCGCCTGGTTGGCGATCGAGAGGGCCTGGATGCCGAGCTGCTGCTGGACCTGCAGCGCCTGGAGGCGCGCCGAGGCCGCCTCCATGTCGGCGTCGACATAGGCGCCGACGCCGGTCTTGAGCGCATCCGCCTGCTTGTCGAGGAAGGTCTGCTGCGCCTCGATGCGGATCTGCGCCGCACCGAAGGCCGCCGCCGCCGTCGAGGCGGTGGACAGGCGGGTCTGCAGCGCGGTCAGCGCCGTGTCGTCGGTAGCCGAGAGGGCCAGGGCGGCGCCCAGGACCTCGAGATCCACGCCGGCCACCGCGAGCGTGCCGCTGCCGGCCGTCGAGACGGTGGTGGCGTCGGAACGGATAACCGACACGACGATGTTGGCGCTGTCAGGCGTCGTCTTCACCAGGTTGATGCCGTTGAACTGCGCCGAGGCCGCGGTCGAGGTGATCGTGGCCAGATAGGCATCGACATCGGCCTGAAGCGAGGTGATGTCGGCGCCGGGTTCACGGGCCTGGACCGCCTTCTCCTGGATCTTGCCCAGTGCATCGACGATCGTCTCGGCGGCGGTGCGGGCCGTGCCGACCACCGCATTGCCAACCGTCAGCGACTCGGAGAGCTTGGAGAAGGCCGAGACGTCCGAGCGCATGCGCGCGGCGATGGCCCAGCTCGACGAGTTGTCCTTGGCGGTCGCGACCTTCATGCCGGTCGAGATCTCGTTCTGCGTCTTGGCCAGGCTGGCATTGGTGCTCTTCAGGGTCTGAAGGGCGACCATTGCCGAGGTGTTGGTCAGGATGCTGGACATGAGATAGTTCCTTGCGTTGCGGTGCTTTCGACACCGGCTATGACGATGTGATCCCGCACATGCGGAACCTATGGACGCCATTCTGACACTTGCGGCTTGCGACCGATTTCCAGTCTCGCCGCGCCGGCCCTTCAGCCGCTTGCGACGGACATAGCGCAGCCAGGGTGAAGCAACCCCTAATCGAGCAGGCCGAACATGCTTAACGAGATGGTGCAAAAACAGACACTTGTCGCGATCCTGATCGGATTGGGGACCGGGGCGGCAATGGCTGCGGAGATGCCGGCCGAGATCGACGCGGCCGGAGAGGACGTGCGGGAGATCGCGCCGGCGGAACCGGACGCCGGCGTCTTCGACGACTGGCGCCTCGTCTGCGGCGAGACCGGATGCAGGGTGCAGACGCAGGTGCTGGCCACCGATGGGACGGAGGTGCTGCGCGTGGAGGCGGAAGGGGCGCCGGCCGAGTTGCGCTTCGTCACCGCTCTGGGGCTGCACCTGCCGGACGGGCTCGCGGCGGGGATCGGGGCCGACACCGTGCGCGAGCTTGCCTGGCGTACCTGCGGGCCGGAGACCGGCTGCCTGGCCGAGGTGCCGCTCGATGGCGAGATGCTCGCGGCGATGCGCCGCGAACGCTCGGGGACGGCGACGCTGACCCTGGTCGAGGGCGTGCCGGTGCGGCTGGGGTACTCGCTGATGGGGTTTTCGGCGGCCTGGCGGGCGCTGGCGGAGGCCCGAGCGCAATAGGCTGCCGCGTCAGCGCGGCTGCTTCTTGCGGCCGTAGAGCTCCAGCCGGTGGTGGACGATTTCGTAGCCGAGGCGCGCGGCGATCTCTTCCTGGATGGCCTCGATCCGGTCACTCTTGAATTCGACCACCTCGCCAGTGTCGAGGTCGATCAGATGATCGTGGTGATCGCTCGGGGCCTGCTCGAAGCGGGCGGGCCCCCCTTCGAAGGCATGGCGGTGGATCGCACCCGAGCCTTCGAGCGCGCGCATTGTACGGTAGACGGTCGCGAGCGAGATCCGCGGATCCACGCGCACGGCGCAGGCATGGATCTCGGCCGCATCGGGATGCCCGTCGGCGGCCTGCAGGATGTCGAGAATCACCCGGCGCTGCCGGGTGATGCGCAGGCCGGCCGCCCTGAGGATGGCCTCGTTCTCGCCAGTTGTGCCCTTACCCATCGCAGCGGCTCCATTCCAGGCAGGAAGCCTGCGATGCCAACCCACGGAGGGCCTTGTCAACGGCCTTGGTCAGCCCAGCCGGCCCTCGAGCGCGCGCTCGTAGAGATCGCGGGTGTCGGCAACGGTCAGCGCGCGGGGATTGCCGCCCGCGGTGGGGTCCTCGACCGCCATCGCCGACATCTCGTCGAGGCGTGCGTCATCGACGCCGATCTTGTCGAGCGTATGCGGGATGCCGAGATCGCGGCGCAGGCGCAGGACGAAGTCGAGAAAGCCCGGGAAGCCGCCTTCGAGCCCCAGCCAGGCCGAGAGGCGGTCGATCTTGTCCCAGAGCACCTCGCGGTTGAAGTCGAGCACATAGGGCATGAACACCGCGTTGGTCAGGCCGTGGTGGGTGCCGTAGATCGCGCCCACGGGATGCGACAGTGCATGGATCGCGCCGAGGCCCTTCTGGAAGGCGACCGCGCCCATCGAGGCCGCGGCGAGCATGTTGGCCCGGGCCTCGATGTCGGTGCCGTCGCGGTAGGCGCGCGGGAGGTACTCCTTGACCAGCCGCAGCCCCTCGACCGCGATCCCCTCGGCCATCGGATGGTAGGACGGGGCGCAGTAGGCTTCGAGACAGTGGGCGAAGGCGTCCATGCCGGTGCCGGCCGTCAGCACCGGCGGCAGGCCGACGGTGAGCTCGGGGTCGAGGATGACCTGGGCGGGCAGCATCTTGGGGTGGAAGATCACCTTCTTGGTGTGGGTCGCCACATTGGTGATGACGCCGGCCCGGCCGACCTCGGATCCGGTGCCGGCCGTGGTCGGCACGGCGACGATGGGGGCGATGCCGGCGGGATCGGCGCGGGTCCACCAGTCGCCGATGTCCTCGAAGTCCCACATCGGCCGGGTCTGGCCGCGCATGAAGGCCACGACCTTGCCGCAGTCGAGCGCCGAGCCGCCGCCGAAGGCGACCACGCCGTCATGGCCGCCGTCGCGCAGGACCTGCAGGCCGGCGGCCACGTTCGCATCCGTCGGGTTCGGCTGCACGTCCGAGAAGACCGCGGCGTGGAGACCGGCTGCCTCGAGCGCGCCCAGGGCCTGGGCGGTGATGGGCAGGCCGGCGAGGCCCGGGTCGGTGACGAAGAGCGGCCGCGTTATCCCGGCGGCAGCGCAGGCCTTGCCCAGTTCATCGATGCGGCCGGCACCGAAGCGGATGTAGGTGGGGAAGGACCAGTTGGCGGAGAGGGTCATTCAGATCTCACTGCAAGAGCACGGGATTACTTTCGAGCATCCATGGCGTCGTGGCAATGGCGCCGCGGGCTCCACCATGCGCCGCGGCCTGGGAGCGCGCGGATTCGCAAGCGTGCGAATCCGCCTTTGCTGTTGATTTCATTTGATTATCTCGGCCGCGTTAACCCCATATCAATCTTCTCGGCCCCACCAGCCGGACTGCGGCCCGCGACGCACCGATGGCGACCGGTCCGCGCCGAGGAATCAAGCCGAGCGCAAAGAGGGCGGAACGGTCGGAGTGGCTGCGGGTTGGGTATCTGCCACGCTCCCGTTCAACCCCGAAAGGCACTCCAATGGCCGAGAAGGATCTTCAGTCCCTGTTCCACGACACGCTCAAGGACATCTACTACGCCGAGCGCGCGATCCTGAAGGCGCTGCCGAAGATGGCGCGCGGCGCTGAGGCGCCCGAGCTCAAGGAAGCGTTCAAATCCCACAAGGAGGAGACCGAGGTGCATGTCCAGCGCCTGCAGGAGATCTTCGAGATCCTGGGCAAGCGCGCGCAGGGCAAGACCTGCCCGGCGATCGACGGGATCCTCGAGGAAGGCGCCGAGGTGCTCGATGACTACAAGGGCACGCAGGCGCTCGATGCCGGGCTGATCGCCGCGGCGCAGGCGGTCGAGCATTACGAGATCACCCGCTATGGCACGCTCAAGCGCTGGGCCGAGGTGCTGGGGATGGCGGATGCCGTCAAGCTGCTCGACGCGACCCTGACCGAGGAGGGCAAGGCAGACGAGACGCTGACCGGCCTCGCCGACCAGGCCGCGAACCAGCGGGCGGCGGCGTAAGCCGCGCGCGCCCGGCGGACGGCGCGCGGGAGGGTCCCGCGCGCCGCTCCGGGGTCAGGCGGGCAGCTTTTTCAGGTGGTAGGACTTCGGCCGGGTCAGGCTGAGATAGCCGAGATAGGAGAGCGCGGCCCCCCTGCCCGTCTCCTTCACGCCGGTCCAGCACAGCGCCGGGTCGAGATAGTCGGCGCGGTTCATGAACACGGTGCCGGTCTCGATGCGCGCGCCGATCTCCTCGGCCTTGGCGGTATCGTTCGTCCAGAGGCTCGCCGTCAGCCCGTAGCGGCAGTCGTTCATCAGGCCGATCGCCTCCTCGTCGCCCGAGACCTTCATGATGCCGACGACGGGGCCGAAGCTCTCCTCGGTCATCACCCGCATGGAGTGGTCGACATCGACGAGGATCTGCGGCGCCAGATAGGCGGTGTCGCCGGTGTCGGCTGGGAACAGCTTCGGATCGACCAGGGGCTTGGCCCCCGCCGCCACCGCCTCGGCCACCTGCCCGCGCACGGTATCGGCGAAGCGCTTCGAGGCCATGGGGCCGATGGTCGTCTCCTGTTCCAGCGGATTGCCGAGCTTCAGTCCCGAGACCCAGGCAACCGCCTTCTCGACGAAGGCGTCATAGAGGCTTTCGTGGACATAGATGCGCTCGATGCCGCAGCAGCACTGGCCGGCGTTGAACATCGCCCCGTCCATGAGCGTGTCGACCGCCGCGTCGAGGTTGGCGTCCGCGCGCACGTAGCCCGGGTCCTTGCCGCCGAGCTCCAGCCCGACGCCGACGAAAGTGCCGGCGGCCGCGCGCTCGATCTCCTGCCCGCCGCGCACCGAGCCGGTGAAGTTGACGAAGTCGAAGGCGCGCTCGGCCAGCAGCGCCGAGGTGGTCGCATGGTCGAGAAAGAGGTTGGTGAACAGCCCGTCGGGCAGGTGCGAGAAGGCCTGCGCCAGCCGCTCTCCGGCCAGCGGCGTCTGGCTCGCGTGCTTGAGCACCACGGCGTTGCCGGCGATGAGCGCAGGCACAATCGTGTTGATCGCGGTCAGGAACGGATAGTTCCAGGGCGCGATGATGAAGACCACGCCCAACGCCTCGCGCGACAGGAAGCGGCGGAATTTGTCGCTGTCCTCGACCACATGCAGGGCAAGGCTCTCGGCGGCGATCGAGGCCATGTAGGCGGTGCGCTCGCGCACGCCGCCCATCTCGCCGCCATAGCGCACGGGCCGGCCCATCTGGCGGGCGAGCTCGGTGACGAGATCGGCGTTGACCCTCTCGAGCCGCGCCGCGCCCTCCTGCACCAGCTCGATACGCTCATCGAGCGGGCGGGCGGCCCATTCCTTCTGTGCCTTGCGCGCCAGTGCCAGCCGCTCGCGCACGCTCTCGATCGAGGCGGCAGGGCGGGTGACGTAGACGCTGCCGTCTACGGGGGAAATGCACGTGATGTCGGACATCTGAACCTGTTCCTTCAGGCGCGTTCAAACCCGCGCGCGACTTCCCAATCGGTGATCCGGCGGTCGTATTCGGCCTGCTCCCAACGGGCGGCATGGACGTAATGGTCGACCACCTCGTCGCCAAGGGCCTTGCGCAGCATGGCGGACTTGCGCAGCGCCTCGGTCGCGTCGCGCAGGGTTTTGGGGATCTCGCGCGCCCGCCGCGCGCCATAGGCGTCGCCGCTGAACTCCGCCTCCAGCTCCAGCTCGTTCTCGATGCCGGCGATGCCGGCGGCGAGCAGCGCCGCATAGGCCAGGTGCGGCGTCAGGTCGGACCCGCCCACCCGGCATTCGATGCGCACCGACTTGGACCCCTCGCCGACCAGCCGATAGCCCGCGGTGCGATTGTCGGACGACCAGATCGCCTTGGTCGGCGCGAAGGTTCCGGCCATGAACCGCTTGTAGCTGTTGATGTAGGGCGCGAGGAAATAGGTGATCT
>CAYLHK010000043.1:0-22765 GCA_964383295.1 uncultured Rhodovulum sp.
CCTGCTCCTTGTCCTCCTGCATGTCCTTGGAATAGGCGAGCGGCAGGCCCTTCATGATCGTCAGCAGCGCGACCAGCGCGCCGGTGATCCGCCCCGGCTTGGCGCGGATCAGCTCGGCCGCGTCGGGGTTCTTCTTCTGCGGCATGATCGAGGAGCCGGTGGAGAAGCGGTCGCTGAGCGCCACGAAGCGGAACTGGGCGGTCGACCAGATCACCAGCTCCTCAGCGAAGCGCGACAGATGCGTGGCGCAGATCGCCGCGGCGCTCAGAAACTCCAGTGCGAAGTCGCGGTCGGAAACCGCGTCGAGCGAATTGGCCATCGGGCGCTCGAAGCCGAGTGCCGTGGCTGTCATCTCGCGGTCGATCGGGAAGCCGGTTCCCGCCAGTGCCGCGGCGCCGAGCGGGCTTTCGTTCATCCGCGCCCGTGCGTCGCGGAAGCGCCCGCGGTCGCGGTCGAGCATCTCGACATAGGCGAGCATGTGGTGGCCCCAGGTCACCGGCTGGGCGCTCTGCAGATGCGTGAAGCCGGGCATGACCATATCGGCCCCGCGCTCGGCCTGCGCCACCAGCGCGCGCATCAGCGCCGTCAGGCCCTCGATTGCGGCATCGCACTGACCGCGCACCCAGAGCCTGAAATCGGTCGCGACCTGGTCGTTGCGCGAACGCGCCGTGTGCAGCCGGCCGGCCGGCTCGCCGATCAGCTCGCGCAGCCGGCTCTCCACGTTCATGTGGATGTCCTCGAGCGCCGTCGAGAAGGCGAAAGTGCCCGCCTCGATCTCTGACAAGACCGTGAGCAGTCCTTCCCGGATCGCGGCCGCATCGCTATCACTGACGATGCCCGTGGCGCCGAGCATGGCGGCGTGGGCGCGGCTCGCCTCGATGTCCTGGGCTGCCAGACGGCGATCGAAACCGATGGAGGCGTTGATCGCCTCCATGATCGCGTCGGGCCCGGCACTGAAGCGGCCGCCCCACATCGTGTTCTGAGCCTTGCCCTGGGTCATCCGCCCGCCCTGTCGTTGAGAGAATATCCGATGCGCCTGTTCGCCGCCCTGCTCTACATTGCGCTCCTCGCCGTGGCAAATCCCGCGGCCGCCCAGGCGCTGGATACGGAGGAGCGTGCCGCAATCGAGGCCCTGCGCGCGGGCGACATGCGCAAGCTGGTCGTCCATGCCGAGCCGGTGGCGACGCCGGATACTCCCTTCACCGATCCCGAGGGCCGCGAGGTGACGCTGGCCGACAGCAACGGGCGGGTGCGGCTGGTGAACTTCTGGGCGACCTGGTGCGCTCCCTGCCGACAGGAGAAGCCCTCGCTCGACGCGCTGGAACGCGCCATGGGGGGCCCGGGTTTCGCGGTGATGGCCGTGGCCAGCGGCCGCAACGACCCCGAGGCGATCGTGGAGTTCAACGAGGCGGTAGGCGTCGAGACGCTCGAGACCTACCTCGACCCCAGGATGGAGCTGGCCGGGGCGATGAACGTGCCGGGCCTGCCGGTGACCGTGGTCGTGAACCGCGAGGGCCAGGAGATCGCTCGGCTGATGGGCGGCGCCGACTGGAACAGCGACAGCGCGCGGGCGATCATGGCGGCGCTGATCGCGGCGGAGTAGGGCGCCGACAGGCTCAGTCCTCCAGCCGCCGCGCCTCGTCGATCAGCATCACCGGGATGCCGTTGGTGATCGGGAAGGCGAGGCCCGCCCCGCGCGAGACCAGTTCCTGCCGCTCGGCGTCGTAGCTCAGCGGGCCGCGCGTCACCGGGCAGACGAGGAAGTCCAGCAGCCGGCGGTCGATGCGGGTCTCGTGGGCCGGCGGGTGGCCCGGCGCGTTGCCGTCTGCGGCGGCGCTCATTGCAGCGTCCCTTCGTCCGAGCCGCCGCGCAGGGCGAACTCCATCAGCATCACCAGCGTCTCGCGCCGGTTGGCCAGCGTCGGTGCCTCGAGCAGGGCCTGCTTCTCCTCGGGATCGAAGGGGCAGAGGATGGCCAGCGAATTCACCAGCAATTCCTCCTCGGCCTCCTTCAGGCTGTCCCAGTCCGACGAGAGCTGCGCGGTGTCGAAGAATCGTGCCAGCACCTTGAGAAACCGCGAGCGGTCGAAATCGGGATCATTCTCGCAGCGCCCGAGGTCGCGCTCGAAGCTCGACCATTCCACCCGCGCCCGCATGTAGGGGCTGAAGCCTTCCTGCGGCTCGGTCATGCGGAAGCGACTGACGCCCGAGAGCGTGATCAGGTAGCGCCCGTCTTCGGTCTCCTGAAGCGCTGTGACCCGCCCCGCACATCCGATGCGGTGCAGACGCGGCGAGACCCTCCCCTCGGGCAGCATCGCCGGCTGGATCATCCCGATCAGGCGGTGCTGGGTGCGCAGCGTATCGTCGAGCATCGCCAGATACCGCGGCTCGAAGATGTTCAGCGGCAGCCGCGCCCGCGGCAGAAGCAGCGCACCCGGCAGCGGGAAGACCGGTATCGTCTCCGGCAGATCGGCGAGGCTGAACTTCTTGACCAAGGCTTCTCCCGCTGCAGTCGACCTGGCGCCGGCCCCGGGGGGCGGCGTGTCAGGCGAAGATCATCGAGCTGAGCCGCCGGCGTCCCTTCTGGGCCAGCTCGGACTTGGGCCCGAGGCTGTCGAAGAGCTTGAAGAGCTGCGTGCGCGCCGCCGCCTCGTTCCACTCGCGGTCGCGGCGGAAGAGATCAAGCAGCGTGTCGATCGCCGCGGCATGGTCGTTGCGGGCAAGCTGCGCCAGCGCGAGATCGAACCGCGCCTGATGGTCGTTCGGGTCGCGATCCAGCGCAGCCGCCAGATCGCCCACCTCGCCGGCACCGGCGGTGGCCTCGGCCAGGTCGATCTGAGCCCGTGCGGCCAGGATCGCAGGGTCGTTCGCCTTGTCGGCGGGGGCGAGATCCAGGATTTCGCGGGCGCGCTCGATATCCCCGAGTGCCAGATAGGCACGGGCGAGGCCGCCCATGGCGCCGGGATGGCCTTCCTCCTCGCCGAGGATGGCGGCAAAGGTCTCGGCCGCGTCGGAGGCCGCGCCCTCGGCCAGCATCTCCTCGGCGGCGGCCAGCGCCTCCTCCAGCCCGGCATTGCCGCCGCTCATCTCGATCAGCCGCTGGACGAAGGCCTTGATCTGCGCGGGCGACTGCGCGCCCATGAACCCGTCGACGGGGCGGCCGCCGACGAAGGCGAAGACCGCCGGGATCGACTGCACGCGCATCTGGCTGGCAAGCATCTGGTTCTGGTCGACGTCGATCTTGACCAGGCGCACCTTGCCCTTTGACTCGGTCACCGCGGCTTCCAGCGCAGGTCCGAGCGTCTTGCAGGGGCCGCACCAGGGCGCCCAGAAATCGACGATGACGGGCACCTCGTTCGAGGCGTCGATCACGTCGGCCATGAAGGTCGCCTCGGTGCCGTCCTTGATCGCGGGAGCGGCGGGCGCCTGGGCGAGGTTGAGTTCCATCTGGACTGTCTCCGTCGTCGGCCGAAATCTGGATGCGGCCCGTACCTGCGGCCTTAGGTGGGATAGCCCCCCCATGCCGTCAAGCGCAATCCCCGGCGAGATCCGCGCCGGTTCGGGCCACAATCCGGGCGCGCCGGCCATGAAAGCCGGCCTCTGCGCGTTAACGAAGCTTTCCTAATGCTTACCTGTCCTGAATAAGCGCACAAAAACAACATGATAAAATTTGGGCACGCGTGCCCACCCGTGCGCGCGCACGCCTGGGGCAGATGCCGCCGCGCCGTCCTGCTTGCCGAAGCCACGGGTTTCCGGCACTGATCGCCCTCTGTCTGTCGTGGAGGAAGGCATGGCCTGGGACGCGGAGAAACTCGAACGGCTCAGGGCGCGCTACGCCGATGATCCCGGCGGGCGGATGCATGATCCGAAGTTCGCCCATGTGGCCGCGCGCGTCTTCAGCCGCGGCGCGCGTCCCGCGCCCTTCGTGGGCGTGCCGACGTTTCTGACCGCGCCCTACCGGCAGGTCGATGCGGCAGCGCCCGACTTCTCGGGGCTGGATGTGGCGATCACCGGCGTGCCCTTCGATCTCGCCGCCAGCAACCGCGTCGGCACCCGCTTCGGGCCGCGGGCGGTCCGCACCATCGAGCGGGTGGGGCCGTACAACCACGTGCTGGAGTGCACTCCGATCCACGACCTGGCGGTGGCAGACGTCGGCGACGTGCCATTCTCCAGCCGCTACGACGTCGCCGCCTCGCATCGCGAGATCGAGGCCTGGACCCGCGCCATCGTCGATGCGGGCGTGCGGCCGTTGTCGGTCGGAGGAGATCACTCGATCACCTATCCGATCCTGCGCGCCGTGGGGCGCGACCGGCCGGTGGGACTCATCCACATCGACGCGCATTCCGACACCGGCGGGCCCTTCGACGGGCTGCGCGAGAACCACGGGGCGCCGTTTCGCAACGCGGTGCTGGCGGGCGTTCTCGACCCGACGCGGACGGTGCAGATCGGGCTTCGGGGCGCATCGGAGTATCTCTACGAGTTCGCCACCGAAAGCGGCATGACCTGCATCCATGCCGAGGAGATCGACACGATGGGGGTTCGCGACGTGATCGCCCGCGCCCGTGCCGTGGTGGGCGACGGCCCGGTCTATCTCTCCTTCGACATCGATGCGCTCGATCCGGCCTTCGCGCCGGGCACGGGCACGCCCGAGATCGGCGGGCTGACCACCCGCGAGGCACAGGCGATCCTGCGCGGGCTGAAGGGGATCAACATCGTCGGTGGCGATCTGGTCGAGGTGGCGCCGCCGTATGACGCGACGACCAACACCGCCCATGCCGGCGCGCAGATGCTGTTCGAGATCCTGAGCCTGATGGTCCACGGCGGGCGGGCATGAGCGACAGCCTGTTCGACCGCCTGACCGCCGCCGCAGCGCGCGACCGCGCGCGGGTCCTGATCGAGACCGCCTCCGGCGAGACGGTGACTGCGGGCGCCCTGCTCGACGATGTCGGGCGCATCGCGGCCCTGCTGCGGGCCGAGGGTGTGCGGCCCGGCGACCGGGTGACGGTGCAGGTGGAGAAGTCGGTGCGCGGCATCGCGCTCTACCTCGCGGTGCTGCAGGCGGGCGCGGTCTACGTGCCGCTGAACACCGGCTATACCCCGGTCGAGCTCGCCTATTTCATCGCAGATTCCGCCCCGGCCGGTCTGGTCTGCGACCCGGCCGCCGAGGCGGCGCTGGCGCCGCTGGCGGCAGGGGCCGGCGCGCGGGTCTTCACGCTCGACGCCGAGGGAATGGGCAGCCTGAGCACCGCCGCTGCGGGCATGTTGCCGGATGCGGAGGGTGCTGAGCGGGCGGCGGGCGATGTGGCCGCGATCCTCTACACTTCCGGCACCACCGGCCGGTCCAAGGGTGCGATGCTGACACAGGAAAACCTGTGGTCGAATGTCGCCACCTTACATGTCGCCTGGGGATTCGGCCCGGACGACGTGCTCATCCACGCGCTGCCGCTCTATCACACGCACGGGCTGTTCGTGGCGCTGAACCTGGTGCTGATGAGCGGCGGGCGGATGTTCTTCCTGCCGAAGTTCGAGGCCGAGGCGGTGCTGGACCTGATGCCGCGCGCCACGGTGCTGATGGGCGTGCCGACCTATTACACCCGGCTGCTGGCGTCGCCGCGGCTGGACCGCGAGCGGGCGGCCGGGATGCGGCTCTTCGTCTCGGGATCGGCCCCGCTGCTCGCCCAGACCCATGTCGAGTTCGCCGAGCGTACCGGGCACCGGATCCTCGAGCGCTACGGGATGACCGAGACCTGCATGAACACATCGAACCCGCTCGAGGGCGAGCGCCGTGCAGGCACGGTGGGACCCGCGCTGCCGGGGGTGGAGCTGCAGGTCCGCGGGCGCGACGGCGGGCTGCTCGGCCCGGACGAGGTCGGTGTGCTGGAAGTGCGGGGACCGAATGTCTTCAAGGGCTACTGGAACATGCCCGAGAAGACTGCTGAGGAGCTGCGCGCGGACGGGTTCTTCATCACCGGCGATCTGGCGACGATCGGAGCCGACGGCTATGTGACGATCGTGGGCCGGGCGAAGGACCTGATCATCTCGGGCGGGCTCAACATCTATCCCAAGGAAGTCGAGAGCGCGATCGACGACCTGCCGGGCGTGATCGAGAGTGCGGTGATCGGCGTGCCGCATCCCGACTTCGGCGAGGCGGTGGTGGCGGTGCTGACTGCCGAGGGCGATCCCGGCGACGTGGCCGGCGCGCTGCGCGAACGGCTCGCTGCCTTCAAGCTGCCCAAGCATGTCGAACTGGTCGAAAGCCTGCCGCGCAATGCCATGGGCAAGGTGCAGAAGGCGCTCTTGCGTGAGCGGCTGGCGGGGCTGTTCGCCCCGCAGCGGTGAGCGTCAGATCAGCAGGACCTGCGTGCCGACCTTGGCGCGGTTGTAGATCTCGATGATGTGCTCGTTGTGCAGGCCGATGCAGCCCGAGGAGGACTGCCGGCCGATCTTGCGGATGTCGTTACCGCCGTGGATCAGGTAATACTGCCAGCTGAGGTTCAGCGCGCGCACCCCGAGCGGGTTGTTGGGATCGCCCGCCGGGACGCTGCGCGGCAGATCGGGCATGCGCGCCAGCATGTTCGGCGTCGGGGCCCAGGTCGGGTCGGGGCGCTTGAGCACCACTTCGGTCCGGCCGCGGCGCGTCAGCTCGTCGGTCAACGGCACCGAGGTCGGGTAGACCCGGTAGAACCCGTCTTCGCCCCAGTAGTGCAGCACCCGGTCGTCGATCACGCAGAGGATTGCGTCATTGGTGAGTGTGGGAAAATGGTCCTGCCAGTTCTGCATCTTCAGGCCCGAGATCCGACGGCGGATCGTGCCGCCGCTGTCGGTGATAAGCTCGTTGGCAAGAGCGGGGGCCGCAAGAGCTGCCGCGCCCGTCGCGACCAGACCGCGCGCAAAGCTACGCCGTGAGATGGAAGACCGCATCGATACTGCCCCTATGTTTCGTCTCTGCTGGACGGAGCCACACGTGGCACAACGGCGCCGCTCTTTCAACTCACGCGCGCGTGCGCGGTAAAGGCAGCACGGCCTCCCTTCCGTCCGCAATCGCCCGGGACTAGGGTGGGCGCATGCCCGACCTTTTTGACCGAGACCCCCCTCAGACGCGACCTGCCGCGGCCCCGGCGCCGGCGGCGACCCAGCCGCTCGCGGATCGCCTCCGCCCCGCGCGGATCGAGGAGGTCGCCGGCCAGGACCATGTGCTCGGACCCGACGGCCCGCTCGGGCACATGCTTGCCGAGGGCAAGCTCGGTTCGATCATCTTCTGGGGCCCTCCGGGGGTGGGCAAGACGACGATCGCGCGCCTGCTGGCGGATGCCACCGATCTTGCCTTCGTGCAGATCTCGGCGATCTTCACCGGTGTCGCCGATCTGAAGAAGATCTTTGAGAGCGCGAAGTTGCGGCGCACGAACGGCCGCGGCACGCTGCTCTTTGTTGACGAGATCCATCGCTTCAACCGAGCCCAGCAGGATGCCTTTCTGCCGCTGATGGAGGACGGCACCATCGTGCTGGTGGGCGCCACGACCGAGAACCCGTCCTTCGAGCTGAACTCGGCGCTTCTCTCCCGCGCGCAGGTTCTGGTGCTGAACCGGCTCGACGAGCCGGCGCTTGAGCGGATCGCGCAGCGTGCCGAGGCCGAGCTCGGCCGCCCGCTGCCGGTCACGTCCGAGGCGCGCGAGACCATGATCGGCATGGCCGATGGCGACGGGCGGGCATTCCTCAACCTGATCGAGCAGATCGCGAGCGAGACAGAGACGCTCGACGCGGCCGCGCTCTCCCGCCGGCTGACCCGTCGCGCGGCGCTCTTCGACAAGTCGGGGGACGAGCATTACAACCTGATCTCGGCCCTGCACAAATCCGTCCGCGGCTCGGACCCGGATGCCAGCCTCTACTGGCTGGCGCGGATGCTGAAGGGCGGCGAGGATCCACGCTTTCTGGCCCGGCGCATCACCCGCATGGCTTCCGAGGACATCGGCCTCGCCGATCCGCGCGCGCTGACGCTCTGCCTCGACGCCTGGGAGACCTATGAGCGGCTGGGATCGCCCGAGGGCGAGCTGGCGCTGGCCGAGGCGGTGATCTACCTGGCGCTCGCCCCGAAGTCGAACGCCGCCTACAAGGCCTTCGGCGCGGCGATGCGGGCTGCCGGCGAGACCGGCTCGCTGATGCCCCCCAAGCACATCCTGAACGCGCCGACGCGGCTGATGAAGTCCGAGGGCTATGGCGCCGGCTACCGGTATGACCACGATCAGGAGGAGGCGTTCTCGGGTCAGGACTATTTTCCTGACGGAATGGCCCGGGAACGCTTCTACAATCCCACCGAGCGAGGCGCCGAGGCGGAGCTGAAAAAAAGGTCTTTGAACCTCGCGACTCGGCGCGATAGTGTGCGGAAATCGGATTCCGAGTAAACGCTGGGCGAGTGGTGTTCAGGCTGTTTACGAAAGCCGGTTGGGGGGCGCGTTCATCACCAGGATCGAAGGATCAAGGACGGCGGAGCTTCTCCGTTTGGTCTATGTGAGCGTCGCCGCGAGGAAGATTGGCGATGACGATCTTCAGGCGATTGCCACAATCTCCCGTGTGAAGAACGAGCGCGTCGGGCTCACCGGATTCCTGATCCACCAGGGCGGACGCTTCCATGGCGTGCTCGAGGGGCCGCAGCGCGCGCTTTTCGCGCGTATGGAGGTCATCATCCGCGACTCGCGGCACCACAAGCTGGTGGTTGTCCGCGAGGATCCGATTGAGGCGCGGCGCTTCCGAAACTGGAGCATGGGCCTCCTGCCGGCCGTCCAGGAGGCCGTCGCCGAGGATGCCGCGGTGCAGTTTCTGCGTGAGCTGACCTCGCGCATCTAGGCGTTGCGTTAATCGTGTTTCGATTTTTCTGACGAACGTTCCGACCAGGCTATTGACTCACGCTTTCGTTATGGTTGATTTCAGGACATCCGGTCTTTTAATCGACAAGAGCGACGCGAATGAGAGACAGCGACTCTGCGCTGGTAGAGTTTTCTTTTGTCTCCCGGCTGGCCGATGGCCTCCCCGTGGCGACTCTTTTGCGTCTTCAGTATCAGACGATACAATTCAACCATCGCAACGGGCTGACGGGCGAGATGCGTATCGAGGGCGATGTCGTTCGCCAGGTGGTCGAGGGATGCTGGTCGGTGGTGATGCCGCTGGCCGCCCATATCATCACCGACCGTCGGCACGAGGCTATTTCGATAGAGTCCTTCGGGGCCATCGCCGCGCGCCGATTTGACGGCTGGACGGTGGCCGGCATCGGGGCATCGCTGGCCGATGGCACACCCGCCGTCGCCGGCGTGATCAGCCTGAGCATCCTGCCTCCGGAGGTCGCCGACCTGGTGCCGGGGCAGGCGGCACACGCCAGCCTCCCCTGAGCGCGGCTTGACAATCGGGCCGGGCGGCGCCCTTTGGGCGGCGTCAACAGCCCGGTGGCCCGATCCCCATGCCTGCAACCTTTCCGATCAGCGCCTCGCGTGCGCCTTGCCCAGGGCGGCGCCGGTGACGGGCGTGCGCGAGTTCACGCTCGGGGCCGAGGCGGCGGAGATGCGTCTCGACCGCTGGTTGCGGCGGCAGTACCCGCACCTGCAGCAGGGGCTGATCGAGAGGATGTGCCGCAAGGGCGAGATCCGCGTCGACGGGGCGAAGGCGAAGCCGGCGACACGGCTGGCCGAGGGCCAGGTTCTGCGCCTGCCGCCGATCCCCGAGGCTCCGGCCCCGGCGCCGCTGAAGCGCAGGGAAGAGGTCAGCGCAGCGGATGCCGAGATGATCCGCGCCTGCGTGCTCTGGCGCGACGACGACGTTCTGGTGCTGAACAAGCCGCCGGGTCTGGCGGTGCAGGGCGGGTCGGGACAGCACCGGCATGTGGACGGGCTGGCGGAGGCGCTGCGCTTCGGGCGCGAGGACAAGCCGCGGCTGGTGCACCGGCTCGACCGCGACACATCGGGCGTACTGGTCATGGCGCGCAGCGCGCGGGCGGCGGCAGCCTTGGCCAAGGCCTTCCGCGGGCGGGACGCGAAGAAACTCTACTGGGCTGCGGTGGCGGGCGTGCCCTCGCCGCAGGCGGGGACGATCCGCTATGGATTGGTGAAGGCGCCCGGACACGGGCCGGGGGGCGAGGGTGAGAAGATGCTCGCCGTCCATCCCGACGATATCGCCACGACCGAGGGGGCGCAGCGGGCGACGACGGATTACGTGGTGGTCGAGGCGGCGGGCCGGCGCGTTGCCTGGGCCGCGCTGCGTCCGGTGACCGGGCGAACCCATCAGCTGCGCGCGCATATGGCGGCGATCGGGCATCCGATCGTGGGCGACGGAAAGTACGGGACGAGCGGGCAGGAGAACCTCGGCAGTGGCTGGGGGGCGCAGCTCGGCGGGGAGGTCAGCCGCAAGCTGCACCTGCATGCACGCAGCCTGGAGATCCCGCATCCCGTGACCGGGGCGAAGCTGAGTTTCACCGCGCCGCTGCCGGAGCACATGGCCCGGACCTGGGAGATGTTCGGCTGGCGGCCGCAGGACGCGGCGCCGGATCCCTTCGAGGTCGAGGAGTGAGCACGTGCGCGCGCACGGCGTGCGCACATGTGCGCAATTTTCAAGCCTTTGATCTAAAACGTCTATTCGAGACAGGTAAGCATTGGGAAAGCTTCGTGAACAAGTGTGAAGGGCAGTGAGACCATGAGTTCCGTCGCCGATACCCGGCTCGTCGTCTTCGACATGGACGGCACGCTGATCGACAGCCAGCATGTCATCGTGGCCGCGATGACGCGCGCCTTCACCGAGGGCGGCCATCCGGTGCCGGTGCGCGAGGACATCCTCTCGATCGTCGGCCTGTCGCTGCACCAGGCGATCGGGACGCTGGCGCCGCATCTGCCGGAGGCCGAGATCCGCGGGCTTGTCACCCTCTACTCTGACAGCTTCGTCGCGCAGCGCGCGGCCGGCGGGGCGGAGGCGCACGCGCCGCTCTATCCCGGCGCCATGGCTGCTCTGCAGCGACTGTCCGCTGCCCCCTCGACGCTGCTCGGCGTGGCGACAGGCAAGGCGCGGCGCGGGCTGGTGCATGCTTTCGCGACGCATGGGATCGGGGATTTCTTCGTCACCAGCCAGACCGCCGACGCGCATCCGTCGAAGCCGCATCCCTCGATGCTGCACCAGAGCCTTGCCGAAACCGGCTGCGACGCGGTGCGGGCGGTGATGGTCGGCGACACCGAGTTCGACATCGCCATGGGCCGCGCGGCGGGTTTTGCGACCGTGGGCGTGTCCTGGGGCTACCACCCGCGGACGCGGCTGGAAGCGGCCGGGGCGGATCTGGTGATCGAGAGCTTCGATGCGCTCGACGAGGCGGTCGAGCTTCTGCTTGATGCGCGCTCGCGCGCGGTTGTCTGAGCGAGCGGGGTCGCGATGAGCTGGGCTCCGGCAAAGCGGTTCTGGACGGCTGTCGCGGTGCGCCCGGAGGCAGAGGGCTTCGCGGTCCTGCTCGATGAGCGACCGCTGCGCACTCCCGGGCGGCGGCCGATGGTTTCGCCCTCCGCGGCGCTGGCCGAAACGGTGGCGGCGGAATGGGAGGCGATCGAGGGCGAGATCCAGCCCGAGGCGCTGCCCTTCACCCGCATGGCCAACACTGCAATCGACCGGGTGCCGCTGCAGCGCGCCGCGGTGGTCGACACGATCGCGGCCTATGCCGAAAGCGATCTGCTGTGCTACCGGGCGGATGCGCCGGCGGAGCTCGCCATGCGCCAGACCGCGTCCTGGGATCCCTGGCTCGCCTGGGCGCGGCAGGTCCACGGCGCGCCGCTGCTCGCTGTCATCGGCGTCATGCCCGAGGCACAGCCGCCGGCCAGCATCGAGGCCCTTGGCCGGGCGGTGGAGGCCTTCGACGATTTCGCGCTTTCGGGGTTGGGCGAACTGGTGACGCTGTCGGGCTCGCTCGTCCTCGGCCTCGCCGTGGCGCAGGGCGCGCTCGACGCCGAGCCAGCCTGGGACCTGTCGCGTCTCGACGAGACCTGGCAGTCCGAGCAATGGGGAATCGATGCCGAGGCCGTCTCAGCGGCGGCGAAAAAAAGAGCAGATTTCCTGCGCGCCGCAGCGTTTATCGAAATGCTGGGGAAAACCCCGGGTCCTCTGGGCAAAAGCTGAGCACTCATCGCGCCTTGACCTTTCGGTTGCTGCGCACTTAGGCTCGTATCACCGCGGTGGGGCTGGCGGCTGTCCAGTTCCCATCCAACCATAAACGTTGTCCCAACAGGAGACGAAAGATGCGCAGAGTTCTCTTTACCGGCACGGCGCTTGCCGCCGGCCTGCTGGCGGGAGCCGTCTCGGCCCAGACGCTGAACGACGTCAAGTCCCGCGGCCAGCTGAAATGCGGCACCAACACTGGTCTCGTGGGCTTTGCCGCCCCCGATGACACCGGCAACTGGAACGGCTTCGACATCTCGGTCTGCAAGGCGGTCGCCGCGGCCGTGCTTGGTGATGCCAATGCGGTCGAGTACATCCCGACGACGGGCGTGACCCGGTTCGAGACGCTGGCCTCGGGCGAGATCGACCTTCTGCCGCGCAACACGACCTGGACCTTCACCCGCGACGTCGACCTGAACTTCACCTTCGTGGGCATCAACTACTACGACGGTCAGGGCTTCATGGTCCCGACTGCGCTCGGCGTCACCGACGCGATGGAGCTCGACGGCGCCACGGTCTGCATCCAGACCGGCACCACGACCGAGCTCAACCTCGCAGACTTCTTCCGCGCCAACTCGATGACCTACGAGCCGGTGCCGATCGAGACCAACGCCGAAGGCCAGGTGCAGTATCTGGCGGGCGCCTGCGACACCTACACCACCGACATCTCGGGTCTGGCCGCGCAGCGCGCGACCTTCGACAATCCCGACGATCACATCATCCTGCCGAACGTGATCTCCAAGGAGCCGCTCGGGCCGCTGGTGCGCCAGGGCGACGACCAGTGGGCCGACATCAACCGCTGGGTGCTCTATGCGCTGATCTCGGCGGAAGAGCTCGGCATCACCAGCGAGAATGTCGCCGAACTGGCCGCCACGCCGACCAACAACCCGGACGTGAACCGCCTGCTCGGCCACGAGGGTGAGCTGGGCGCGATGTTCGGTCTCGAGAACGACTGGGCGGTGAAGGCGATCAGCGCCGTCGGCAACTATGGCGAGATCTTCGACGAATATCTCGCGCCGCTGGGCCTCGCCCGTGGCCTGAACGGCCAGTGGACGGATGGCGGCCTGCTCTACGCGATGCCGTTCCGCTGAGGATCGACTGCCGGGGGCGCCCAGAAGGGCGCTCCCGTTTCGTCTGACACGCAGGCACGTTGCGCTGCGGGCCTGGCGGGGCAGGTTCCCGTCTCCGGGAGGATCCCGGGTCCGTTGCGTACCCGCAGACGGAGGCGCGCATGACGGCAATGGCCGACCACGGCGGAGACCAGTTCCGCCTCTCGATGCTCCTGAACGACTCGCGATACCGGTCGCTGACAATCCAGGTTATCGCATTCCTGCTCTTCATCCTCGGCGTCGGCTATCTGCTGAACAACGCGCTGATCAACCTAGCGGCGCAGGGCCAGACCTTCAGCTTCCGCTTCCTCGGCCAGACGGCCGGCTATGACATCAACCAGCGGCTGATCGACTACAACTCGCAGATGACGCATGCGCGCGCGGCGCTGGTGGGCGTGCTGAACACGCTGCTCGTCGCCTTCCTCGGCTGCATCACCGCCACGATCGTCGGCGTCTTCGCCGGCATCCTGCGGCTGTCGTCGAACTGGTTGGTGCGCAAGCTGATGTCGGCCTATGTCGAGATCTTCCGCAACATCCCGGTCCTGATCGTCATCCTGACCATCTATGCGGTGATGACCGAGACCATGCCGGCGCCGAACGCCTTCCGCGGCGAGGACGCCACCTCGAGCATGATCCTCTGGGACAGCGTCGCGGTGACCAATCGCGGCATCTATGTGCCGAGCCCGGTGTGGGGCGAGGGGTCGATGATCGTGGTGCTGGTCTTCCTCGCCTCGATTGTCGCGGCGCTCGGGTTCGGCCGTTACGCCAAGCAGCGGCTCTATGCGACGGGCGAGATGCTGCCCGCCTTCCGCATCCAGCTCGCCGTCCTGATCCTGCCGGTGCTGCTCGCCTTCTTCATCCTGGGCCGGCCGATCGATCTCGACTATCCCGAGCTGCGCGGGTTCAACTTCGTCGACGGGATCCACCTGCGCGGCCCGTTCATCGCGCTGTGGTTCGCGCTGTCGATCTATACCGGCGCCTTCATCGCCGAGAACGTGCGTGCCGGCATCCAGTCGGTGTCCAAGGGGCAGAGCGAGGCGGCCTTCAGCCTTGGGATCAATCCGAGGCGCACGATGCGGCTCGTGATCCTGCCGCAGGCGCTGCGCGTGATCGTGCCGCCGCTGATCTCGCACTACCTGAACCTGACCAAGAACACCTCGCTGGCCATTGCCGTCGGCTACATGGACCTGACCGCTACGACGCGGATCACGCTCAACCAGTCGGGCCGGGCGATCGAGGCGATCCTGCTGATGATGGCCTTCTACCTGACCATCTCGCTGTGCATCTCGGCGTTCATGAACTGGTACAACGCCCAGATCAAACTGAAGGAGCGCTGAGATGGTCGACGTCGCCTTCGTCCGCCACGAGCCTCTGCCCGCCCAGGAGCCGCCGAGCGCGGCTTCGGGGCCGGTGAAATGGGCGCGCGAGAACCTGTTCAACAGCTGGATCAACAGCGCGCTGACGCTGCTGGTTGCCTATGTCATCGTCAATTTCGTGATCTCGGTCTGGCCCTGGTTCGCCAATTCGGTCTGGCACGCGAACTCGCTGCAGGAATGCCGCCAGATCGACACCGGCGCCTGTTTCGCCGTGATCCGCGAGCGGTGGAAACAGTTCCTGTTCGGCTTCTACCCGGCCGACCAGTACTGGCGCCCGACGCTGACCTTCCTGCTGATGCTGGTGGCCATCGCTCCGGTGCTGTTCCAGTCACTGCCGCGCAAGCTCTTCTGGGTGACGGCGGCCTTCCCGGTGGTGGCCTACTGGCTGATCTGGGGCGGCACGCTCTGGACGCCGGTGCTGGTCGCGGCCTCGCTCCTGGTCGGCTATGCCGCCCATCTGGTGCTCGCGCCGCGCATCGGCAACTTCGGTGCCGGGATCATCGCCGTGATCGCGGCGCTGGTCTGGGCATGGGGCATTGCCGGGACGCTGGCGCAGGGCCTCGCCGCGGTGATCCCTCTGGAGCTGCCCACCGTCGCCTCGCGCAACATCGGTGGTTTCACCCTGACGCTGATCATCGGCGTCACCGCGATCGCCATGTCGCTGCCGATCGGCATCCTGCTGGCGCTCGGGCGGCAGTCGAAGATGTTCTTCATCAAGACGCTCTGCGTCGGCTTCATCGAGTTCATCCGAGGCGTGCCGCTGATCACGCTGCTCTTCGTCGCCAGCGTGATGCTCGCCTATCTGCTGCCGCCGGGCTCGACCTTCGACCTGGTGCTGCGCGTCATCATCATGGTGACGCTGTTCGCCTCGGCCTATATCGCTGAGGTGATCCGCGGCGGGCTGGCGGCGCTGCCGCGGGGCCAGTACGAGGCGGCGGACGCGATGGGTCTCGACTACTGGCAGTCGATGCGGCTGATCGTCCTGCCCCAGGCGCTGAAGATCTCGATCCCCGGCATCGTCAACGTGTTCATCGGCCTGTTCAAGGACACGACACTGGTCTCGATCATCGGGCTTCTCGATCCGCTCGGCCTGTCGACCGCGATCCGCGCCACCTCGGAGTGGAACGGCGTGATCTGGGAGATCTACGGCTTCATCGCGTTGATCTTCTTCATCTTCTGCTACGGCATGTCACAATATTCCCAGTATCTGGAGCGTCGTCTCCAGACCGGGCATCGCTGAGGAGCTCCCCATGAGCGAAGTCGTTGTCACCGCCGACGAGCTGGCCCCGGTCCATCGCGATAAGCTGAAGGTCTCCGACGAGGTCGCCATCGAGATCGCCGGCATGAACAAGTGGTACGGCCAGTTCCACGTGCTGCGCGACATCAACCTGACGGTCTATCGCGGCGAGCGCATCGTGGTCTGCGGTCCCTCGGGTTCGGGCAAGTCCACCCTGATCCGCTGCATCAACCGGCTGGAGGAACACCAGAAGGGCAGCATCCGCGTCGAAGGGGTGGAGCTGACCTCGGACCTGAAGAACGTCGACAAGATCCGCTCCGAGGTTGGGATGGTGTTCCAGCACTTCAACCTCTTCCCGCATCTGACCATCCTCGAGAACTGCACGCTCGCCCCGATCTGGGTCCGCAAGACCCCGAAGAAGGAGGCCGAGGAAGTGGCCATGCACTTCCTGACCAAGGTCAAGATCCCGGAGCAGGCGTCGAAATATCCCGGCCAGCTCTCGGGCGGGCAGCAGCAGCGCGTGGCGATCGCCCGCGCGCTCTGCATGCGGCCGAAGATCATGCTGTTCGACGAGCCCACATCGGCGCTCGACCCGGAGATGATCAAGGAGGTGCTCGACACGATGATCGAGCTCGCCGAGGAGGGGATGACGATGATCTGCGTCACCCACGAGATGGGCTTCGCCCAGGCGGTGGCGAACCGGGTGATCTTCATGGACCAGGGCCAGATCGTCGAGCAGAACACGCCGAGGGAATTCTTCAACAACCCGCAGTCGGACCGGACCAAGCTGTTCCTGAGCCAGATCCTCGGGCACTGATCGGCCGCGTCAGGGCTTTTATCGCTCTGAAACAAAATCGTACGGGTGGTGATATTGTATCACCGCCCGTTTTGCCTATTCCAGGCTGCGCGGCACCACGAAATCGGCCAGCCGCCCCATGCCCCAGCCGACCTCGGTCCAGGCCGAGACGTCGAAGTCGATGATCGCGGTGGCCCCGGTGGGATACTGGTCGAAATCGGGGTCGGACGGTGCCTCGGCAAGCAGCTGCGCCGCGAAATGGCCGATCCCCGGCTGGTGGCCGAGCATCAGCACGCAATCGACGTCCGGCGCCGCGCGCAACACGTCCAGCATGGTGTCGTGGGAGGCCGCGTAGAGTTCGGGCACATAGGTCGTCGGCGCGGGACCCACGGCCTTGACCACGCGGGCCCAGGTCTCCTGCGTGCGACGGGCGCTGGAGACCAGCGCCTGGGCGGGGCGGAAGTCGCGGGACGTGAGCCAGACCCCGACCGCCTTGGCGGCCCGCCGCCCGCGCTTGCTCAGGGGCCGGTCATGGTCGCGCAGGTCCGGTTCCGACCAGTCCGACTTCGCATGGCGCATCAGAATCAGCCGTCGCATGGGCGAGATGTGCCATGAAAGCTGGCCATGTGGTAGGCAGATTGCGCCTCCGGCCGCCGCCCCTGTCCGACCGGGCAGGCGCGCCGGACGGCGCAGCCGCGCGTCAGGCACGCCGCTCCGGCGGCGCTGCCCAGAAAGCCGTGGCAGGCCGGCACATCGTAGGCGGCGGCCGTCAGCGCCCGGGGCGGGCAGGCGTCGAGACAGGGCGCCGGGCAGTCCGTGCAGGGCCGCGTTCCGGGAGGCGGCAGGGCGAGCCGCCCGTCCAGCGCCAGCGCCCCGCGGCAGGAGAAGAACAGCCCCGCGACGTCATGCACCAGCAGGTGGACGGGCGAGTCCCAGACCCGCCCGCTGCGCAGCGCCCAGGCGGTGAAGGGCTGCCACGGCGGTCCGCCGAAGGGAAAGAGCGCCGCCGCGCCGAGATCGGCGGCGAGCCCGCCGATCACCCTCCGCGACCAGCGGTCGATAGGGTTCGGCGCACCGTCTCCGGCCTCGGGGCTGGCACGGAAGTGAGGCCAGAACCCGGGCTCGTCGGGTCCGAGCAGGACCAGCGTGCCGCATCCCGCCGGCGCGCCGTCGCCCGGCGCGGGGTGGAACGCCCCCATGACCGCGAGCGCGTGGCGCGCCGCGTGTGTCGCCACCGTCGTCAGCTCCGACGCGGTGGCCATCAGGCGGCGCGGATCAGCGTCCCGGCGCCATGGGCGGTGAAGAGCTCGAGCAGCACCGCATGCGGCGCGCGCCCGTCCAGGATCACCGCCGCGCGCACGCCGCCCTCGACCGCGTCGAGCGCGGTCTGCACCTTGGGGATCATGCCGCCCGAGATCACGCCGGTCGCGATCATCTCGCGCACCTCGGCGGCGCTGAGATGGGTCAGCACGGCGCCCTCCGCATCCTTCACTCCCGCCACGTCGGTGAGGAGCAGCAGCCGGTCGGCCTTCATGGCCGCGGCGATGGCGCCGGCGGCGGTGTCGCCGTTGATATTGTAGGTCTCGCCCCCCCGACCCATGCCCACCGGCGCGACCACCGGGATGAAGTCCGAGCCGAGGAAGTTCGTGAGGATCCCGGGGTTGACCTCGGTGGGATCGCCGACGAAGCCGAGATCGACGGGCGTCGCGCCCTTGCCGAGATCCTTCTCGCAGACCATCAGGCTCGCGTCCTTGCCCGACAGGCCGACCGCCTTGCCGCCCTGGGCGTTGATCGCCTGGACGATCGCCTTGTTGATGCGGCCGGACAGCACCATCTCGACCACCTCGACGGTCGCCGCGTCGGTGACGCGCTTGCCGTCGACGAAGGACGAGTTGATCTCCAGCCGCCTCAGCATCTCGTTGATCTGCGGGCCGCCTCCGTGGACGATGACCGGGTTCACGTTGCACTGTTTCATCAGCACCACGTCGCGGGCGAAATCGGCCATGGCCGCGTCGCTCGACATCGCGTGGCCGCCGAGCTTGATGACGACCGTCGCGCCGTCGTAGCGCTGCAGATAGGGCAGGGCCTCGGAGAGCGTGCGGGCGGTCGCGATCCAGTCGCGGGTCATTGCGGCCGATCTTTCCATGTCAGGATCTCCCTCGCGGCGGACGCCTCTTGCCCTTCGGGCGCGGCAGGGGGATACTCCGCCGGAGGCAGCGATACAAGGAGCCCGGCCTCGTGATCCCGCACAGTTTCATCCCTCTCGCCGCCGCCGCCCTCCTGCTCGCCGCCTGCGCCCCCGGCGGACCGCAGGGCCCGCAGACGGGCGACTGCATCGGGCTCTTCCGCCATTATGACGCAATCGAGCGCTACGTGCGGCGTCCCGACAACCGGACGATCCCGCCCGCGCTCGCCTTGCAGCAGACGCAGCTGCGCGCCTCGAACTGCATCACCATGTCCGCCGATCTCGCCGGGATGGAGGCGCTGCCGGTGGTGCCGCTGGCCGACAGCGGTCCGGTGATCGTGGCGACCTCGCTGCATGTCGGCGTGGTCACCTCCGATGCCGATGACGCTCGGGCGCGCGCCTTCTTCGAGGCGCGCGGCATCCGGGCGCGCAGCGTCGGCGAGGCGGGGCTGGGACGGCGGGTCTATATCGGCCCCTTCGCCACCGAGGGGGCGATCCGCGATGCCCGGGCGCTGGCGGTCAGCGCGGGCTTTGCCCATCCCTACGCCGCGTCCTTCTGATGGCGCGCGCCGTCCCGCTCGCGGTGGTGCTGGCGGCCGGTCTGCTGGCCGCCTGCGCCGGGCCGGGGCCGGGGCGGCCGGTCGAGCGGGATGGGGAAGAATGCGTGCGGCTCTTCGAGCAGTACGACCGCGTCTCGCGGCGGCATGGCGCGGTGCGCATGACCCGGGAGGGCGTGCGCGCGCCTTCGGCAGATGTCTCGCGCTGGGCGCAGCGGCTGGTGGAGGAGGGATGCCAGACCCGCGGGCGCGACCTCGACGGGATGGAATCCTTTGCCGCGACGCTGACGGATTTTCGCATCGAGAGCGGGCCGACCGCATTGTCGCGGCCGGTGCCGGTGCATCTCGGCGTGGTGACGAGCATTGCGGACGAGGCGCGGGTGACGATCGTTTTCCGCGGCCTCGGCTATAACTCGCGCGGGCTGGGGGCGCTCGGGCTCGGCCGGCGGATCTATATCGGTCCCTTCACCAGTCAGGAGGCGGCGGACCAGGCGCTGGAGGTGGCGCGCGGGGCGGGGTTCATCGCGCCCTACGTGCCCGCACACACGCGGTTCTGAACTCTATTCCATCTCCGCGACGATCGCACGCAGGGTCTCGAGCCCGGCGCCCGTCTCCGATGAGGTGACGACGATCTCGGGGAAGGCGGCCGGATGTTTGGCCAGCGCCGCACCCACCGCTTCGACGGTGGCGGCGAGGTCGCGGGCAGGGGGCTTGTCGGCCTTGGTCATCACCACCTGGAAGGTCACGGCGGCCCGGTCGAGGAGGGTCATGATCTCGTGATCGACGGCCTTCACACCGTGCCGGGCATCGATCAGCAGGAAGGCGCGGCGCAGGGTGGGGCGACCGGCGAGGTAGGATTTCAGCAGCGCCTGCCAGCGGTTGACGATGTCTTTGGGCGCCTCGGCGAAGCCGTAGCCGGGCAGATCGACGAGGTAGATCTCGGGGCCGAGGGTGAAGAAGTTGATCTCCTGGGTGCGGCCCGGCGTGTTCGAGGCGCGGGCGAGCGCCTTGCGTCCCGTCAGCGCGTTGATCAGGCTCGACTTGCCGACGTTCGAGCGACCGGCGAAGCAGACCTCGAGCCGGTCGGCGGGGGGCAGGCCGTCCATGGCGACCACGCCCTTGAGGAACTCGACCGGCCCGGCGAAGAGCTTGCGCCCGCGTTCGGCGATGTCCTCGTCAGGGGGCGGGGCGGGGGTGAAGACCTGTTTCATCGGGGTGCCTCCGGGCGTGGGAGGGGTGTGTAACCCCCGGTGTGTCGACGCGCAATTCCGCGCAAGCGCATGAATTCGTTCAGGGTAGTGCCTGATAGTGTTGCGTCTGGGAAGAATGCGGAGCGGCCTGTTGGCCGCACGGCTTCGTTCCCCCGCGCCGTTGCGCGGGGACCCCGTACTGCCCGATAGGGTTTCCGCCCATATGAAATCCAGAGGGCCGGGGTCATGCGGCGGCTGCCTGTTCGAGGGCGGCGATGTCGGCGCCGCGGATAGCGGCGAGGTTGCGCGTGATGCGGGCGACGGGCCAGTCCCACCATGCGAGGGCGAGAAGGCGCGTGATCGTCTCGGCGGGGAAGCGCAGGCGCAGGACGCGGGCGGGGTTGCCGACCGCGATCGCATACGGCGGCACCTCGCCCGCGACCACGGCGCGGGCGCCGATGATGGCGCCCGAGCCGATGCGCGCACCCGGCAGAATCAGCGCATCGGTACCGATCCAGACGTCATGGCCCACGATCGTGTCACCGCGGTTCCCGGCATCCAGGCTCGCGGGGTCGAAGCCCGCTTCCCAGCCGTTGGCGAAGATGTTGAACGGAAAGGTAGAGAAGCCCGCCATGGCGTGGTTGGCGCCATTCATGAAGAAAGTGACGCCGGTCGCCAGCGCGCAGAACGACCCGATCACCAGCCGCTCGCCGATGAAGTCGTAGTGGTGTCGAACGTTGCGTTCGAAGAAGTGCGCCGGCCCGTCCGGGTCGTCGTAGTAGCTGTAGCGGCCCACCTCGACATTCGCGCGGCCTTCGGCCAGCGGCTGCAGGAAGCCGATCCGAGGGAAGGCGGCAACCGGATGCAGCGCCGCGGGGTCAGGTCCGCTCACACGCGCACCGCGGCATCGCCGACGGCGACGCGGCCGCCCTCGATCACTTCGGCATAGACGCCGAAGTCCTGGTGCTGCCAGCCGGCCTTCAGCGCGGCCAGCGTGTCGGCATCGCTGATGCCGGTGTCGGGGTTCACGGTGGTGGCCGTGCAGCGGGTGATGGCCTTGCGCACCCGGAATGTGGCGTCGCCGATGCGCAGGTCCTGACCGACGAGGTCGAATTCCTCCCATGGGGCGAGGCCTTCGAGCCAGATGTTGCCGCGGAAGCGCTCCTGCGCCAGATCCTGTCCGATCCGCTGCGAGAGCGCGCGCAGGCTGGCCGTGTTCAGGAGCGCGATCGAGGGGAAGTCGCTGTCCGTCATGCCGCGATCGGCGCGGGCGACGAAGGCGGGCGCGGGGCGCGCGGGTTTGGCGAGCGGTGTCACCCAGGCGATCAGCCGCGCGGCGTCGGCTGCCTCATCTGGATCGACGGTGATGGGTTCGCGGCGGGGGTGGCTGAGGGTCAGGGTTCCGCCCGCTTCATCGACCTGAGCGCGGATCGCCATCAGCTCGGGCGACTTGGCCCCGCGGCTGAAGTTAGCGCAATGCACCCAGTCCCGGCTGTCGGGCGTGGTGCGTGCGCCCTGCTGGGCGATCGCCCAGACGCGATCCCAGGGCATGGTCTGGCCGGCGGGGAAGTCGGAGGCGGTGACCGCCTCCACCCCGTGCGCCTTGATCGGGTGGCGCCAGAGATTGGTCACCCGGGCCTGCATCAGTGTCAGTCCGCCTTCTGCGGCTTCTTCCGGAGGCCGGAGAACATGTTGCCGAGCACGTTCGGCTTCACCCCTTGGCTGCGCATGATCGTGTACTGCTGGCCGAAGGTGATGATGTTGTTCGCCACCCAGTAGATCACGAGGCCGGAGGCGAAGCTGCCGAGCATGAACATGAAGATCCACGGCATCCACGCAAAGACCATGGCCTGGGTCTTGTCGGTGGGGGCCGGGTTCAGCTTCATCTGCAGCCACATCGAGATGCCGAGCAGGATGGGCCAGACGCCGATCGACAGGATGAAGAAGAAGCTCTCCGGTCCCGGAGTCGCCCAGGGGAGGAGCCCGAACAGGTTCAGGATCGACGACGGGTCGGGCGCCGAGAGGTCGCGGATCCAGCCGATGAAGGGCGCATGCCGTAGGTCGATGGTGACGAAGATCACCTTGTAGAGCGAGAAGAAGATCGGAATCTGCAGGATGATCGGCAGGCAGCCGGCGGCCGGGTTG
>CAYLHK010000044.1:0-19614 GCA_964383295.1 uncultured Rhodovulum sp.
CACTCGCCGTATCGGCGGTGCGGCCCTTGCGCACGTCGTTGATGGCGGTGTTCAGCCCCTGCGCGGTCACGCCGGCGCTCTTCAGGATGTCGGCCGCGGCGGATTTCACGATGGCAAGCGCGGTCAGCAGGCGCTCGCCGGTGACGAAGCTGTCGCCGGCCTTCCCGGCCAGCTTCTCGGCCTCGGCGAGCACCTTTGCCGTCGCGGTGTCCATGAACATCTGCCCGTCGCCCTCGACGCGCGGCTGTTTCGCGACGGCCGCATCGACGGCCGTCTTCGCCGCGCGGGCATCGCCGCCGGCGGCATTGATCAGGTTGGTTGCAAAGCCCTGGTCGTCATCGAGCAGCGCCTTCAGCAGATGCTCGGGCAGCACCCGCTGGTGGTTCTCGCGCAGCGCGATCGTCTGCGCCGACTGGATGAACCCCCTCGCCCTGTCGCTGAACTTCTCGAAGTTCATGTCCTTCTCCCATTTCCGGCACCCTCACCCGGACACCCGCTCAGCGGCGCGCCTCCCGAGGGCCACGATGGAGAGGTAGGGAGCGCCGGGGCGAGTTGCAAGAATGCCACAAGACCCGGAAGGGGCGATATTTCGCCCCTCAGCGCACCCCCATCAGGATGGCCTCGACCTGGTCCAGGGTCTCCGGGTCGAGCCGTTCGACCATCGCCTCCTGCACCTCGGCGCGGCGCGCGTAATGGGCCTCGATCCGGGGGGCGTATTCGGCGATCATCGCCGCATTCCCTTCCTCGTCGGCCATGTATTCGGTGACCTCGCCGGCATCGCCCTCGGCCTCTTCCAGCACCGCGATCAGGGCACCGCGCTGCGCCTCGAAGCTCTCGGGCCCGTCGATGGCCTCCAGCACGTCGAGCATCTGCTCGTTGCTGTCCAGCATCCGCTCGAAGGCCGCCGCGACCTGCTCGTCCGCCGCCGCAGGCAGGGCGGCGCTCGCCGCCAGGGCCGCCGCGCAGAGAAAGGCGCGCAGGCTCTCAGCCGTTCGCTTCATCGTTCCGTCCTTCCGGCAACACGTTCGATGGGCAGAACCTAGGCCCTCGGCGCTGCGGGGTGCAAGCGCGCGGGACCCGGCTCGCGCGAAGGTGACGGTCTTTCGCCGACGCAACGGCTCGCGGAATCGAAATCTTTCGGGATTAGTACTCGTTCTCAACACGATACGTAGAGCAACATCGTGCTGTACTTCCCGCTGGGCCGAATCCCGATTGCGCCCGGGGACGAAAAGGCTAGCCTCACGCCCCGTCACAAGGGGAGATCCGCCATGTCGCTCGACGCCGTTCTCGACCGCATCGACGCCGACCAGCCGCAGGCGCTGGAACGGCTTTTCGCGCTCCTGCGCATCGACAGCGTCTCGACCGATCCCGCCTATGCGGCCGGTTGCCGCGAGGCGGCCGACTGGATGGTGCGCGACCTCGCCTCGATCGGGCTCGAGGCCACCCGCCACGACACGCCCGGCCATCCGATGGTGGTGGCCCATGGCGGCGAGGGGGGGCCGCATATCCTCTTCTACGGCCATTACGACGTGCAGCCGGTCGATCCGCTCGATCTCTGGCACCGCCCGCCCTTCGATCCGGCGCTCATCGACGCCCCGCACGGCAAGGTCATCACCGCCCGCGGCGCCTGCGACGACAAGGGCCAGCTGATGACCTTCGTCGAGGCCCTGCGGGCGTGGAAGGCCGTTCATGGGACGCTGCCCGGCCGGATCACGGTGCTGCTGGAGGGCGAGGAGGAAAGTGGCTCGCCCTCGCTGGTGCCCTTCCTCGAGGCGAAGGCCGCGGAGCTGAAGGCCGACCTGGCGCTGGTCTGCGACACCGGCATGTGGGACCGAAACACGCCGGCGATCACCACGATGCTGCGCGGCATGGCGGGCGTGCAGGTCACCATCCACGGCGCGAGCCGCGACCTCCATTCGGGCCTCTACGGCGGGCCGGCGATCAACCCGATCCGGGTGCTGTCGCGCGTCCTCTCCGGGCTGCACGACGCCGACGGGCGGGTGACGCTGCCCGGCTTCTACGACGGGGTGGCGGAGCTTTCGGCGGAGATGAAGGCGCAGTGGGAGGGCCTCGGCTTCGACGCGGACGCCTTCCTCGGCGCGGTCGGGCTCGGCGTGCCGGCGGGCGAGAAGGGCTATTCGGCGCTGGAGCAGAGCTGGTCGCGGCCCACCTGCGAGATCAACGGGATATGGGGCGGCTACACCGGCGAGGGGTTCAAGACCGTGCTGCCGGCGGAAGCGCATGCGAAGATTACCTTCCGGCTGGTCGGCGACCAGGATCCCGAGGCGATCCTGAAGGCCTTCGAAGCTCAGGTGCGGGCGGGGCTGCCGGCGGACTGTCGGGCCGAGTTCCTCTACAAGACGCCGTCGAAGGCGATCGTGCTGCCGTCGGACTCGCCCGAATACACCGCCGCCCGCGACGCGCTGACGGCGGAATGGCCGAAGCCCGCGGTCTTTGTCGGCAGCGGGGGGTCGATCCCGGTCGTGGGATATTTCAAGCGGCTCTTGGACATGGACTCGCTGATGATCGGCTTTGGCCAGGACGATGACGCGGTCCACAGCCCGAACGAGAAGTATGATCTGGCGAGCTTCCACAAGGGCGCGCGCAGCTGGGCACGGGTGCTGGACGCGCTTTACAAGTCAAAGGGTTAACGCGGTTCCGGCGGATATGGAACGCATATGGAAAGCATATGGAATCCGTATGTAGACCATTTCCGTCGGACTTGATCCGTTAACGCGCAACCGTTGGCCTGGGTCCCTTCCTGCCGCGGTCACGCGGCGGTCACGCTCGCATCACGGGGGATGGCGCAGGGTACCCGCGGGGCCGGCAGCCTGACGCCGCCGGATGCAACCAACGGGAGCGAGACCATGACCATCCTGAACTTTCCCCCGATCAGACGCCCGCGGCGGCTGCGCGCGGAAGAGGAAGAGCTGTTGTCCACGCTGCGCGCCATTCTCGATCTCGGCGGGCAGAGGGGTGACGGCGCGGCATACCGAAGTTTAACGGGTGCCGAGGTAATCTCGATCCGAGACGGATGGAGCAGACCCACATGCCCTACGACCTCGAAAGCCGGCCCCTCCGGCACGCAACCGGCCTTCGCGCCGCTGTTGTCGAACTGATGTCACGCAGCGGCAGCGGCGCGGCGGCACTCGACGAGCGCGAGCTGCGGGCCGCCCTGCGCGCCCTTGTGGCCGCCACCCGCGACGATGCCGCGCGGCTGGCCGAGCGCTATCACGGCGGGCGGCACGACGCGCGTGGCAGGATCTTCGCCGCCTACGCCGACTGAACGCCCGCCGGGATATCCTTCCGCGCCCGCCCCGGCTATCACCGGGACTGGCGAGAGGGAGGACGAGATGACAACAGCCAAGCGCATCCTTTTCACCGGAGGATCCGGCAAGGCCGGCCGGCACGTGGTGCCCTGGCTGGTCGGGCGCGGCCACCGGGTGGTGAACGCCGATCTGGTGCCGCTGGCCGCCGACGGGGTCGACAACCTGACGGTGGACATCACCGACAGCGGGCAGATGTTCAACGCGCTCACCTCCTATGCCGGGTTCGATGAGCTCGAGCCCGGAACCGGCGTGCCGCGCTTCGACGCGGTGGTGCATTTCGCCGCGGTGCCGCGGATCCTGATCCGGCCCGACAACGAGACCTTTCGGATCAACACCGTCGGCACCTACAACGTGATCGAGGCGGCGGTGAAGCTCGGCATCGGCAAGATCGTCATCGCCTCGTCCGAGACCACCTACGGCATCTGCTTCTCGGACGGGCAGACCGATCCGCACAGCCTGCCGCTGGAGGAGGACTACGACGTCGATCCGATGGACAGCTATGGCCTGTCCAAGGTGGTGAACGAGGTGACGGCGCGCAGCTTCGCGCGGCGCTCGGGCGCGGACATCTATGCGCTGAGGATCGGCAATGTGGTGGAGCCGCATGAATATGCCGAGCTCTTTCCGGGCTATTTCGCCCGGCCGGAGGTGCGGCGGCGCAACGCCTTCTGCTACATCGACGCCCGCGATCTCGGCCAGATCGTGCATCGCTGCCTCGAGACCGACGGACTCGGCTTTCAGGTCTTCAACGCCGGCAACGACACCAACGGGATGAACATCCCCACGGCCGAGCTGGCCGCGCGGTTCTTCCCCGGCGTGGCCCTGACCCGCGAGATGGGCGAGAACGAGGCGCTGTTCTCGAACCGCAAGATCCGCGAGATGCTGGGGTTTCGGGAGGAGCACGACTGGCGCCGGTATGTGAGCGGCTGAGCGGCACGACAGTGCCCGCCGTCGCGCGCTTTCCGGCAACCGCGCGGTCCCGCCTCGCCGGCAGCCACGCGCGATGAGGGCGGCGGGCGCACGCCGGGGCGGCGCAGCCGCTGCCAGGGCGCCGGACGGGACGGCGCACCCGGACAGCAGCGTGGTGTCGGAGGGTGAACGGCTGAGATTCCATGTAGATTAGCGCGATATCAATTACTTGGTCAGCGTCGCCCAGTGCGGCACCGACAATATCGCAACTGCGCTTTCATTCCTGGCGGGTGCCGCCCCGCGCCGCGTGCGTCCAGATCCGGTGCATCACACCGGAGACCGATGCCATGATCGACCTCTACCACGCCGTCGTCATGTTCAACGCCAACCTCGGGCTCCCGCAGCGGCCGGCGCCCGACTTCGCCGACGAGCCCCCCGGCCTAATCCGCCGGCTGCTGGCCCTCCTGCGTCCCCGCAAAGGCGGCGCGGTGCGCACGCACGAGGGCGGCGATGCGGCGTGAGACACTGCGGATCGCCGGCGCGCGCCGGTCGTCGTGATGCATGACCAGCCAGTGGTCCGAGGCGAGTGCCGTGATCGGCGGGCCGATGCGCGCAAGCGACGGCTCGGCGTCGCCCACGAAGCAGGGCAGCAGCGCCCGGCCTGCCCCGGCCAGCGCCAGGTCGAGCACCAGCCGGGCGCTGCCCGTCTCCACGGCGATCGCGCCCCCCTGCTGCATCCGCAGCCACTGCGCCGCCGGGGTGATCGTCTCGGTCGAGGCGACGAAGCCCTCGGGCACCGGACCCGCGGCTGGCCCGTAGATCGCATAGGCCACGCGCCCGAGGTTCTGCCCGGCCAGCCAGACCTCCACGGGCCGGCTGGCGCGGATGCCGATATCCGCCGCGCGCCGCCCGATGTCGAGCCGCGCTTCGGCCGGCAGGAAGACCAGACGGAAATCGTCGCCCGGCCGCGACAGCGCCGCCACGTGCTGTGCCAGGAAGCGGCTGGTGAAGCTGCCGGCGGAGATGCGCACCAGCCGCGCGGCAGTGTCGCGGTCCTGCCAGCGCTCGACGGCCAGCATGGCGGCCTCCACCGGCTCGGCCTGCGCGAGCAGGTCGCGCCCGGCCGCGGTCAGCACATAGCCCGCCGGCCGCCGGTCGAAGAGCGGCTGGCCAAGCGCGGTCTCCAGCGCCCGCAGCCGGCGGCCCAGCGTCGGCGGGCTCGAGCCGGCCACGCGCGCCGCGGCGGCGAGGCCGCCCTCGCGCGCGACGAGCACGAAGAGGCGCAGGTCGTTCCAGTCCATTGCCAGCCTCCCGTTACTGCCTCAGTTGCGCGGGCCGCGGTTGCGGAACCCCTCGACCTCCGGATCCGATTGCGTCGCGGGATCGACCGGCACGCGGGTGCGGAAGGCCGCGCGGCCGATCAGATGCGCGCCGATCGGCGCCGTGGCGGTCATGAACAGGAAGACCACCAGCACCTCGAAGGTCTCCCGCCAGCCGTCGGCCATCACCATGGCGCCGATGCCGATAAGCGCGAGGCCCATCGTGCCGGCCTTGGTCGCCGCATGCATCCGCGAGAAGACGTCCTTCATCCGCAGCACGCCGATGCCCGCCACCAGGCAGAAGAAGCCGCCCGCGAGCAGGAAGGCAGCGGCGATCCACTCAGCCATCGCGCTCCTCCTCGCCGGAATCGCCGCGGCTGCGGTCGATGTAATGGGCGAAGGCCACGGTGGCGAGAAACGAGATCAGCGCCAGGGCGATCGCGACGTAGATGTAGGCATTGATCCCGCTGATCATCCTGAAGAGCACCAGGAACACCACGAGCAGCATCGAGACGAGATCGAGCGCCACCACCCGGTCGGCCAGGGTCGGGCCCTTGAGGACGCGCCATGCCGCCGCGGCCAGCGCCACCAGCAGGCAGAGCGTGGTGATCGCAAGCGCGGCGCCGAAGATCCCGTCCTGCACCGAGAAGATGATCATGCCCGCGTCACCCGCAGCACGCGCGGCTCGATCCCGGCGCCGACATCGTCCTGAACGCTCACCCCCCCGTCCCCGCAGTCCAGGCCATGGACGAGGAGCCGGCGGCGGTCGGTGCTGACGTCCACCGTCAGCGTTCCGGGGGTGAGGGTGATGTAATTCGCGACGAGCGCGATCTCGAGATCGCTGCGGGCGGTGTTCAGCTCGACGATGACGAAGGCGGGCGCGGTGGCGGCGTCGCGCGACAGGACCACCCGGGCGACGGCGATGCTCGACAGGACGAGGTCCTTGGCGAACCCCCCGCAGAGGCAGGCGCCGGGCCAGAGCCTTCGGACGGGCATCACTGCGGCCCTCGCATCACGGCCGCGACATAGGCCGCGGGATCGAGGATCTCGGCGGCCGCCACGGTTGCCACCTCGACGAAGGGGGCGGCGTAGAGGCCGATGCAGACGGTGATGCCCGCCAGCACGATTGAAGGGATCAGCATCGCGGGCCCGGGGCGGCCGGTGAGCGCGGCCTCGCCGTCGGGATGGGCCTTCCAGAAGGCCTCGTTCCAGATCTTGGACATCGAGTAGAGCGTGAGAAGCCCGACCGCCAGCACCACGAAGGCCGAGATCCAGCGGCCCTGTTCGAGGGTCGCCTGCAGGATGATGAGCTTGGCCCAGAACCCCGAGAGCGGCGGCATGCCGGCGAGCGACAGGGCGGGGATCAGGAACAGCACCCCGAGCCAGGGCCGGTGTCGCCAGAGCCCGCCGGTGCGGCGCAGCTCCTCGGAGCCGCTGTAGGCATTCATGATGCCGGCGATGAGGAACAGGTTCGCCTTCACGATGATGTGGTGGATCACGTAGAAGATCCCCCCCAGGAGCGCCAGCGGCGTGTAGAGCGCCAGTCCCAGGATCATGTAGCCGATCTGGCTGATGATGTGAAACGACAGGATGCGCCGCACGTTCATCTGCGCCGCCGCCCCGAGCACGCCCAGGACCATCGTCAGCAGCGCCGCCACCAGCAGGAGCGTCTGCACCGGCGTTCCCTCGACATCGAAGACCAGGGTGAAGACGCGGATCAGCGCGTAGACGCCGACCTTGGTCAGCATGCCCGAGAACAGCGCCGAGGTGCCGAAGGACAGAGTGTGGTAGGAGGCCGGCAGCCAGAAGAACAGCGGGAAGAGCGCCGCCTTGGAGCCGAAGGCGAAGATCAGCAGCGCCGCCGAGGCGAGGATCGCCGTCTCGCCCATCCGTCCCTCGAGCTGGACGTGCAGATCGGCCATGTTGAGCGTGCCGGTCGCGCCGTAGAGCAGGCCCACGCCCGAGAGGAAGGCCACGGTGGCGATCAGGTTCAGGCCGACGTATTTCGTCGCCCCGTCGAGCTGGTCCCGGCGCCCGCCGACCACGAGAAGCCCGAAAGAGGCGATGAGCATCACCTCGAACCAGACATACATGTTGAAGATGTCGCCGGTCAGGAAGGCGCCGCAGATCCCCGCCAGCATCGCATGGCTGAGCGTGTGGTGGCCGCGCCGCTCCTCCTCGGCGGAGGCGTCGGCCAGGCCGTAGACGAGCGTTGCCAGTGCGATGACGCCGGTCACCAGCACCATGACCGCCGAAAGCATGTCGGCGACGAAGGTGATGCCGAAGGGCGCCGGCCAGCCGCCGGCCTGGGCGGCTATGGGGCCGGTCTCGCGGACCCGGGCGAAGATCGCGACCGCCGCCAGCAGCAGCGCCACGACACCGGCCAGCGAAAGGACGCGCTGCAGACGCAGCGAGCGCCAGGCGAGCGCGCAGGCAACGGCAGTGGCAAAGGGGATGACGACCGGCCAGAAGAGAAGCACCCGCGCCTACTCCCGTGCCGGCTCGGCCGCGCGCATCTCGTCCATGCGGGTGGTGTCGAGGACGTAGTACGACCGATAGGCCAGCGCGAGCGCGAAGGCGAGCAGGCCGAAGCCGATCACGATCGCGGTCAGGATCAGCGCCTGCGGCAGGGCGTTGGCGGCGCCGGAGATGGTCGTGGCCTCGCCCGGCACCAGCGGCGGCCGCCCGAAGGTCAGCCGCCCCGAGGCGAAGATCAGCAGGTTGGCGGCGTTGGAGATCATGGTCAGCCCGAAGAGATAGGGCAGCGTGCGGCCGCTCATCATCAGATAGGCACCGACGGCGACGAGCAGGCCGACGAGAAAGGCGAGGATGATCTCCATGCCGCTACTCTCCCCCCGGGTCGGCTTCCTCGGCCACGACCTCTTCCAGGGTGAAGAGGATGGCGAGCACCGATCCGAGCACGACGAGATAGACGCCGAGATCGAAGAGGAAGATCGAGCCGAGCGGCACGCCGAACTTCTCGCCGGCGGCGTCATAGCCGTACCAGGGCCAGACGCCCTTGAGGAAATAGCCGAGACTGAGCCCGCCCCAGATGCCGGAGGCGAGCGCGCAGCCGAGGCCAAGCGCGGCGATGGATTCGGGCCGGAAGCGCAGCACGCGGCGCGCGGTCGCCAGACCCTCGGCCTTCTCCAGGAGCGCAAAGGCGGTCGCGGCCAGAAGCCCGCCGATGAAGCCGCCGCCGGGGTCGTTGTGGCCGCGATAGAGCACGAACACCGAGAAGAGCAGGATCAGCGGCATCAGGATCCGCGTCGCGGCCGTGAGGATGATCGAGTTCATTGCGACGATCTCCGCCCGGCCCGCAGCGCCGCCACCGCGGCGATGCCGGCAAAGACCACGACCGCGATCTCGCCCAGCGTATCGAAGCCGCGGAAGTCCACGAGGATGACATTGACGATATTGTGCCCGTAGGCCTCCGGCACGCTCGCCTGCTCGAAGAACCGCGTGAGCCTCGGGTCCAGATCCGTGCCGAGCACTGCCAGGACCGCGATCATCACGCCGAGCCCCAGCGCGCCGGCAACCACCGCGTTGACGAGGCGGAACGGCACCACGCCCGAGGTCGGCAGGCGGACCATGGCGATGGCGAGGAAGATCACCAGCAGGATCTCGACGAAGAGCTGGGTCATCGCGACGTCGATGGCGCCGTAGAGCACGAAGATCACGGCGATCCCGGCCCCGACGCCGCCCAGCGCCGCGATGGCGGTCAGCCGCGAGGGCGTGCGCAGCACCACGATGACCGAGGCCACGATCAGGGCCGCGACCGCCCAGTCGATCAGCTCGCCCGAGAGCGCGAAGGCGGGCCAGCGCGCCTCGCCGAGCAGGATCGCCCCCCAGACGAGAACGGCATAGGCGATGAAGGTGTTGCGCAGGTAGCTCGTCATATGCCCGTTCTGGAGCCAGCCGGTAAGCCCGTTCGCGGTGGCGACGAGGGCGCCCAGCGCCGCGTCATACCAGGCCTCGGTGCGCGGCAGGCGCGGCTCGATGGCGGCAAGCCCGTCGCGGATGCGATCGAGCATCAGGTAGAGCAGTATGCCGAGCGCGAAGGTCACGAGGCTGAGCGCCAGGGCGGTCCCGAAGCCGTGCCAGAGCACCAGGTGGCCTTCCATCGGCCGACCGGAGACCGCGACCACCATGGCCGCGACCAGCGGCTCGATCAGCATCGGCAGGAGGCCGAAGGCGAGGCCCAGCACCGCGAGGACCACCGGCCCGGCCGCAAGCCCCCAGCCAGGGTCGGCGGGCTGCGGCCTGGGGCTGCGCCGGGGGGCGAAGAAGAAGGGGCAGAGCGCCACCATGCCGCCGCAGGCCACCATCAGGGCACTCGCCACAACCGCGGCAGCCGTCACCGCGACCGCCCAGACCGGTGCATGGATACCGGCCTCGTAGACCATCTCCTTGCCGATGAAGCCGAAGAACGGCGGCCAGCCGCCCATGGAGAGTGCGGCGAGCGCGATCACGCCCGCGGTCAGCGGCATGGCGCCGGCGAGGCCACCCAGCAGTGGGTAATCACGCGTGCCGGCGCCCTTGTCGATCATGCCCACCGCCAGGAAGAGCCCGGCCTTGTAGAGGGCATGCACCACGAGGAAGACCATGGCGGCGGTGATCGCCGCCGGGGTGCCCAGGCCGAGCAGCATCACCATCAGGCTCAGCGCCATGACGGTGGTGAAGGCGAGCATCAGCTTGAGATCGGTCTGCCGCATCGCCCAGACCGCGGCGAGCAGCATGGTGAACCCGCCCACCGGCACCAGCACTGCGGTCCAGAGCTCGGTCCCCCCGAGCGCGGGCGAGAGCCGCGCCAGCAGGTAGACGCCGGCCTTCACCATCGTCGCCGAATGCAGATAGGCCGAGACCGGCGTCGGCGCGGCCATGGCGTTCGGCAGCCAGAAATGGAACGGGAACTGCGCCGACTTGGTGAAGGCGCCGAGCACCACCAGCCAGAAGATCGCCGCATAGGCGGGGCTGGCGCGGAAGAGATCGCCGGCCGCGTTCATCTCCGACAGCCGATAGGTTCCGGCGACATTTCCCATGACCAGCAGCCCCGCCAGCAGCGCCAGCCCGCCGAAGGCCGTCACCAGGAGCGCCTGCAGCGCCGCCGCACGGGCCGAGGCGCGCTCGTGGTCGAAGCCGACCAGCAGCCAGGAGGTGATCGTCGTGCCCTCCCAGAAGACGAAGAGCGTGATCGCGTCGTCGGCCGTCACCAGGCCCAGCATGGAGAGGGCGAAGGCGAGCAGCATCGCGAGCAGCGCCCCGAGCCGCCGGTCGCTGCGGAAGTAGGTGGCGGCGTAGAGCAGGACCAGCGAGCCGATGCCGCAGATCAGCAGCGCGAAGGCAAGCGCCAGGCCGTCGAGGCGGAAGGCGAGGTCGATGCCGAGCGCAGGCACCCAGGGCAGGACCAGCTCCGGGATCTCGCCGCGGGAAACGGGGCCGGTGAACTGCGCGAACCACAGCGTCGCCGCCAGCGCGCCAGCGGCTGGGGCGAGGCGCCAGGGTCCGGCCTCGGGGCATGTGTTCGCGTCGTCGGCCAAGGCTGCTCCTGTGCCACGACCCCGCCGATCTTTGCGTCGGCCCCCGGGATCTCCCTGCACACGTTTCTTAAGGCCGCGGGCCGCCAGTTCAATCCCCTGCCCGCCTTAGGCCCGCCCGGCGCGAGGCGGATCGCCGCCGGGACGCGCCATGCCGCGGCTTGCGCCGGCTGGTGGGTGGGGCCAGATTGGGGTGCATGGACCGGCATCGCTTCAACCTCACGCGGATCGAACAGGCGCTCGTCGCCCCGCCGGGCATGTCATCGGACCTGGAGCGCGATCCGGGGCCACGGCCGCCCGGCGGCGCCCTGGCGGCGGCCTCGGTGCTGGTGCCGCTGGTCGAGCGCGGTACCGGGCTCAGCGTGATCCTGACCCGCCGCTCGTCGCGGCTGAAGCATCATCCCGGCCAGATCGCCTTTCCCGGCGGCCGGCAGGATCCGGGCGACGCGACCGCCCTCGATGCCGCCCTGCGGGAGGCGCGCGAGGAGATCGGGCTGATGCCCGAACAGGTGCAGGTGCTGGGGACATTCGATCGCCACGAGACGGTGACGCGCTTTGCGGTGACCCCCTTCGTCGGGCTGGTGGATGCAGGCTTCGAGGCGGTGCCCGACCGGGCAGAGGTCGACGAGGTCTTCGAGGTGCCGCTCGGCTTTCTGATGGAGCCCGCGAACTTCCAGCTTCTCGGACGGCGCTGGCAGAGCGCGTGGCGGCAGTATCCGGTGATCCCCTATGGCCCGCACTACATCTGGGGCGCCACCGCGCGGATCCTGAAGTCCCTCGCCGAGCGCATGCGGGACCCGTGATCCGGCTCGATCAGGACTGGCTGGCGGCAGCGGGGACCCGAAGGGTGTGCCACGTGCTGACCGACGCCGGCCACCGGGCCCTTTTCGTCGGCGGCTGCGTGCGCAACGCGCTGATCGGGGCGCCCGTCGCCGACATCGACATCGCCACCGACGCACACCCGGAACGGGTCATGGAACTTGCCGCCGATGCGGGGGTGAAGGCGGTGCCGACCGGGGTCGAGCACGGGACGGTGACGCTGATCGCCGGCGGCCGGCCGTTCGAGGTGACCACCTTCCGCCGCGATGTGGAGAGCTTCGGGCGCAGGGCGCGGGTCGCCTTCTCCACCGACATCGCCGAGGACGCCGCCAGGCGCGACTTCACCATGAACGCGCTCTATGCGCTGCCCGACGGCCGGGTGATCGACCCGCTCGGCGGACTGCCGGATCTGACGGCCCGGCGCGTGCGCTTCGTCGGCGCACCGGCCGCGCGGATTGCCGAGGATTACCTGCGCATCCTGCGCTTCTTCCGCTTTCACGCCTGGTACGGGGATGCGGCCGCCGGGCTCGATGTCGAGGGTCTTGCCGCCTGCAGTGCGGCACGGGCGGGGCTCGACGGGCTGTCGCGCGAACGCGTCGGCGCCGAGACGGCGCGGCTGCTGGCCGCGCCCGACCCCGCGCCCGCCGTTGCCGCCATGGCCGCGGCCGGCATTCTGGGGCAGGTGCTTCCCGGCGCCGACGCCTCAGCCCTCGCCGCGCTGGTGGCGATCGAGCGGATTGCCGGCGCCGCGCCGCGCTGGCAGCGGCGGCTGGCGGCCCTCGGCCCGGACCGCGACTGGCCCGAGCGCCTGCGGCTGTCGCGCGCGGATGCCAAGGTGCTGACCGCGACCGCCGCGGCGCTGGCGGCCGACCTCTCCCCGGCTGCGGCCGGATACCGCTTCGGGGCCGAGGCCGCGCGCGACGCCGCGCTGATCCAGGCCGCCCGCGGGCGCGCGGAGCTGCCGCCCGCCATGGAGGCCGAGATCGCCCGCGGTGCTGCGGCGAAGATGCCCGTGGGCGCGACCGACCTTCCCCTGACCGGCCGCGCGCTCGGCGCGGAGCTGCGGCGGCTGGAGGCGCTCTGGCTGGCCACCGACCTCCGCCTCACGGGGGACGAGCTGCGCGCAGCGGCGAAGACGACCGGCGGCGCGAATGGATTTTGACTTGTATCACCGCTTCGCCTATCCCTGACCCGACGGCGAGGGGCGCGTGTCAGGGAGATTGCGCATGGCATTGAAATCCCGCGTCCTCGGTCTTGTGCTCGGTCTCGTCCTCCTGCCGCTTGCGGCCATGGGATTCGAGACCCCGGCCCGCTCGGCGATCATCATCGATCACGCCACCGGGATGATCCTGTTCGAGAAGAACGCGCACGAGCCGATGCCGCCGGCGTCGATGTCGAAACTGATGACACTGTGGATGCTGTTCGAGGCGATCCGCGACGGGCGCGTCACCAAGGACACCCTGTTCGACGTCTCCGCCAATGCCCAGGCGATCGGCGGCTCGCGCATGTTCGTCGAGGCCGGCACCCAGGTCCCGGTCGATGCGCTGATCCACGGCATCATCGTCCAGTCCGGCAACGATGCCTGCATTGTCGTGGCCGAGAACCTCGCCGGCACCGAGACGGCCTTCGCCGCGCAGATGACGCGCCGTGCCGCTGAGATCGGCCTGACCGACACGGTGCTGAAGAATTCCTCGGGCTGGCCCGAGCCCGGCCATGTGATGAGCACCGCCGACATCGCGCAACTGTCGCGCCGGATCATCGCCGAGTTCCCCGAGTTCTACGACTACTTCGCCGAAACGGAATACACCTGGAACGGCATCACCCAACAGAACCGCAACCCGCTGCTGCGCCTCGGCATCGGTGCGGACGGGCTGAAGACCGGGCACACGAACGAGGCCGGCTTTGGGCTCGCGGGCTCGGCGGTCCAGGAGGGGCAGCGCATCGTCTTCGTGGCGAGCGGCTTCGACAGCGACGGCGCGCGGCGCGCGGGCACCGAGGCCATGGTGAAATGGGCCTTCGGCGCGTTTGACAAGGTGAAGTTCTTCGATGCCGGTGCCGTGGCCGCCGAGGTCGACGTCTGGCTCGGCGAGGTGCCGACGGTGCCGCTGGTGGCGCCCGAGCTGGCGCAGATGCTGGTGCTGCGTGAGGACCGGGGCGGGCTGCAGGCGCGCGTGATCTATACCTCGCCCGTCGAGGCGCCGGTGGCGGCCGGGCAGGAACTCGGCGCACTGCTCGTCGATGTGCCGGGACAGGAGACGGTGCGCTTCCCGCTCGTCGCAGGTGCGGATGTCGCCCGCGGCGGCTTCGGCACCCGGCTCGGGGCCGCGGCCCGGATCACCCGGGACCGGGCGATCGGCCTGATCGCGCGGCCCGAATAGGACGGCATGGCGGCTGCGCGCTTCATCAGCTTCGAGGGCGTCGACGGGGCGGGCAAGTCCACGCAGCTTCGCCTGCTCGCCGAGCGCCTGCGCGCAGCCGGCCGGACGGTGACGGCGACGCGCGAGCCTGGCGGTGCGCCCGGCGCCGAGGAGATCCGCCGGCTGCTGGTGGAGGGCGAGACCGGTCGGTGGTCGCCCGAGACCGAGGTGCTGCTGTTCACCGCGGCGCGGCGCGACCATGTGGAGCGCACCATCCGCCCCGCGCTGGCCCGCGGCGACACCGTGCTCTGCGACCGCTTCGCCGATTCGACCCGCGTCTACCAGGGCGTGGTGCGCGCGGATCTGCGCGGAATGGTCGACGCCCTGCATGCGATCGCGATCGGGGTGGAACCGGAGCTGACCATCATCCTCGACCTCGACCCCGACCGCGCGCTGGGCCGAGGGTTGGCGAGAGGCGGGCGCGAGGACCGGTTCGAGCGGTTCGGCGTCGATTTCCAGCGCCGGCTGCGCGAGGGCTTCCGGGCGCTGGCAGCGGAGTTTCCCGATCGGTGCCGCATCGTGTCGGGCGACGGCCCCGCCGAAGCGGTCGGTGCGCGCGTTGCCGCGGTGGCGGGCCTGTGATGGCGGCCGAGACTCACCCCGAGCCCGACCGCCGCGCCGGCGCGCCACATCCGCGCGAGACGCCGGTGCTGTTCGGGCAGGAGGCCGCCGAGGCGCGCTTTCTCGCGGCGCTCGCTTCGGGGCGGCTGCATCACGCTTGGCTGGTCACCGGGCCGCCCGGCATCGGCAAGGCGACGCTGGTCTGGCGCATCGCGCGTCAGCTGCTGGCGGGCGGGCATGGCGACAGCCTCGAGATGACGCCCGAGGATCCGGTCTTCCGCCAGGTGGCAGCCCTGGCCGCGCCCGGGCTCTTTCTCTGCCGCCGTCCCTGGGACGACAAGGCCGAGCGCCTGCGTGCGTCGATCACCGTCGACGAGATGCGGGCGCTGAAGGGATTCTTCCAGCTCTCCGCCGCCGAGGGCGGCTGGCGGGTGGCGATCGTGGATGCCGCCGACGACATGACGCCGCAGGCCGCGAACGCGCTCCTGAAGATCCTCGAGGAGCCGCCCGAGCGCGCCATGCTGCTGCTCGTCTGCCATCAGCCGGCGCGGCTCCTGCCGACGATCCGCTCGCGCTGCCGCGAGTTGGCCTGCCGCCCGCTCGGCGCGCCCGATCTCGCCCGGGCACTGGCGGCGATCGGCGCGGAGCCCGCGCCTGAGGATGCAGCCATGCTGGCGGCGCTGGCGCGGGGCTCGGTGGGTGCGGCGCTCGATCTCGGCGCCGGCGAGGGGCTGGAGCTCTACCGCGAGATCATCGAGCTGATGCAGCCCGCGCCCCCGATGGAGCGCACGCGGCTGCTGCGGCTGGCCGACAGCCTTGGCGGGCGGGATGCGGCGGTGCGGGGGGTGCTGGCACTCGACCTGTTGCGAACCGCCCTTTCGCGCCTGGCGCTTGCGGCGGCGGGCGCCCGGCCGGAGCCGGTGTCGGCGGAGGAGGCCGCGCTGATGGGCAGGCTCGCGCATCATCCGGTGCAGGCGCCGATCTGGGCCGAGGCGGTACCCGAACTGGTCGGGCGGGCCGAGCGGGCGCGTGCGCTCAACCTTGACCCCGGACAGGTGATCCTCGATACGTTCCTGCGGATCGACGCGGCGGCCGCCCGAGCGCGCGACCTGACCGCCGCCTGAACCCCATCCCGGCACCTGCATGTCCCTCCCCAGCCTCGTCGACAGCCATTGCCACCTCGACTTCCCCGATTTCGAGGGTGAGGTGGACGCCATCGTTGCCCGCGCCGCCGAGGCCGGCGTGATGCGGATGGTCACGATCTGCACCCGGCTGCGTCATGAGCCTCGGGTGCGGGCCATCGCCGAGGCGCATGACGGCGTCTTCTATGCCGCCGGCACCCATCCGATGCAGGTGGCCGAGGAGCCGATGGCACGGATCGAGGAGCTGGTGGCGCTCGCCGCCCATCCGAAGATGGTCGGCATCGGCGAGACCGGGCTCGACTACCATTACACGGCCGAGAGCGCGGCGGCGCAGGCCGAGAGCCTACGCCTGCATTGCGAGGCGGCGCGGCAGACGGGCCTGCCGCTCATCATTCATGCCCGCGACGCGGACGAAGATATCGCGCGCATCCTGAGCGAGGAGCATGGGGCGGGGGCGTTTGCCTGCGTGATGCACTGCTTCACTGCCGGGAGGGCGCTGGCAGAGACGGCGCTCGGTCTCGGCTTCTACCTCTCGATCTCCGGGATCGCGACCTTCCGCAGCGCGGGCGATCTGCGCGAGATCTTCGCCGCGGCGCCGGTCGAGCGCATCCTGGTCGAGACGGATAGCCCCTATCTCGCCCCCCTTCCCCATCGCGGCCGGCGCAACGAGCCCGCCTATGTCGCCGAGACGGCGCGCGCGATGGCGGGACTTTACGACATGGACTATCCCGCCTTCGCGGCGCAGACCTCGGCCAATTTCGACCGGCTCTTCGCCAAGGCTGCCGCCTGGACGCGCGCGTGATGGCGCAGCTGCGCGCGATCATCCTCGGCTGCGGCTCGTCGGGCGGGGTGCCGCGCATCGGCAACGAATGGGGTGCCTGCGATCCCACCGATCCGCACAACCGTCGCCGCCGCTGCTCGCTGCTGATCGAGCGGATCTCGGAGGCGGGCACCACCCGCGTCCTGATCGACACCTCGCCCGACCTGCGCATGCAGCTGCTCGATGCGGGCGTCGGCACCCTCGACGCGGTGGTCTACACCCATGCCCATGCCGACCATGTGCACGGGATCGACGACCTGCGCACGGTGGTGATGAACCGCGGCAGCCACCTGCCGGTCTGGGCCGATGCGGACACGGCCGACACGCTCATCACCCGTTTCGGCTATGTCTTCGTGCAGCCGCCGAACAGTGCCTACCCGCCGATCCTCGAGCTCAACGCGATCGAGGGGGCGTTCGAAATCAGCGGTGCGGGCGGGGTGATTCCCTTCCTTCCGTTCCGAGTCCGCCACGGCCGAATCGATGCGCTCGGCTTCCGGGTCGGGGGCCTCGCCTATCTGCCCGACGTGTCCGACATCCCCGACGAGGCCTGGCCGATGCTCGACGGTCTCGAGACCTGGGTCCTCGATGCGCTCCGCTACCGGCCGCATCCGACGCATGCCCATCTGGCCCGCAGCCTCGAATGGATCGCGCGGGCGGCGCCGCGGCGGGGGGTGCTGACCAACCTGCACAACGATCTGGACTATGCGACGCTGGCCGGCGAGGTGCCGGCCAACGTGATTCCTGCCCACGACGGTCTGATCCTGGACATCACCCTGTGATCCTCGAGATCCTTTCGGTGGTCCTGCCCGTGTTCCTGGTGATCGCGGCGGGCTATGCGGCCGCGCGCACGAAGATCTTCACGCCCGCGGCGGTCGACGGGCTCATGCTCTTCTCGCAGCGCTTCGCCATTCCCTGCGTGCTGTTCCGCGGCATATCGCGGCTCGATCTCGGTGCCGCCTTCAACCCGGGTCTCCTGGCCTCGTTCTACATCGGCGTGGTCGCGGTCTTTCTGATCGGCATGCTGATCGCGCGCCGGGTTTTCCACCGGCGCCCGGGCGAGGCGGTGGCGATCGGCTTCGCGGCGATGTTCTCCAACACGGTGCTGCTCGGCCTGCCGATCATCGAACGCGCCTTTGGGCCGGAGGAGATCGCCGCGATGTTCGCCATCGTCTCGATCCATGCGCCGTTCTGCTACATCCTCGGCATCACGGTGATGGAGTTCACGCGGGCGGACGGACGGGGGCCCGCCGCAACGCTGGGCGTTGCCGGGCGGGCGGTGTTCAGCAATGGGCTGATGATCGGCCTCGGGCTGGGCTTCCTCGTCAATCTCGCCGGCATTCCGCAGCCGCAGACGCTGAGCATCGCCGTCGACATGCTCGCCGATGCGGGCATTCCGGCCGCGCTTTTCGGGCTCGGGGGCGTGCTGAGCCGCTATGCGCTCCGGGCGTCGCTGGGCGGCGCGGCGACGATCGGCCTTCTGTCGCTGGTGGTGCATCCGACGATCGTGCTGATTCTCGGCACGCTGGTCTTCGACCTCGGCGATCCCTTCCTGCGCGCGGCCGTCATCGGCGCGTCAGTGGCGCCGGGCGTCAATGCCTACATCTTCGCGAGCATGTACGGGCGCGCCCCGTCGGAGGCGGCGGCGGGCGTCCTGGTCTCGACCGCCGCCTGCGTGCTGACGGTATCGGGCTGGCTCCTGGTGCTCGAGCAGCTCCTCTGAACGCTCAGAACGCGCCGAGCGCGCGGAAGTCCATCGCCTCGAGCAGCGCCGTCTTGTCCTCGACGCTCGCACTGCCGCCGACGGTGACCAGCACCCGGTTGTCGATGACGCCCTGCATCTCGCCGTCGTTGTTGGCGAACTGGACCCGCTGGATCCTCAGTGGCCGCCCCCCCGAGATCGCACCCATGCCGGAGATCATGGCGCCCATGCCGGCGACCATCGGCGAATTGGCGACGAGCGTGATCGTCGCTTCCTCGCCGCCGCGGCGGTATGTGGCCGCCGCCGTGGTCCCGCCGCCCAGCATCGCCATGCCGAAGCCGCCGCTCTGCGCCTCCGAATCCTCCCGCGTCCAGCCGGCTGGCGCCTCCGGGAGATAGTTCGCGAGGCTCGAGGACTTCATCTCGCGCAGCAGCGTCATCGCATAGTCGAGCTCTTCCTGCGCGATGGTGATGTCACCTGCGCGGTAGGCCTCGAGCGCCCCTTCCACGACGTCGGTGAATTCGTCCGCACGAGCGGCAGGGCTGGTCGCAATGATCAGGGCGATGACGGCGGGAAACAGTCTCGACATGGAAATCCTCTTGGCAGGCAGACGAGCCAGGAGCGCCCTTCGGCACCCGCTGGCCCTGGATCGCGGCGGACTATAGGTGCTGGCCGGAGGCTTGTCATGCGCCGGTCGAAAGGAAGAGGCCGGGCCGCATATTCTGCGGCCCGGCCCAATTTCCGATCGGTCAATCTGTTCAGTGATGCCCGCCGCCGCCGCGATGCTCCCACATCTCGCGGGTGGGAAGGACCTCGAACGTGTGCTCGGGCGGCGGGTTCGGCAGCGTCCACTCCAGCGTCGCGTCGGGCTGCGGCCCCCAGTACTGGGGATCGGTCACCCGCTGGCCATGGCGCAGCGTGTACCAGACCACGCCGAAGAAGAAGAGCAGCGAGAAGCCCGAGAGGAAGGCGCCCCAGGACGAGACGTAGTTCCAGAGTGCGAACTGCTCGGGATAGTCGATGTAGCGCCGCGGCATGCCCTGACGGCCGAGGAAGTGCTGCGGG
>CAYLHK010000044.1:19624-22649 GCA_964383295.1 uncultured Rhodovulum sp.
TGCGGGAAGAAGGTCAGGTTCGCACCGATGAACATCATCCAGAAGTGCAGCTTGCCGGCCCATTCCGGATACTGCCGCCCGGTGACCTTGGCGAACCAGTAGTAGACGCCGGCGAAGATGCAGAAGATCGCACCGAGGCTCATCACGTAGTGGAAATGCGCCACCACGTAGTAGGTGTCGTGATAGGCACGGTCGAGCGGCGCCTGGCTGAGCACGATGCCGGTCACGCCGCCGACGGTGAACAGGAATAGGAAGCCCATCGCCCAGAGCATCGGCGTTTTGAACTCGACCGAGCCGCCCCACATCGTGGCGATCCAGCTGAAGATCTTGATGCCGGTCGGCACGGCGATGACCATGGTCGCCAGCATGAAGTAGCTCTGCTGGGTCAGCGACAGGCCCACCGTGTACATGTGGTGCGCCCAGACCACGAAGCCGAGCGCGGCGATCGCGATCATCGCATAGACCATCGGCAGATAGCCGAAGATCGGCTTGCGCGCGAAGGTCGAGATCACGTGGCTGACGATGCCGAAGCCCGGCACGATGATGATGTAGACCTCGGGGTGTCCGAAGAACCACAGGATGTGCTGGTAGAGCACCGGGTCGCCGCCGCCGGCCGGGTCGAAGAAGGTGGTGCCGAAGTTGCGGTCGGTCAGCAGCATGGTGATGGCGCCGGCCAGCACCGGCAGGGCCAGCAGGATCATGAAGGCGGTGACCACCACCGACCACGGGAAGAGCGGCACCTTGTGCAGCGTCATGCCGGGCGCGCGCATGTTCAGGAAAGTGGTGATGATGTTGATCGCGCCGAGAATCGACGAGGCGCCCGACAGATGCACCGCGAAGATCGCGAGGTCCATCGACATGCCGGTCTCGGTCGTCGACAGCGGCGGATAGAGCACCCAGCCGACGCCGGTTCCCGACAGGCCGTTGCCGCCGGGCGTGAAGACCGACAGCACGGCGAGCGAGGCGCCGGCGACATAGAGCCAGTAGCTGAGGTTGTTCAGCCGCGGGAACGCCATGTCGGGCGCGCCGATCATCAGCGGCATGAAATAGTTGCCGAAGCCGCCGAACAGCGCCGGAATCACCACGAAGAACATCATCAGCACACCGTGGCCGGTGACGAGGACGTTCCACAGATGCGGGTTGGGATTGCCGTCGATCAGCATGTACTGGACGCCCGGCTCCATGAGCTCGAGCCGCATGTACATGGTGAAGGCGACCGCGATGAAGCCGACAATCGCCGCCGTCACCAGGTACAGGATTCCGATGTCCTTGTGGTTCGTCGACATGAACCAGCGGGTGAAGAACCCCGGATGCCCGTGCTCCTCGTGAGCGTGGGCGGCTGCCTCGGCCATGGTTGCCTCCAGATATCACGTTCGTGCCGGTTCTGTCCCCGGCCGCGCGTCCTCCTGTTACCGACTCCGCCGCGCCGCCTCAAGCCCGTAACATCCGTCGGCGGCACGTGATATGCCGTTCAGCGGCGGCGCGGGCGCTTGCGGTCCCGCCGGCGCGTTGCCACGCCGGGCGGGGTCCCTCCGCGACCGGATACGAAGGCTAGGAGAAGAACTGCGCCCCGTTCGCCGAGATGGTCGAGCCGGTGATGAACCCGGCATCATCCGAAGCGAGGAACACCACGATCCGCGCGATCTCCTCGGGCTCGCCGAGGCGGCCGACCGGGATCTGCGGGATGATGCGCTCGTTCAGAACCTTCTCGTCGATCGCCTTCACCATCTCGGTGGCGATATAACCCGGCGCGATCACGTTCACGGTGATCCCGGCGCGCGCGCCTTCCTGGGCCAGCGCCCGGGTGAAGCCGATGTCGCCGGCCTTGGCAGCGGAATAGTTCGCCTGGCCCGCTTGGCCCTTCTGGCCGTTGACCGAGGAGATGTTGACGATCCGACCGAACTTGCGGTCGCGCATGCCGCCCCAGACGGGGTGGGTCATGTTGAAGACGCCCGAGAGGTTGGTGTCGATGACCTCTTTCCACTGCTGCGGGGTCATCTTGTGGAACATCGCGTCCCGGGTGATGCCGGCGTTATTGACCAGCACCTCGACCGGGCCGAAGTCGGCCTCGACCTGGGCGATGCCCGCCTTGCAGGCGTCATAGTCGGCCACCGACCATTTGTAGGTCTTGATGCCGGTCTCGGCGGTGAACTTCGCCGCCGCCTCGTCGTTGCCGGCGTAGTTTGCCGCGACGGTGTACCCGGCGTCCTTCAATCCCTTCGAGATGGCCTCGCCGATGCCGCGCGAACCGCCGGTAACCAGTGCAACCCGTCCCATCGTGTTTCCTTCCCCGTTGTCTGTCATTTTTCTTCTAGGCGGGCGGCGCCTGGCCGCCCTTGCCTTGGATCAATAGACCGACCGCCGCGTCAGTCGCGCGCGACGCACATGGCCACACCCATGCCCCCGCCGATGCAGAGCGTGGCAAGGCCCTTCTTCGCGCCGCGGCGCTTCATCTCGAAGAGCAGCGTGTTGAGAACGCGCGCGCCCGAGGCACCGATCGGATGGCCGATGGCGATGGCGCCGCCGTTGACGTTCACGATGGCCGGATCCCAGCCCATGTCCTTGTTGACCGCAAGGGCCTGGGCCGCGAAGGCCTCGTTCGCCTCGACGAGATCGAGGTCGGCGACCTTCCAGCCGGCCTTCTCCAGCGCGCGGCGGCTGGCCGGGATCGGGCCGATGCCCATGATCGAGGGATCGACGCCGGCGGTGGCATAGGAGACGATCCGCGCCAGCGGCTCGATGCCGCGCTTCTCCGCCTCGGCCGCGCTCATCAGCAGGGCCACCGCCGCGCCGTCGTTGATGCCGCTGGCATTGGCCGCGGTGACGGTGCCGTCCTTGGAGAAGGCGGGCTTGAGCTTCTGCATCGCTTCTATGGTGGCGCCGTGGCGGATGTATTCGTCCTTGTCGACGACGGTCTCGCCCTTGCGGGACTTGACCGTGAAGGGGGCGATTTCCTCGTCGAACTTGCCGGCCTTCTGCGCTGCCTCGGCCTTGTTCTGGCTGGCGAGCGCGAACTCGTCCTGCT
>CAYLHK010000045.1:0-22388 GCA_964383295.1 uncultured Rhodovulum sp.
GGCAGGTCGAAGGGCTGCGCCCAGCGCTGGGAGGGGACGACCTGGAAGATGACGCCGGCACGGATGTAGTCCTTGGCCTTCTCGACCATCGCCAGATAGTCGTCATGCGCCGTGTTGGATACCGGCGGCGGTAGCGCGTGATCCGGGCCGAGGTCGCGCGAGGCCATGGCGGGCGTCCGGTCGAGGTCGCGCACGGCGTCCATCACCCGCTCGGCCGCCTGGGCGTAAGCCGCGCGGGGGCTGAGGCCGGAATTGGCCCAGACAGGGCTGATGACGGTGACCTCGCCCTTCACCCCGTCGACGACCAGCACGACCGAGGGGCGCAGCATCACCGCGTCGGGCAGGCCCAGCGGGTCGGGGTTGACGTCAGGCAGGCGCTCGACCAGCCGCACCATGTCGTAGCCCAGATAGCCGAAGAGCCCGGACGACATCGGGGGCAGCTCGGGCGGCAGGTCGATCCGGCTCTCGGCAATCAGCGCGCGCAGGGACTCGAGCGGCGCGGCCGCCTCGTCCTCCCAGGCCTCGGGGTCGAAGCGGGCGGAGCGGTTCAGCCGCGCCGTGGTCCCGTGGCACTGCCAGATCAGATCGGGCTTCATGCCCATGAATGAATAGCGCCCGCGGACCTCGCCGCCGGTGACGCTTTCGAGCAGGAAGCTGTCGGCCCGCGCCTCGGTCAGCTTCAGCATCAGCGCGACCGGTGTGTCGAGATCGGCGACCAGCCGCGTCCAGACGACCTGGTTGCGGCCGGCGGCAAAGCCCTCGGCGAAGGCGTCGAAGCCTGGTTCCAGCTTCATGCGGGTGTTCTCACGGGAACTGGGCGAGGGCTGTTTCGAGCAGGCTCTCGTTGACGGAGACGCCGGCCTGGTTGCGCAGGGCCCCGATGTAGAGGGTCAGCAGGTCGCCGGCGGCCTGACCGGCGAACTGGCCGCGCAACTGTTCGAGGATCGCAGCACTTTCTGCCGCTGCGGCGTCGAAGGGCACGATCTCGGTCAGCCGGACGAGGATCGCCCCATCACCGTCGCGTTCGACCAGCACCTCGCCGGGCGCCGCTTCGAAGAGGTCGGCGAAGAGCCCCACGGGGATGCCAGCGGGAGGCGCATTGCGCGCGACCGGGGCCACGGTCTGCAGCGGCCGGGACAGGTCGTCGGCCAGCGCGCCGAGGCCGGGGCTCGCCTGGTCGAGCGCGGTGCGGTGCTCCTCGGCGAGAGCGGTCAGCGCCTCGGCGGTGCGCGCGGCGGTCCAGTCGGCGGCGACGCGGTCGCGCACGGCGTCGAGGGGCAGGACCATCGCCGGCTCGATGCGCTCGATGCGCAGGGCGACGAGGCCGCCGCTTTCCAGTTCGGCGAGGTCGCTCTCCTCGCCCTCGCGTGCCGTGCCCGCGAGCTCCTGGAAGGAAGGGTCGGTCCCGATGCCCTCGGAGGTATCAGCGTTCAGCTCGACCGTTCCGAGCTCCATCACGGTGTCGGCCGCGATCTCCTCGAGCGACGCCCCGCCGGCGATCAGGTCGTCGATCAGCGCCGTCTCGGCCGAGATCCGGTCGTGCGCCTCCTGGAGGGCCAGGTCGGCGGCGATGGCCGCGCGCGCCTCCTCGAACGGCGTGGTGCGCGCGCCGAGCACGGCATTGATGCGGAAGATCGAGGGGCCGAGCGCGGTGCGGACGGGACCGACGATGCCGGGGCCCGCATGGCCGAAGACCGCCTCGCGCGCCTCGGGCGACAGGGACGTGCCCGCGACGGATCCCTGGTCGATCTCGGCGGGCGAGAGGCCGCGCTCGGCCGCGAGCGCGTCGAAGTCGATCTCGCCACCATCGAGCCGCGCCCGGGCCGCGGCCGCAGCCTCCTGCGAGGAGAAACCGATGCGGTCGAGGATGCGGCGCTCGGGCGTGTGGAAGCGGGTGGTGTCGGCGTCGTAGGCCGCGCGGACCTCGTCTTCGGGGATGTCGATCGTCGCGGCCAGCTCGGCCGGGCGAGCGGCGGCATAGGTGATGACCTGGGTTTCGGGCCGCGCATAGAGCTCGGCATTGGCCTCGTGCCAGGTGGTCAGGTCTGCCTCGGTGGGCGCGGGGATCGGCTCGGGCAGGAGCCCCGCATCGAGGCGGATCCACTCGAAGCCGCGGGTCTCGCCGAGATGGCTGAGCAGCGTCAGGCCCAGCGTGTCGGGCATCTGGGTCGTGGACTGCACCGCCGCGGTGATCAGCCCGCGCGCAGCCTCGCGGCGCAGCATGTCCTCGAAGGCGGCGGGCGTAAGGCCGAGGCGCTGGAGCGCGTAGGTGTAGGTGTTGCGGTCGAACTGGCCGTTGATGCCCTGGAAGGCCTGCGAGCGCATGATCTGCTCGCGCACGGTATCGTCGCCGGCGGAGATGCCGAGGCGCATGGCCTCGTCGTCGAGGGCCGCGTCATTGACCAGGCGGGTCAGGATCATGCGGTCGATGCCGAACTGGCGGGCCTCGCTCATCGGCACGTTGCGGCCGAGCTGGCTGGCGAGGGAGTTCAGCTCCTGGCCCATCGCGCGGTTGAAGTCGTCGACGTTCACGCCGCGGTCGCCGACATTCGCCACGTTGCGGCTGCCGAGACCGCCGCCGATGCTGATACCGAACCCGGCCAGGCCGATGATCAGCAGACCCATCAGGATCCAGACAAGGACGTTCGACCGTGTGGCCCTGAAGAGTTTGAGCATCTGGGATCCCGGAAGGCAACCGGCCGTGGTTCTACGTGCTGCCCGCCGGGGTGGCAAGGGCAGCGTCATGGGCGGCGAGGCGGCGGCCGAGCTCGGCAAGGCCGCCTGAGTCCACGTTGGCGAAGGCGATGCGGAACTGCCGCTCGGCCGCCCCGTCGCCGCCCTCGGCGCGGGTGGGCGCGAACATGCGGCCGGGGAGCATCAGGATCGACTGCTCGCGCACGAGGTCGCGGGCGAGGGCGTCCGAGGTCATGTCGTAGAGATGCTCGGCATAGGCGAAATAGGCGCCGCAGCCGAGCAGGCGCCAGCCGGGCGCGGCGTCGATCGCGGCCCGGGCGGCATCGCGGCGGCGGAGGATTTCGAGCCGCTCGGAAGCGACCCAGTCCGAGAGGTTCTCGAGCCCCCAGAGCGCCGCGCGCTGGCCGAGCTGGGGTGCGCAGATGGTGACCGTGTCGAGGAACTTCTCCGCCTCGGCGAGCCGCGCGGGCGAGGTGATCATCGCCCCCACCCGGTGGCCGGTCAGGCGGAAGGCCTTGGAGAAGGAATAGAGGTGGATCAGCACGTCGCGCCATTCGGGATCGGCAAAGAGCGCGTGCGGGCGGGTGTCGACCGAATGGAAGTCGCGGTAGGTCTCGTCGACGATCAGCGCCGCTCCATGATCGCGTGCCAGCTGGGCGAAGGCGACGAGGAGGTCGGCGGGATACTCGGCGCCGGTCGGGTTGTTCGGCGTGACCAGCACGATCGCCTTGATATCGGGCGACATTCTGGCGCGGGCCGCATCGAGGTCCGGGGTCATGTCCGGGCCGCAGGGAAGCGGCACGGCGGCGATGCCGGCCATGTCGAGCCACATCTTGTGATTGAAGTACCAGGGCGCGGGCAGCATCACCGCGTCGCCCGGGCCGGCAAGCGTGGCCATCATCGCGCAGAAGGCCTCGTTGCAGCCGGCTGTGATGCCCACGTCTGCGGCGCGGATCTCGCCGCCGTAGTCGACGCTCCAGCGGGCCGCTATCGCCTCGCGCAGCGCGGGCAGGCCGAGCACCGGGCCGTAGAGATGGGTGGCGGGAACGTTCAAGATCAGCTCGGCCATGGCCTCGCGCAGGGCGGCGGGCGGCGGCTCGACCGGGGCGGCCTGGCTGAGGTTCAGGAGCGGGCGCTCGGGCGGAAAGCTCGCCCCGGCGATCCAGCGGTGCGCCTCGACGATGGGCGAGGGGTTGGTGGCGGCGATGCGGGGCGAGAGGGGGATCATGCGGGCAGGCTCCGGGCGGCAGTCCGCCGACGGTAGTGCCGCGCCGGGGGCGGGGGCAAGGGCGGGCGGTCAGGGCCGGGGGTTAACGCGGTTCCGCCGCGTATGGAAAGCATATGGAACGCGTATGGAATGCGTATGTAGACAAGAATGCTCGGGATAGAGCCGTTAACGGCAGTCGGTCCGGGAGGAGGCAGGCGCCCATTGGGCGCCCTGGTGAGCGCATTTTTTGCTGGGCGCAGGCCTGCGGGCCTGCGCCGGCAGGGCGCTCGCCGCCCCCGCACCCCAGGCACTGCTCTCCAGGTTTCTGGCCGGAAGAGGGGCGTGCCCCGGTAAGCGAAGGTCAGGCAGCGGCGAGGGCGATGGCGTCCCGGCCGGCGGGGTAGCGCAGGCGGGTCGTGCCGTCGTTCGCAGCCGCCCAGACCGCCTCGGCCACATCGCTCTCGCGGGTGGTGAGCGGCGGGCTGGCGAACCCGGCAAAGATCGGGCCGGCGAAATCGGCATAGGCCTCCGGGATGAGATCGCCGACCGGGATGTCGGTATTGGCGGCGAAGCGCGTGGTCGGCGCATAGCCGGGCTCGACCAGCCTGGCGCGGATGCCGAAGGCGGCCAGCTCATGCGCGAGCGAGCCGGTGAAGCCCTCGATCGCCTGCTTGCTGGCGGTGTAGGCGGCGGCGAGCGGCATCGGGGCCAGCGTCACGCTGGAGGTGACGTTGACGATCACGCCGGCGCGGCGGGCGCGCATCCCGGGGATCACCGCCTGGACCATGGCCATGGTGCCGAAGGTATTGGTCTCGAACACCTTGCGCACATGGTCCATCGGCGTTGCCTCGAAGGCCCCGACGACGCCGATCCCGGCATTGTTCACCAGCACGTCGATCGGGCCCGCGGCGGCGATGGCAGCGGCGATGCTCTCGGCGCTGGTCACGTCGAGGGCGAGCAGGCGCAGGCGCGACGAGGCGGGCAGGAGACCGGGGCGGGGATTGCGCATCGTGGCGATGACGCTCCAGCCGCGGTCGTGGAAGTGGCGGGCGGTCTCGAGCCCGTAGCCCGAGGATGTACCGGTGATGAGGACGGTCGGCATGTCGTATCTCCTTTCGATCTGGGTTGACGCCCGTGAGATAACGTGGCTCGATCGGACATTCGCCGGATACTCGTCCGGGATTCACAAGCGATCGTCCGGAAATGTCCGATCCCCTGGCCCAGATCATCACCCTGCTGCGTCCGCGCGCGGTCTTCTCCAAGGGGATCAGCGGCGCGGGTGCCTGGGGCGTGCGCTACTCCGAATTCGGTCATCCCGGCTTCTGTGCCATGATCCATGGGCGTTGCCGTCTGGCCGTCGAGGGCGAGGCGCCGGTGACGCTGGAGGAGGGCGATTTCGTCCTTCTGCCGGCAACGCCCGCCTTCACCCTGTCGGGCTTTGAGCCGGTGGCGCCGCGGAGGATCGATCCCATGACCGCTTCCGCAGCCGGTCGCGCGGTTCGGCACGGGCGCCAGGACGGCCCGGCGGAGGCGGAGATGTTCGGCGGCTACTTCATCTTCGATGCCCCGGATGCGGGGCTGCTGGTCTCGCTCCTGCCGGCGATGATCCATCTGCGCGGGGCGCGGCGGCTGACGCTTCTGGTCGAGATGGTCGGCGCGGAGGCGTCGGGGGAGGCCGACGGACGCGAGTTGATCCTGACGCGGCTGGTCGAGATCCTGCTGATCGAGGCGCTGCGGGCGGTGCCCGGCCGCGATGCGCCGGCCGGGTTGCTGCGCGGGCTGGCGGATGCGCGTGTCGCCGCGGCGCTGCGCGCCATCCACGCGGCGCCCGAGCGCGGCTGGACGGCAGCGGCGCTGGCGGCCGCGGCAGGCATGTCGCGCTCGGCCTTCTACGAGCGGTTCGCGCGCACGGTCGGCCTGGGACCGGTGGAGTACCTCCTGTCCTGGCGGATGGCGCTGGCGCGGGATCTGCTGCGCGGTGGCGGGATCGCGCTCGACGAGGTGGCCCGGCGCGTCGGCTACGGCTCGGCGACGACGTTCGCCATGGCCTTCAGGCGGCACCAGGGCGTGCCGCCGGGGCGGTTCGCCCGCGGCGCGGGCGCCGGCGCTCGGCTTGACGCAAGCGCGGGGCCGGCGTAGGCGCTCGGCCCATGGCCGAACCACCCGTCCTGACCCTGTCCGATCTGCGCCTCGGTTTCGGCAGCGCCCCCCTGATCGATGGCGTGACCCTGTCGATCCGGCCGGGCGAGCGCATCGCCCTGGTGGGCCGCAACGGGGCGGGCAAATCGACGCTCCTGAAGCTGATCGCGGGCACGGTCGCGCCGGATTCCGGAACGCGCTTCCTGCAGCCGGGCGCGCGCGTCGGATACATGGCGCAGGATCCCGATTTCACCGGCTTTGCGACGCTCGGCGAGTTCGTGGCTGCGGGGCTTGGGCCGGACGATGGCTGGCGGGCGGAGATGGCGGCGGAGGGGGTGAAGCTCGACCTCGGCCTCGCGCCCGGCAGCGCCTCGGGGGGCGAGCGGCGGCGGGCGGCGCTGGCGCGGCTGATCGCGGCCGAACCCGAGCTGATGCTGCTCGACGAGCCGACGAACCATCTCGACATCGAGGCGATCGCCTGGCTCGAGGCCTATCTGGCCGAGAGCCGGGCGGCCTGCGTGACCGTCAGCCATGACCGGGCCTTCCTGCGCGCGGTCAGCAACCGCATCCTCTGGCTCGACCGGGGCGAGATGCGGATGCTCGACCGTGGCTTCGCCGCCTTCGAGGACTGGCGCGACAAGGTCTTCGAGGAGGAGGAGGCGGCGCGCCACAAGATGGACCGGCTGATCAAGGCCGAGGGGCGCTGGGCGGTCGAGGGGATCTCGGCGCGGCGCAAGCGCAACCAGGGGCGCGTCCGGCGGCTGGCGGAGCTGCGCGCCGAGCGGCGGGCGCAGATCGTGCGGACGGGCGTGGCCAAGATGGACCTGGCCGGAGGGCCGACGTCGGGCAAGCTGGTCGCGGAGGCGGAGGGGATCTCGAAGGCCTTCGGCGATCGGTTGGTGGTGCGAGACTTCTCGATCCGGATCGGGCGCGGCGAGCGGGTGGCCTTCGTGGGGCCGAACGGGGCGGGCAAGACCACGCTCCTGAAGCTGCTGACCGGGGAGATGGCGCCGGACGCAGGGACGGTGCGGATGGGCACCGGGCTGGTGCCGGCGGTCTTCGACCAGAACCGGACGGCGCTCGACCCGGATGCGAGCCTTTGGGAGACGTTGACCGGCGTCGACGGGATCGGCGCCCCGGGCCGGGGCGACCAGGTGATGGTGCGCGGCCGGCCGAAGCACGTCGTGGGCTATCTGAAGGAATTCCTCTTCGACGAGGGGCAGGCGCGCGGGCCGGTCTCGGCCCTTTCGGGCGGCGAGAAGGCGCGGCTGCTGCTGGCGCGGCTGATGGCGCGGGAGACGAACCTGCTGGTGCTCGACGAGCCGACCAACGATCTCGACGTGGAGACGCTCGACCTGCTGGAAGAGCTGGTGGCGGATTATCCCGGCACGGTGCTGGTGGTCAGCCATGACCGCGACTTCATCGACCGGGTGGCGACGACGACGGTGGCCCCGGCGGGCGACGGACGCTGGACGATCTATGCCGGCGGCTGGAGCGACTATCTGGTGCAGCGGGGCGAGGTGGCGGAGCCGGTCGCGCGGGCGAAGCCGGCGGCGGGCGGGGGGGCCGCGCGGGAGAAGCCATCGCGCGAGCGTATGAGCTTCCGCGACCAGCACCGGCTGGGCGAGCTGCCGGCCGAGATGGACCGGCTGGGCGCCGAGATCGGCAAGCTGGAGGGGCTGCTGGCCGACCCGGACCTCTATGCGCGGGCGCCGGCGAAGTTCGCGCAGGCCTCGGAGGCGCTCGCTACGCGGCAGACGGCGCTGGCGGCGGCGGAGGAGGAGTGGCTGCGGCTGGAGGAACTGCGCGAGCGGCTGGCGGGATGAAGGCCCGCGCGCTCTGGGTCGTCGGTCCGGGGCGGGCGGAGCTGCGCGAGGAGGAGGTGTCGGCGGGACCGGGCATGGTGCTGGTCGAGACCGAGGCCTCCGGGATCAGCCGCGGGACCGAGGCGCTGGTGCTGCGCGGCGGCGTGCCCGAGGGCGAGCGGGCGCGGATGCGCGCGCCGCTGCAGGCGGGCGATTTCCCGTTTCCGGTAAAGTACGGCTATGCGGCGGTGGGGCGGACGCCAGAGGGCCGGCGGGTCTTCGTGCTGCATCCGCATCAGGATCTTTTCGCCGCGCCCGAGGGCATGGCGGTGCCGGTGCCCGAAGGGGTGCCGAGCCGGCGGGCGGTGCTGGCGGCCAATATGGAGACGGCGCTGAACGTGGTCTGGGACGGGGCGGCCGCGCCCGGGGACCGGATTGCGGTGGTGGGTGGCGGCGTGGTCGGTTGCCTCACGGCCTGGCTTTGTGGGCGGCTGCCGGGGGCGGAGGTGACGCTGGTCGACGTGAACCCCGACCGGGCGGCGCTGGCGGCGGCGCTGGGGGTGGGCTTCGCGGCGCCCGGCGATGCGCCACAGGGCTGCGATCTGGTGGTCCATGCCAGCGCCAGCGCGGCGGGGCTGGCGACGGCGCTGGACTGCGCGGGCGACGAGGCGACGGTGGTCGAGGCGAGCTGGTACGGGGACCGGGCGGTGGCGGTGCCGCTGGGGGGCGCGTTCCACAGCCGGCGGCTCAGGATCATCGGCAGCCAGGTGGGGCAGGTGCCCGCGGCGCGGCGGGGGCGGTGGACGCACCGGCGGCGGCTGGAGATGGCGCTGCGGCTGCTGGCGGATCCGGCGGTGGATGTGCTGATCTCGGGCGAGAGCGATTTCGCCGATCTGGAGGCGCGCTATGGCGCCATCCTTGACGATCCGGGGACGCTTTGCCACGTCATCCGGTATCGCTGAGGAGGGGAGCCGCATGTTTGCCGTCGAGGTCCGCGACCATATCATGATCGCCCACAGCCTGGCCGCGGAGGTCTTCGGGCCGGCGCAGGGGATGCATGGGGCGACCTTCGTCGTCGATGCGGCCTTCTTCACCGAGGATCTGGACCGGCACGGGCTGGTGGTGGACATCGGGCTGGCCATCGAGGCGCTGGGGGCGGCGCTGGGGCCTCTGCGCTATCGCAACCTCGATGAGGTGCCCGAGTTCGCGGGCATGTTCACCACCACCGAGTTCCTCTGCCGGCACATCTTCGACGCGCTGGCGGGCGCGGTCGCTGAAGGGCGGCTGAAGGATGGCGGGCGGGTGCGGCGGATCAGGGTGCAGCTGCACGAGAGCCATGCGGCGCGGGCCTGGTACGAGGCGGATCTGTGAGTCATCCGGGCCGTCCCAACTTGTGACGCATGCCAAGATGATGAAATTAAACAAAAAAAGTTCAGGCGTGCATTTCGCGGTCCCCGGCGCGCTGGATACGCCGACCGGCGGCTATGGCTATGACCGCCGGGTGATGGCTGAACTGCAGGGCCTCGGCCGGGAGGTGCGGCACCTGGCGCTGGCGGGGGGGTATCCCTTCCCGGACGCGCCCGCGCGGGCGGCGGCGGCGCGGGCTTTCGCGGATCTGCCGCACGGGGCGGTCATGCTGGTCGACGGGCTGGCGGGGGGCGCGTTGCCGGGGGAGATCGCCGAGGCCGCGCAAAGGCTGCGGGTGGTGGCGCTGGTGCATCATCCGCTCGGCGACGAGCGCGGGCTTGGCGCCGAGGATCGGGCGCGGCTGCTGGCCTCGGAGCGGGCGATGCTGGCGCAGGTGGCGGGCGTGGTCTGCACCAGCGCGGCGACGGCCGCGCGGCTGGTTGAGGGGTTCGGGGTGGCGCGGGAGCGGATCACCGTGGCGCCGCCGGGCACCGACCCTGCGCCGCGGGCGGCGCTGGCGGGCGATCCGCCGCTGATCCTGAGCATCGGGGCGCTGGTGCCGCGCAAGCGCCATGACGTGCTGATCGCGGCGCTCGCGCAGGTGGCAGACCGGCCCTGGCGGGCGCGGATCGTGGGGGCGGACGGGCTCGATCCCGCCTGCGTCGCGGCGCTGCGCGCGCAGGTCACGGACGCGGGGCTGTCGGGACGGGTGGAGATCGCAGGCGCCGTCACCGATCCGCGGGCGGCGCTGGCGGGGGCGGATGTCTTTGCGCTCGCTTCGGAGTACGAGGGCTACGGCATGGCCTTCGCCGAGGCGCTGTCGCAGGGCCTGCCGGTGGTGGCCTGCGATGCGGGCGCCATCGCCGATCTGGTGCCGCGGGCGGCCGGCGCGCTGGTGGCGCCGGGCGACGTGGCGGACTTCGCCGCCGCGCTCGCCGGGCTGCTGGACGATCCGGTGCGGCGGCGGGCGGCGGGCGAGGCGGCTTGGGCCGCGGGCCAGCAGCTGCCGGGATGGCGCGACACGGCGCGGCTGGTGGCCGGGGCACTCGATGCTGCGGGAGGCGGGTAGATGGGGTTTGATGCAGGCTGGCTCGATCTGCGCGAGCCGGTGGATGCGGCGAGCCGTGATATCTCGATCATCGGCTCGGCGGCGATCTTTCTCGGCGAGGTGCCCGCGCCGCTGGCCGTCGATCTCGGCTGCGGGACGGGGGCGAGCCTGCGGGCGTTCGCGTCGCAGGCGCCGGCGGACCTGCGCTGGCGGCTGATCGACAACGATGCCGGCCTGCTGGCGATCGCGGCAGAGCGCTGCGGGCCGGGGGTAGAGGTGGTGGCGTGTGATCTGGCGGATCCCGCCGGCATTCCGCTGGACGGCGCGCGGCTGGTGACGGCTTCGGCGCTGCTCGACCTGGTCTCGGTCGAATGGATCGAGGCGCTGGCGGCGCGCGTGGTGGCGACGGGCGCGGGGTTTCATGCCTCGCTGATCTACAACGGGATGATGTCCTGGACGCGCGAGTTGCCCGAGGATGGCGAGGTCGTGCGCTCTTTCAACCTCCATCAGCGCCGCGACAAGGGGTTCGGTCCTGCCCTCGGACCGGCTGCGGCCGATGCTGCCGCGGCCGCCTTCTCGCGGCGGGGGTACGGCGTGCGGCGGGGCGACAGCGTCTGGCGGCTGGAGCCCGAGCACACCGCGCTGGAACAGGCGCTGGTGGACGGCATTGCGGCGGCTGCGGCGGAGATGGGGTGCGCGGGCGCGGCCGCCTGGGCTCAGGCGCGGCGCGCGGCCAGCGGGGACTCGGCCTGCATCGTGGGGCACACGGATCTGCTGGCGCTGCCCTCGGGGGCGAGGGCGCAGTCGAACATGACCTCGCCGCCCAGCCCGTAGATGTGGGTTTCGGGACGCAGCGCATCGGCGAGGCGCGCGATCGGCGCGGTGCGCAGACCCGAGGGGCCGGCGCCGATGATGACCGGGGCGATCCCGACATGCAGGCGCTGCAGGAGGCCCGCCTCGAGGAAGCCTGCGATGGTGACGCCGCCGCCCTCGACCAGCACCCGGTGCAGGCCGCGGGCGGCCAGGGCCTCGCGGATGGCGGCGGGATGGATCCAGCCCTCGGCCATCGCAAGCTGAACGACCTCCACGCCGGCCGGCCGCGCGCGCGGCACGCCCTGGATCACCAGCCGGCGGGCGCCGTCGTCGGTCAGGGCGCGGGCATCGTCGGGCAGCCGGCCGCGGGGGTCGATGATGACGCGGGCCGGGCCGGGGCCCTCGGGCAGGCCGGGCACAAGGCGGACGGTCAGGCGCGGGTCGTCGAGAAGGGCCGTGCGCACGCCAACGAGCACCGCCTGCGCCAGGGCGCGGCAGCGATGGAGGTGGCGCAGCCCCGCCTCGCCGGAGACGTCGGTGGCGTCGCCGGAGACCGTGGCGATGCGGCCGTCGAGCGACTGGCCGACCTGGGCGAAGAGGAAGGGGCGGGGCTCGCCGGTGCCGAGGAGGGGTGCGTAGAGGTCCCAGGCCGCGCGTTCGGGGGCCGACCAGTGGTGCTCGGGGGCGGCGGCGCGGCCCGCATGCAGGGCGAGCAGCCGCGACCAGACGTCGTCGGTAACCTCGGCCGGGCGCATGTTCCCTCCCCTTCGCGGCACGTCCGGGCCGTGGCAGCCACCCGTGTCACGGCAGAAAGATTAGCATGAAGGGCTTGGCCGTAAAGGCTGCCCCCGGGATTCGCGCGGGAGCTCGCCACAGGGCGCGCCGGCGAAGGCGTCGAGGAAGCGATCGCGGAGGTCCTGCATCGGCCAGGCGGGCGCGTCGGGCGCCGGAAGCAGGCCGGGCGTCCAGCCCCAGGCTTGCGTGCGCGCGATGAGATCGGGCGGCCCGATCAGGTGCACGGGCACCTGCGTCCCCCCGTGTCCCTCGTTGACGAAGGCCGCGGGCTGGTGGTCGCCGAGGAGAAGCGTGAGCGCCGGCGTGTCGGCCCGCCGGGCGGTGAAGTCGAGCGCGGTCGCGAGCGTGTAGGCGAGCGCCTGGCGGAACTGGTCGCGCACCCGGTCCTGGTCGCGCCAGACCACCGCGGGCGGGTCGCCGGCGGTCGCGTAGGGATCGAAGATCCGGCCGTCGCCGAGCGCTTCCCAGGGCAGGCGGGGCGGGATCGGGGTCCAGGGGGCGTGCGAGGAGATGAGCGCGATCTCGGCGAAGACCGGCGCGCGGGGGGCGGGGCCCAGGAGCTGGCGCTCGAAGGCGGCCAGGGTGAACTGGTCGGGCATGGTGACCCAGTTGAACGGCAGGCCGCGGTAGCCGAGGCGGTCGCGGTCGAGCAGGATCTCGTAGCCGAAGTAGTCGGCTTCGGGCCAGGCGCGGGTGATCGCGGGCATGACGGCCGCCGTGCGCCAGCCCGCGCGGCCGGCGAGGGAGACAAGCGTGGCGCGGGCGCTGGCGGTCAGCGCGCGGTAGCGGCCCTGGGTGTCGATCTCGAGGCCCGAGAGCAGGGTGGCATGGGCGAGCCAGCTCTGCCCGCCGACCACGGGCGAGGCGAGGAAGGCCGAGCGGGCGGCGAGGCCGGCGCGGGCGAGCTCGGCTTCGGCCTCGGCGAGGGTGGCGCGGATGGTGGGGGCGTAACGCGGGTTGTCCAGCGCGGTGCGGCCGTAGGATTCGGCAAAGAGGATCAGCACGTCATGGTCGCGCAGCGCGCCCATCAAGGCGTCGGCGGGTGTGGCGGCATGGGCGTCGCGGGCGGCCTCGTCGCGGAAGTCGGCGAGGTTGCGGCGCGCGAGGATGCCCGCGCGCGTGTGCTCGATCGCGAGGCGCAGGGTGAAGGGCTCGCCGGGCAGCGCCAGTGCAGGCGGGCGGGCGAGGCCGGCGGCCACCAGGGCCACGGCCGGCAGCAGCAGGAGTGCGGTGGCGCGCGGCGGGGCGAGGGCGGCGATGCGCCCCGTGGCCCACCAGAGCGCCGCGGCCAGTGCGGCGAGCCCGGCGCCGGCACCGAGCATCACCGCCAGGGTGGCGGGGCGGCCGATCGCGCCCTCGGCCAGTTCGCGGCCCGCCGGCAGCAGGTGGAGGTCGAAGATCGCGTTGAAACTGCGACCATAGGCCAGATGGGCGGCGAGATCGGCGAGCTTGATCGTGGCCATCAGCGTGAGAAAGGCGGTGATGGCCACGCGCAGGGCCGGACGCGCCCGGCGGGGCAGGGTGGCCAGCGCCAGGAGGATGAGCGGCAGCTCGTGCGGCAGGAAGCGCAGCGCGGCCCAGCCGAAGGCGGCGGGGTGGTTCGGCTGGATCAGGGCGAGATGCAGCACGAGGACCGCCAGCGCCACGCCGGCCCAGCGGCGGGTCCAGCCGCGATCAGCCATCCGGGAGGCGGGCGTAGATATCGCCCGAGCGGCCCGAGCGCGCGGCGGCGGTGAGCGCCGCGGAGATCGCAGTGGCGTCCTGCCAGTCGGGAAGGGCGAAGGCGGTCGCCTCGCCGGGGACGAGGTTGAAGCGGTAGGGACCGAGCGCGGCCAGCCGGTCGAGGCAGGCGTGGGCACGGGCGAGATCGGCGGGCAGATATTCAAAGGCGAGCCAGGGGACGGGGTGCGAGAGGCCGGCGAGGACCTCCGCCTCGAAGCCCTCGACGTCGATCTTGACGAAGCGCGGCAGGCCGAAGCGGGCGATCAGCGCGTCGAGGGTGGTGACCTCGACCCGCTCGCGCGCATCCCAGCGCACCGCTCCAAATCCGGGCGCCTCGCGCATCCGCTCGGGAAAGTCCGCCGCCAGCGAGGAGACGGTGGGGTGGAGCGCCGAGACGGCGAGATCGGCGCTGCCCTCCTGCGCGCCGGCGGCCAGCGGCAGAAGGGTCACGGTCTCGGGCAGATCGCGGGCGAGGAAGGCGTGAAAGGCCCGCTGCGGCTCGAGCGCGACCACGCGCGCGCCAGCGGCCAGCATCGCGCGACTGCGGTTGCCGACATGGGCGCCGATGTCGAAGGCGAGATCGCCCGGGCGCAGGATGCCGGCGTAGAAGGCAGTGAGCCGCGCCTGCCGCCAGGGTCGGCTGCGGTAGATCGCCAGCGAGCGGGCGAGGCCGAGCCAGGTGCGGACACCGCCGCTCACCGCCGCTCCCGCAGGACGAGCCAGCGAACGTCCACGGCGAAGGACCAGGCGAGCAGTACGAGCGCGCTGGCGGCAATGGCACTCGACCACGGCGGCGCCAGCCCGGGCAGGAGCAGGACGGCCAGCGCCCCGATCTGCAGCACGCAGACGGCCTTGCGCCGCCAGGACGGGGGCAGCTCGGCGCGGAGCGAGGGTGCCATCAGCCCGGCCAGCACGAAGGCGTAGCGCATCAACCCGAGGCCCAGCACCCAGGGGCCGGCCTTGCCGAGCACGAGCACAAGCGCGGCAAGCACGAGGATCAGGAGCGCGTCGACCTCCATGTCGAACCGGGCGCCGAAGCCGGAGGCCAGTCCCTGGCGGCGGGCGAGCCAGCCGTCGATGCCGTCGAGGGCGAGGAGCACCGCCGCGCCGGCGGCGGCCAGCCAGCCGGCGGCACCGGTGATCATCGAAGGCGCGAGGATGAAGGCGGCGAGCAGCGCGGTGCCGGCGGCGCGCGCGAGCGTGACCGTATTGGCGGCTCCGAAGCGCTGGTTCGGATGCGAGACGCCGGCACGTTCGCGGGCGAGGCCCGCCACCAGCGCGTAGAGCGCGAGCGCGGTCAGTGGCGCGGCGGGCGCCGGAAACGGCAGGGCGAGCAGGATTGCGGCAAGCACCGCCCCCAACGCGACGGCCGCGCGCGTGGCGCCCGCGGCGGCCGTGCCGGCCTGCGCCCCGGAAGGGTGCCCCGCTCGGCGAGATCTGCTAGGCTGCCCGGAACCTGGCGCCTTGCAGGCAGGGAGTGGATCATGGGCTACGACCGGGTCGCGCGGGCGTTTCACTGGATTACACTGCTCCTGGTCGTGATCATGATACCGGCCGGGCTGATCATGACACAAGATATCCCGCGCCCGATGCAGGACCGTCTGTTCATCCTGCACAAGGGCCTGGGGCCGGTGGTGTTCATGGTCGTGGTGCTGCGGCTGGCGTGGCGGCTGACGCACAAGCCGCCGCCGCTGCCGGCGTCGGTCTCGCCCCTGCAGCGGCGGATGGCCGCCGGTGTGCACGCGCTGCTCTATCTCTTCCTTCTCGTCATGGCGGTCAGCGGCTATATCCGTGTCGTCGCCGGGGGGTTCCCGATCGAGTTTCTCAACGCGCTCGGCATCCCTCCGCTCGTGCCCCGGTCGGACGCTCTCGCCGAGGCGGCCAAGTCTGTGCATGCCGCAGCGAAGTTCGGCCTGATCGCGCTGATCCTCGCCCATGTTGCAGCTGCGTCCTATCACGGCATTGTGCTGCGCGACGGCGTATTTTCGCGCATGTGGCCCCCATTTCCTACTGTAAAACAGTAGGTTCATCGGCCAATTTGTGCCGATCCCCATTCGCAGGTGCAGCATGTCCGTTTACAGCCGCTGATTAAGATCTAGCTTTCGGTGCGGTGGTCCCGGTGCCTGACCGGGAAGAGGACGAGGTTCTGCAATGACTGCTATGATGCCGTCCGCCTGGACGGCGGATGACATGTTTCTACCGGCCGAAGCCCCGCTGGCGATGCCTGCGTCGCCGCTGGATGCGCCGGCCCAGCGGGCGAGGGGGCCGCAGATCGAGGGCGTCGATCGCCGCCGCGTGCTGGTCTTTCTGCTGACCGCCGCGGCGTTGCTCGGGCTCGGCTGGGCCATGGTCGCGGGCTTGCTGGCGGATGGGTTCCAGTGGATCGACGGGGTGGTGCTTGCCTTCTTCCTCCCCAACATCGCCTGGATCGCCTTTTCCGCGGCGACCGCGGTCGTCGGCTTTCTGCGCGGCCCGGCGCGGAAGCTCGGAGCCGGCCTCGAGGGGTGGGTTCCAGAGGGCAGGACGGCGGTGCTGATCCCGGTGCGCAACGAGGATGTCGGGCCGCTGACGGCGCGGATCACGGCGCTGCGCAACGATCTCGTGCGCAGCCCGATGGCCGGCCGCGTGGCGATCTTCGTGCTGTCGGATTCGGACGACGCGCAGGTCGTTGCGCGCGAGGTGCAGATGACCGCGAGCCTCGCCGATACGTCGGACGAGGGCACACCGGTTTACTACCGGCGTCGGCTGGAGAACACCGCGCGCAAGCCCGGCAACATCGCCGAGTGGCTGCGCCGCTGGGGGGGCGCCTACGACTACATGCTGACGCTCGACGCCGACAGCCTGATGCCGGCGGCGATCGTGGCCGGCCTCGTGCACCGGATGGAGACCAGCCCCGATGTCGGACTGGTGCAGGCGGGGCTGCGACTGACCGGAGGCGAGAGCCGGTTCGGGAGACTGCAGGAGCTCGCCAGTCGTCTCTACGGGCCGACCTTCTCGGCCGGCGTCGCGTCCTGGACCGGGACCGAGGGCAATTACTGGGGCCATAATGCGCTGATCCGCGTCTCGGCCTTTGCCGAGTCTGCCGGGATGCCGCGGCTGTCGGGGCAGGCCCCGTTTGGGGGAGACGTGCTGAGCCACGACTTCGTCGAGGCCGCCTGGCTGCGGCGCGCCGGCTGGTCGGTGATCTTCGAGCCGAATGCGCCCGGCAGCGCCGAGGGCGGGCCGGAGACGCTGCTGGCGTTCCACAAGCGCGACCGGCGCTGGTGCCAGGGCAACCTGCAGCATCTGCGCATCCTGTTCGGCGCCGAGGGGCTGCACCCCGTCAGCCGGCTGCATCTGGCCTGCGGGATCGGCTCGTATCTGGCCGCCCCGCTCTGGCTTGGCCTGGTGGTCGCCGCGACGCTCAGCCAGTCGACGGGGTTGATGGTGCTGCCGATCGTGGGCGCGATCGGGCTGATCATGATCCCGAAGTTCCTGGGTGTTGCCTATTGGATCGGCCGCCGGCCGACGGCCTCGGGTCGCATCCTGCGCGCCGCCGGCGCGGAGATCGCGGTCTCCACCCTGCTCGCGCCGATCATCATGGTGCGCCAGACGCTGGCGGTCTTTTCCGTGCTCGCCGGGCAGGATTGCGGCTGGAAGCCCCAGGCGCCGGCCGACGGGGAGATCGCGCGCGCGACGAACGAGGACATGCCCTGGCTGGAGCCCACGGTGGGCGTCGCCCTGCTGCTGGCGGTGCTGCCGCAGATCACCGAGGCCTGGCAGGTGGTGTTCGTGCTGCCGATCGTGCTGCCGCTGCTGGTCGCGCCCTATATCGGCGACTGGCTCGAGGCCGTTCCCGAAGCGCCCCTGCCGCGGCACGAGCGGCCGCGGCTGTCGCGTGAGGCGCTGATGGCGGCGCGCAGCCGCCCGGCGGCGCAGGCGGCTCAGCGCTGACCGGCCCGTCCCGCTGACGCGGGCGTGATTTGCCAGCCGGGCCCCGGCTGGCAAGGATCGGCGGCGGAGGCCCAGCCGAATGCCGATCATCACCCGTCGCCGCTTCTCGCTCTCCCTGGCCGCGGCTGCGGCGCTTGCCGGTCGCGGCGCCGGCGCCCGGGCCCAGGCGCTGGCTCCAGGGCTTGAGCGTGCGCGGGGGCTGGGGCAGCTGCATGCGATCGTGGCGGCGGTCGATGGCGAGGTGGTGCTGGCCGAGGCGGTGCGCGGCGGCGGGCTCGACCGGCCCGCGAATGTCAAATCCGTCTCGAAGACGCTGCTGGCGACGCTGACCGGAGCCGCGATCGCGCGCGGGGTGCTGTCGGGGGTGGACGAGCCGGTCCTGCCGCATCTGCGCGCCCATGCCCCGCGTGATGTGGATCCGCGCGTGGCGGCGATCACCGTCGAGGATCTGCTGACCATGCGCTCGGGGCTGGTGCGAACCTCGGGCGCCGGCTACGGCGCCTGGGTCAACAGCCGCGACTGGGTCGGCTACATCCTTGCCCGGCCGGTGGGCGAGCCCGGCGTGCGCTTCGGCTATTCAACCGGGGATTTCCACCTGCTGGCCGCAGTGCTGACCGAGGCCGGGGGCGCAAGCCTGCTGGAGCTGGCGCGCGACTGGATGGGCCGGCCGCTCGGCATCGAGATCCCGCCCTGGACCCGCGATCCGCAGGGGATCTACATGGGCGGCAACAACATGGCGCTGTCGCCGCGCGGAATGCTGGCCTTTGCCGAGGCGATCCGCACCGGGGGCGGGCCGGTGGTGCCGGGTGCCTGGATCAATGCATCCTGGCAGGTGCGCACCCGCTCGCCCTTCTCGGGGCATGACTACGGCTACGGATGGTTCCTGGCGCGGATGGGCGGCGAGGAGGTCGCCTATGCGCGCGGCTATGGCGGGCAGATGATCTATGTGGTGCGGGACATCGGGCTGTCGGTGGCGATCACCTCGGATCCCGACCAGCCGGCCCGTTCGGACGGGCATGTGGGCGATCTGCACCGGCTCTTGGCCGAGGAGCTGATCCCGGCGGCGCGCGCGGCCTAGGGGCTGCGGTCAGCCGAGGCCGGGGAGCAGCGCCTTGAGGCCAGCGGCCAGCATCGAGACGGCAATGGCGAGCAGGATCATCCCCATCAGCTTGGACATTATGACGCGGAGCTTGTTCGAGAGCCGCGCGCCGATCGCGCCGGCGAAGAAGAGCGCCACCGCAAGGATGGCGAGCATGGCGACGAGCACGATCCAGAATGTGAACCGCTCGGCCGTGCTGGTCGCCTCCGTGCGGAAGACGAGCAGGGTGGTGATGGTGCCCGGACCCACCGTCATCGGAAAGGTGAGGGGGTAGAAGGCGTTGTCGTCCGGCCCGGCCTCGGTCTCGCCGGGCGCGGGGCCGGCCGCGGGTGCCCCGTTCAGCATCCCGAGCGCAATCATGCTGAGCACGAGCCCGCCGGCAACGCGGAAATCGTCGACGTCGATGCTGAAGAAGTCGAGGATCTGCTGGCCGCCGAGCGAGATCACCACGGCGAGGATCGCCGCATAGCCGGCGACCGCCATGCCCGTCACCCGCTGCTGCGCGGCGCTGAGCCCGCTGGTCATGGCGAGAAACAGCGGCAGGATGGTCAGCGGGTTCATGATGGCAAAGAGCGCGCCGAAGAAGCGCAAGCCGAAATCGGTATCCATGCGGCCTCCTCGCCGGCGGGGTATCAGCCGGTGGGGGCCGGGACAAGCACGATGGACACCGAGCGGTTCAGCGGCTCGGAGACCCCGGGGCCGGTTTCGACCGGGAGCTCGGCGGCGTCGGTGACGCCGGAGACCTCGATCACCTCGGGCGACAGGCCGTTGGCGATCAGGAAGGCGGCGACGGCGGCGGCGCGCTCCTCGGCCAGCCGCTGGTTCAGCGCCGGGCTGCCGGTGCGGTCGGCGAAGCCGATCAGTTGGATGCGCGTCACCGGCATGTCGCCGAGCACGACGACCGCGGCGGCGGCGCGTGCGCGGGCGCCCGGGGACAGGCTGGCGCTGCCCATCTCGAAATGCACTTCGGCCAGCGCGGGCACCTCGTGCGCGGGGCGCAGCGCGGCGGCAAGCCGGATGCCGGGCGCGGGATTGGCGACGGGTACGGTGATCTCGGGCCCGAGCTTGATCGCATCGAGCATGGCGCCGAGCCGGGCGGCGTCGCTGGACTGATCGCCGAAGGCCAGCAGCGGCTTGTCCGTGTCGACCGGGGCGGCGGCGAGCGTCGGCGCAAGGCCGGTGCCGCCCCGCATCGTCTCGATATCGTTCTGCAGCCGCTGGATTGTCGCGTTGCGCTCGGCGAGCGTCGCGGCCAATACCGCGACCCGGCGGTCGGCGGCCTCCTCCTGTGCGGCGAGGGCGGGGCCGAGATCGGCGCCCGCGCGCAGTGCCTCCAGCTCGGCCCGCAGGGCATTTCCGGCCACCTCGCGCTCGGCGAGGGCCGCGGTCAGATCCGCGATGGCCCGTTCACGCTCATTCAGCGCCATGCTGTCGCCGCGCAGCGCTTCGACCTCGGATTCGAGCCGGGCGATCGCCGCCTCGCGCGTGGCGAGATCACTGGCAAGCGTGCCGATCCGGCTGTCGCGCTCGGCCAGCACCGGTCCGAGGTCGCCTTCGGCGCCGAGCGCCTCGACCTCGCCCTGGAGCGTGGCGATGGCTGCGTCGCGCTCGGCGATGGTGGCGGTGAGTTCCTCGATGCGCGTGGTGCGTTCGGCGAGGGCGAGATCGCCGACGGCGACCATCGCCTCCATCTCGCTGCGGATGCGCTCGATCCCGGCGCTGCGCTCGGCGACGGCCGCGGTCAGCTCCTCGATGCGGGCATCGCGCTCGGCCAGCTGGCTGGCCACATCGCTTCCCTGCAGGGAGGCGAGTTCAGTCTCGAGCGTCGCCAGACGGGCCTCGCGCTCGGAAACGGCGGCGGTCAGTTCCTCGATGCGGGCGTCGCGGGTGGCGATCTCGTCCTGCAGACGGATGATCTCGGCCTCGGTCGTGTCGAGCCGCGCGCGCAGGGCCTCGATGCCCGTGTCCGGGGTGAGTGCTCCGGCATTCGGCGACGGCGCGTGCGGGGCCGCTCCCTCGGCCTGGGCGGGCCCGGCGGCGCTGCCGTTACGCAAGACGGTCTCGACCGGGACTGCCGGCCCGTGCGAGCGCTGGCTGTAGGCGATGGCGCCAATGACGGCGCTACCGGCCAATAGGCCGGCTATGATTGCCTGTTTTCGCTGCATCCTGTCCCCGTTTCGAGGTTATTTCTGCCCGTTAGTCTCGTTAACGAGAGGTTAATACTTTGCTGCTCCGCAACGCAAGGAACTCGCTCGCGTTTTCGGCCGGGGTGTGGCGGAAATGCGGCGGATATCCGCCGAAATGCCGTTGCGCCGGCGGGGGCGGTCCTCCGCCGACTGGTGTGGCAGGGCAGAGCGGAGAGACGGTTGATTTGTGTGCCTCCTAACGCTTTATTGAGCATCTGCTCATCCGGAACATCGATGCGACGCCCAGCCCCGACCACCGACCGTCTCGACGATGCCGCCCGCGCGGGCTGGCTCTACTACGTCGCGGGCCGCACGCAGGACGAGATTGCGCGGGCGATGGGGATTTCGCGGCAGGGGGCGCAGCGGTTGGTGTCGCTGGCGGTGTCGAGCGGGTTGGTGCGGGTGACGGTGGAGCATCCGATTGCGCGCTGCCTGGACCTGGGCGCGGCGCTGGCTGCGGCCTATGGGCTGAAGCAGGCGGAGGTGGTGCCGAGCGATCCGGGTTCGGACGGGGGCGCGGTGGGGCTGGGCGAGGCGGGGGCGGCGGAGGTCGCGCGCTGGCTGCGCCGACCCGATCCGATCGTGCTGGCAGTGGGCACCGGACGCACGCTGAAGGCGGTGGTCGACCAGTTGCCGCGGATCACCTGCCCGCAGCACCGGGTGGTGTCGCTGACCGGCAGCGTCGGGCCGGACGGGTCGGCGGCCTATTACAACGTCATCTTCTCGATGGCCGAGGCAATCGAGGCGCGGCATTTTCCAATGCCGCTGCCAGTATATCTGTCATCGGCGGAAGAGCGCGTGGCGATGCACGGCCAGCCGATGATTGCGGCGACATTGAAGATGGCACAATCGGCCGACGTGGTATTTGTCGGTACCGGCGAGATGGACGACGACGCGCCGCTTTTTCTGGACGGGTTCATCTCGCGCGCCGAGCTGTCGGACCTGCGCGCCCAGGGGGCGGCGGGCGAGATCTGCGGCTGGGTCTTCGACGCCGAGGGGCAGCTGGTGGGGGGCGCGCACAACCAGCGCACGGCGAGCGCGCCGATCCCGCCACGTGACCGGGCGGTGGTGATCGCCATCGCCAAGGGCACGCGCAAGCTGCCGGCGCTGCGCGCGGCCCTGCGCGGGGGGCTGGTCAACGGCGTGATCACTGACGAGGCGACCGCCGAGGCGCTGCTGGCCGGCGCGAAGGGTTAACACCGTTTCCTGCCGATATGGAACGCATATGGAATGCGTATGGAAACCGTATGGCGACCGTATCGCTCGGGTTTGATTCGTTAACGCCCGGCGCCCCTTTTCATCGATGACCTGACCCGATTTCCGCGCGCCCCGTGGAAGATCAAGGGCTTTGCCCGCGCGCCGCGCCGCGGATTGGCGCTTGACAGGTTGCGGGCCTTTGTCGATCATTTGCCCATAAGAATGACATCTGCTCACTCAGGGCAGGCCAGAGGAGGAACCATGAAACTCACCGCAGTCCTGCTCGGCGCCGCATCCGCTATCGGGATCACCAGCGCCGCCATGGCCCAGACGATCACCGTCG
>CAYLHK010000046.1:0-22222 GCA_964383295.1 uncultured Rhodovulum sp.
TCTACGATCTCGCCATCCGGCGCGATCTGATCCTGATCGGCCAGGGCATCGCCGAGAAGGCCGGCCGCATCGAGACCGACAGCGAGCCCAAGGACCAGATCGTCGAGGCCGAGCAGGCGCTCTACCAGCTCGGCGAGCAGGGCCGCGTCGACCAGGGCTTCCAGAGCTTCCGCCGCGCCGTGCTCGATGCCGTCAACGTGGCCAATGCCGCCTATCTGCGCGACGGCGGCCTCGCCGGCATCTCCACCGGCCTCGTCGACGTCGACCGCCGCCTCGGCGGCCTGCACCCATCCGACCTGCTGATCCTTGCGGGGCGCCCCTCGATGGGCAAGACCGCGCTCGCGACCAACATCGCCTTCAACATCGCGCGCGCCTATCGCAAGGGCGTCAAGCCGGACGGCTCCGAGGGCGCGGTCGAGGGCGGCGTCGTCGGCTTTTTCAGCCTCGAGATGTCGGCCGAACAGCTCGCCGCACGTATCCTCTCCGAGGCCGCCCGCGTGCCCTCGAACCGCATCCGCGAAGGCTCGATGACCGAGGAAGAGATGCGACGCTTCATCGAAGCCGCCAAATCCCTTGAAAACGCGCCGCTTTTCATCGACGACACCCCTGCCCTTCCGATCTCGACCATCGCCGCCCGCGCGCGCCGCCTCAAACGCCAGCACGGGCTCGACGCGCTCTTCATCGACTACCTCCAGCTCGCCAAACCCGCCTCCGCCCGCTCGGACGGCCGCGTGCAGGAAGTCTCCGAGATCACCCAAGGTTTGAAGGCCATCGCCAAGGAGTTGAACGTCCCCGTCATCGCCCTCTCCCAGCTCTCCCGCCAGGTCGAGAGCCGCGAGGACAAGCGCCCGCAGCTGTCGGACCTGCGCGAGTCGGGCTCGATCGAGCAGGACGCCGACGTGGTGATGTTCGTGTTCCGCGAGGAATACTACAAGGAACGCGAAAAGCCCGGCGACCACGATCTCGAGGCGATGATCAAGTGGAAGGACGAGATGGGCGCGCTGCACGGCCGCGCCGAGGTCATCATCGGCAAGCAGCGCCACGGCCCCATCGGCTCCGTCGATCTCGCCTTCGAGGGCGAGTTCACCCGCTTCTCGAACCTCGACCGCCACGGCCAGGAAGACGCCTACAACCGCTCCTCTCCGGTTGCGCGCGCCGCCGCCCCCGCCGGGCTGGGGGCACCCGAGGACTTCGCGTGACCGGCCCCGTCCGCCTGCAGGAGATCACCGCCGCGACCGTGAATGCGGTGATCGACCTCGCCCTCGCCCCCAACCAGGACGGACTCGTGGCCAGGAACGCCGTCTCGATCGCCCAGGCGCATTTCCAGCCCGCCGCCTGGTTCCGTGCGGTGATGGCCGGAGACGAGGCCGCCGGCTTCGTGATGCTGCACGACCCCAGCCTGCCGGGTGCCGCACCCAAGCGCGAATGGGGGCCGCAGACGATCGTCCTCTGGCGCTTCATGATCGACCACCGCTTCCAGGGCCGCGGCATCGGACGCGCGGCGATCGAGCAGGTCGCGGCGCATGTGCGCTCGCGCCCCGGCATCACCCGCTTCATCACCACCTATATCGCGCGGCCCGGCGGACCGGCGGGCTTCTACCATCGGCTCGGCTTCACCGACACCGGCCGCGTGCTCGAGGGCGAGACCGAGGCCGAACGCCCGCTCTGACCCCCGCCCTGCCCGGCGCCGGGAAAGGGCACGGCCCGACCTGCTTTCCCGGCCCCCCCCGCCGCCGACACCGACAGCGGCCTCTCTCGTCCAGCACATCCCCTGGCATTCATACAGGTTTGCTTACCTGGAGAGCAGTCAGCTGCGCGCGAACGCGCGCGCAGCCAATAAAGAAAGAATGCGCGCACCCGCGCGCGCAATCTGGCGGCAAAGGCCGCCCACGGCGCCGGCCGGGGCATGAGCGTCAGGAAAGGTTGCGCTCAGGTTAACGCGAAAGATATTTTACACTGTTTTCAAATATTTACCCGGATGCTCAACGTTGAGCATCCGGGTAGTCCGCGCCTCAGAGATTCCCGCGCCCCATCTCCCCGGCGATGTGATCCGCCTGTCGGATCGCCAGCGCCACGATGGTCAGGGTCGGGTTCTCAGTCGCTCCCGTGGTGAACTGGCTGCCGTCCGATACGAACAGGTTGGGGATGTCGTGGGACTGGCCCCAGCGGTTCACCACCCCGTCGCGGGCATTCTCGCTCATCCGGTTGGTGCCGAGATTATGCGTGGACGGATAGGGCGGCGTCGGGAAGGTCCGCGTCGCCCCCACCGCCCGATACATCGCCTGGCTGCGCTCATAGGCATAGTTGCGCATGGCGATGTCGTTCGGGTGGTCGTCGAAATGCACGTTCGGCGCCGGCATCCCGTAAGCGTCGAGCACATCCGTGTTGAGCGTGATGCGATTGCTCTCCTGCGGCATGTCCTCGCCCACGATCCACAGCCCGGCCATGTTCTCATAGCCGTCGAGCGCGCTCGCGAACTCCCGCCCCCAGGCGCCGGGATCGAGAAATGCCGCCATGAACGGCAATCCCAGCGCCAGCGTCTCCAGCTCGAACCCGCCCACGAAGCCGCGCGACGGATCATGCCGCGCCTCGTCCGAGACGATCCCGGCCATGGTCGTGCCCCGCCACATCCGCACCGGCTCGGGGAACACCGCATAGACCGACCCGGTCATGTGCCGCAGGTAGTTGCGACCCACCTGCCCCGAGGAATTCGCCAGCCCGTCCGGGAACATGCTGGACGCGGAGTTCAGCAACAGCCGCGGGCTCTCGATCGAATTGCCCGCCACCGCGACGATCCGCGCCGCCTGGAAATGCTGGTTTCCGTCGGCATCGGCATAGACGACGCCGGTCACCCGCCCGTCGTCCCCGTGCTCGATCCTGAGCACCTGCGCCCGGTCACGCACCTCCAGATTGCCGGTCGCCTCGCCGCGCGGGATATCCGTATAGGCCGCCGACCACTTGGCGCCCCATTTGCAGCCCTGAAAGCAGAACCCGGTCTGCTGGCAGGGCATCCGCCCGTCGTAGTCGACCGAGTTGATCGCCATCCGTCCCGTGGAGACGTCCCGATACCCAAGCGCATGCGCGCCGGCCTCGAACACCTTGTAGTTGTTGTTGCCCGGCAGGCCCGGCCGGTCCCCCGTGCGCGTCACGCCGAGCTTGGCCTCGGCCAGCTCGTACCAGGGCGCCATTTCCGCGCCATCAATGGGCCAGTCCAGCAGGTTCGCCCCCACCACCTCGCCATAGGTGCTCCGCGCCTTCCACTCGTGCTCCTGGAACCGCAGGCTGGCGCCGGCCCAGTGGATCGTCGTGCCGCCCACGGCCTTCACGATCCAGGCCGGCAGGCCGGAGAAATCCTTCGCCACCCGCCAGTCGCCGCTGGTCGTGCGCGGATCGAGCCAGGACAGCTGCCCGAAGGCGTCCCATTCGTCGTTGATGTAATCCTCGGGCAGGTACCGCCCGCCCGCCTCCAGCGCCACGACGCTGACGCCCTTCTGCGCCAGTTCGTTGGCCAGCACGCCGCCGCCGGCGCCGGTGCCGATCACCACCACGACGTTGCCGTCGTTCAGATCAAAAGGTGCACTCATGGTCCGGTCCCCCTCAGATCCAGGTGATGTCGTCGAAGCCGCGGTCGATGTAGCCGCCCATGGAATAGCTCTCGCCCTCGTATCCGAAGAGCGGCCAGACCTCCTTCTGGTTGTAGAGCCCGGTCACCAGCCCGCCGCGGATCGTCTGGAAGAAGCCGGTGTCCTGTATCCCGCGCAGGATCGCCACCCGGTCCGCCTCCCAGGGCACGGCGGCATAGGACGCATGGCCCGCCGCCTGAGCGGCGGCGTCGAGCGCCGCGATCCCCTCCTCGATCGCCGCCGCGGCCTCGGGCGTGTCATAGCCCTTCACCGCCACGGCGTAGAAGCTGTCCGGAACCCGGTCATGGGGGTAGATGTCGCGCGCCATCACGATCAGGCTCGCCATGGTCTCGGGCTTCAGCGCGGTCAGCTCCAGCGCCCAGGCCGCGTCCGATGCGCAGATGAAATTCGCCCCGATCGCGATGCTCGCCGCACTCGCAGCCGCCCGCGACAGCAACGCGCGCCGGCTTAGCCCGCGCACTCCTGCTTTCGTCGTCATGTGGTATTCCTCCCGTATCTGCTTGCTTGATGCTTGCGTCGGTGGGCTTCAGCCGAAGCGGCCGCCCCGTTCGATCACCTCGATCTGGTAGCCGTCCGGATCCGCAACGAAGAAGAAGCGCGCCACCAGCACGCCGTCGTTGCGAAAATCCACCAGCTTTCGCGGGGCGAGACCCGCCTGCGTCATCCGCGCATGTTCGGCGTCCAGGCCCTCGACCAGGAAGGCGATATGCCCGTAGCCATCGCCCAGGTCATAGGGCTCGGTCCGCCCCTTGTTCACCGTCAGCTCGACCTCGAAATCGGCCTCGGCGTTCTTCAGGTAAACGAGGGTGAAGGTCTCGAAATCGATCCGCTCGGAAACGGCCAGCCCGAAGGCACGGGAATAGAATTCCACCGAACGCGCCTCGTCGAGAACGCGAATCATCGAATGCACGGCTTTGGCCAAGGGCCCTTCCTCCATTTGCGTCCGCGGCCGGGTTGCGGCCTGTGCATGGAGGATCGCAGGCGCCCGGGGGCGCCGGGTAGTATTCCCTTACGACGCGATACGCCGCACACGGGCCCGCCCACGACAGCGAAAACGGCCGCCGATCGGGCGTCGTCAGTTATTTTATCTTTTTACAGCATAGGCTTGATTGCAGTGACACCGCAGCACCGCATGCCGCAGGCGACACATGTGCCCGTTCACGCCAATGAAACCGCCGCGGCCGGCGTCATTCCGCCGCGACGGCCATCGGCGAGTGGCTCTCCAGCCAGACGAGGCAGGTGCAGCGCAGCACCGAGCTGAAATTGCGCGCCTCGCCGTGCAACAGCAGCACCTCGTCGTGCAGCTTGGAGATGAACGCCGGCGTGGATACCCCCTCGCCGGCGGCGATCTGGTCGAGGATGGCCCAGAATGCGCCCTCCAGCCGCAGGCTGGTGCTCTGTCCGTTCAGGCGCAGATGACGGGTCTCGGGCTGATAGCGACCGGGATCCTGCCCGGCATACATGCGGCACATTGGGTTTCCTCCTCAGGTTTTCCCCAAGTCTGCGCCCGGCGCGGCGCTTGCGCAACCATTCGCGCATCCCTTGCGCAGGCCCCTTGACCGCGCAGCGCGAATTCGGCCCCGTGGAACGGCCGGAAGGCCCAAATGGAGTGCCCGCCATCGCCCGCCCCCGACTGACCATTGATCTCGACGCGCTGGTCGCGAACTGGCGCAGCCTCGATGCAATCTCCGGCGCCGCGACCGAGACCGCGGCGGTGCTCAAGGCCGATGCCTACGGCCTCGGGGCCGCCGCCGTCGGCCCCGCGCTCCGCGACGCCGGCGTGCGCAGCTTCTTCGTGGCGCTGGCCGAGGAGGGCGTGGCCCTGCGCGCGGCCCTCGGGCCGGCTCCGGCCATCTTCGTCCTCTCGGGACTCATGCCGGGCGATGCCGAATCCTTCCGGGCCCACGACCTCGTTCCCTGCCTCAACTCACTTGCGCAGGTTGCTGATTACGAACGGCTTCTTCACGGGCACCCGGCCGCGCTCCAGCTCGACAGCGGCATGAACCGCCTCGGGATCGAGCCAGCCGAGCTCGACCGCATCAACCTCAGCCGACTGGCTCCTGTGCTGGTGCTGAGCCACCTTGCCTGCGCCGACGAACCCGGGCATCCGCAGAACGCGGCCCAGCTCGCCGCTTTCCGCGGCCTCATCGCCCGGCTTCCCGGTTTGCGCGCGAGCCTCGCTGCCACGGGAGGCATCCTGCTCGGGCGCGAGTACCACTTCGGCCTGACCCGCCCCGGCATCGGCCTCTATGGCGGCGTGGATTTTCCCGGCGCGCGCCCCGTCGTGCACCTGAGCCTGCCAGTGATCCAGGTGCGCGATGTCGCCCCCGGCGAGAGCGTCGGCTACGGCGCAGCATGGACGGCCAGGCGTCCTTCCCGCGTCGCCACCCTTGCCGCCGGCTATGCCGACGGGCTCCTGCGCGCGATGGGGTCGAACGACGTGCAGCTCTATGCCGGTGCGACGGGCTGCCCGATGATCGGCCGCGTGTCCATGGATCTCGTCACCGTCGACGTCACCGACCTCGCCGAGGTACCGGATGCGCTCGACATCCTCAACGCGCACCAGACCCTCAACGCCCTCGCCGACGCCGCCGGTACCATCGCCTACGAGGTCCTCACAAGCCTTGGCCCCCGCTACGAACGCGTCTACAACCCGGCCGTCCCACAGCCGGGCCCGACATGATCGCATTTCGCCTGATACAGACCTTCCTCGCGTCCATTGGCCGGTCCGCGATCAATCTCGTGGCGGCGATCGGACGTATCGCGATCTTTACCGCGGACGCCGTCTCACACCTCGTCCGCCCGCCGTGGTATCCGGCCGAGCTCGGCCAGCAGCTCTTGCGCATCGGCTACTTCTCGCTGCCGGTGGTCGGTCTCACCGCGCTCTTCACCGGCGCCGCGCTGGCGCTGCAGATCTACGCCGGCGGCGCGCGGTTCAACGCCGAGACGGTCGTGCCCTCGATCGTCGCCATCGGCATCGTGCGCGAGCTCGGCCCCGTGCTCGGCGGGCTGATGGTGGCCGGGCGCGTCTCCTCCTCGATTGCGGCTGAGCTTGGCACCATGCGCGTGACCGAACAGATCGACGCGCTGACGACGCTCTCGACCAACCCGATGAAGTATCTCGTCCTGCCGCGCGTGCTCGCCGCCACCCTGGCCATGCCGGTGCTGGTGCTCATCGCCGACATCATCGGCGTGATGGGAGGCTATCTGGTCAGCACCGCCCGGCTCGATTTCAACGCGGCCAACTACATCCGCAACACGATCGACTTCCTGGAGACCGGCGACGTGACCTCGGGCCTGATCAAGGCCGCCGCCTTCGGCTTCATCCTGGCGCTGATGGGCTGCTACCACGGCTACAATTCGGGGCGCGGCGCGCGGGGCGTCGGACAGGCGACCACCAATGCCGTCGTCTCCGCCTCGATCCTGATCCTCGCCGCCAACTACGTGCTGACCGAGGTCTTCTTCTGATGCCGCGCGATGCCGACACGGTGCCGAAGATCGAGCTTACCGGCGTACGCAAGGCGTTCGGGAGCAAGCAGGTCCTCGACGGCGTCTCGCTGAAGGTCATGCCGGGCGAAAGCCTCGTGATCATCGGCGGCTCGGGCACCGGCAAGTCGGTGACGCTGAAATGCATCCTCGGCATCATCACGCCCGACGCCGGCGAGATCCGCATCGACGGCAAACCGGCGGCGCGCATCGACCGCCGCGCCTTCCTTCGCGACTTCGGCATGCTGTTCCAGGGCGGCGCACTCTTTGACAGCCTGCCGGTCTGGCAGAACGTGGCGTTCCGGCTGCGCACTGGCGCCCGCCGCCCCATGCCGCGCCGCGCCGCACGCGATCTCGCCATCGCCAAGCTCGCCCGCGTGGGCCTCGGCCCCGAGACCGCCGACCTTTACCCGGCCGAGCTTTCGGGCGGCATGCAAAAGCGCGTGGGCCTCGCGCGGGCCATCGCCACCGACCCGCATGTCATCTTCTTCGACGAGCCGACCGCGGGGCTCGATCCGATCATGGCGGGCGTCATCAACGAGCTGATCCGCGAGCTCGTGACCGAGATGGGCGCCACCGCCATCACCATCACCCACGACATGACGACGGTGCGCACCGTTGCCGACCAGGTGGCCATGCTGCACGGCGGCGTGGTGCGCTGGATGGGCCCGCAGGCCCGCATCGAGACCAGTGGCGACCCCTATCTCGACCAGTTCATCCACGGCCGCGCGAACGGACCGATCGCCGCCGTTCGCTGACTGCAGTTTGATCACGCTCTGCTGATTTTCCTTGCGGCACACGGCGAATCCGGCGAAATCGACCCACAGCCTGCCCATTCGGCAAGCCATCCATCGCGATTCCTGCACAAAAAGAGCGCATGCCCTTGCATGCCCCGGGGGAAGAATTGACGATCCTAGACGACAAGATTGAACCCATCTTCGACGAGGTCGTGCGGCGGAATGCCGGCGAGCCAGAATTCCACCAGGCCGTCCGTGAGGTTCTGGAAAGCCTTGGCCGCGTGGTCGCCAAACGCCCCGACTACCTCGAGGACGCGCTGATCGAGCGGATCTGCGAACCCGAGCGCCAGATCATCTTTCGCGTCCCCTGGACCGACGACGAAGGCCACGTCCGCATCAACCGCGGCTTTCGTGTGCAGTTCTCCTCGGCCATGGGCCCCTACAAGGGCGGGCTCCGGTTCCACCCCTCGGTCAATGTCGGGATCATCAAGTTCCTCGGCTTCGAACAGACCTTCAAGAACGCGCTGACCGGCCTGCCGATCGGCGGCGGCAAGGGCGGGTCCGACTTCGACCCCAAGGGCTGCTCGGATGGCGAGGTCATGCGCTTCTGCCAGAGCTACATGACCGAGCTGCACCGCCACATCGGCGAATACACCGACGTGCCCGCCGGCGACATCGGCGTCGGCGCGCGCGAGATCGGCTTCCTCTTCGGCCAGTACAAGCGGCTGACCAACCGCTTCGAGGCGGGCGTGCTGACCGGCAAGGGCCTGTTCTACGGCGGCTCGCTGGCGCGCAAGGAGGCCACCGGCTACGGCAACACCTATTTCACCCGCGCCATGCTGCAGGCCGCCGGCACCGACTTCGACGGCAAGCGCGTGGTGATCTCCGGCTCGGGCAATGTCGCGATCTACACGATCGAGAAGGTCCAGTCCTATGGCGGCAAGGTCATCGCCTGTTCGGACAGCGGCGGCTATATCGTCGACGAGAGCGGCATCGACCTCGATCTCGTCAAGGATATCAAGGAAACCCGCCGCGGCCGCATCTCCAGCTATGCCAAGCGCAAGGGCGAGGGGAACGGGGTCTATTTCGTGAAGGCCGGCGACGGCTCGATCTGGGACGTCCCCTGCGACGTCGCGATGCCCTCGGCCACCCAGAACGAGCTGACCGGCCGCGATGCAAAGACCCTGATCCGCAACGGCCTGATCGCGGTCGGCGAAGGCGCGAACATGCCCTGCACCGCCGAGGCGATCCGCGCCTTCCGCGACGCGGGTACGCTCTTCGCCCCCGGCAAGGCGGCGAATGCGGGCGGCGTTGCCACCTCGGCGCTCGAGATGCAGCAGAACGCCTCGCGCGATCGCTGGAGCTTCGAGCAGACCGAGGCAAAGCTCGCGCAGATCATGCGCGACATCCACGACGCCTGCCATGCGACCGCCGAAGAGTTCGGCGCGCCCGGCGACTACGTGATCGGCGCGAACATCGCGGGCTTCATCCGCGTGGCCGAGCCGATGCGCGCCTTCGGCGTCGTGTGAGCAATTGCAGCCGGGTGGGAGACAGGGACTTGCCCGGCGGCCCGCGGAGTGATGCGATGGCGCCGTGCCGCAGGACGGCACGGCGGAGACCCAGCACCATGACCAAACGGCACGGCCACGCGCCCGGCGCCTCCCGCAGCCCTGGGGCCGCATGAGCCGGCGCAGCACCTATGTCTGCGCCGCCTGCGGCGCCGTTACCGCCAAATGGGCCGGCCGCTGCGAGAACTGCGGCGAATGGAACACGATTGCCGAAGAACCCGACGCCGCCGCCGGCCCCCGCGCGGCCAGCCGCGGGCGGCGGATCGCACTCACCGACCTCGCGACCAGCGAGCCCCCCGCCCCCCGCGCGCTCTCCGGCATCGGCGAGCTCGACCGTGTGCTGGGCGGCGGCCTCGTGCCCGCCTCGGCGCTGCTGGTCGGCGGCGATCCCGGCATCGGCAAGTCCACCCTGCTGCTGCAGGCCGCCGCCCGCTTCGCCGCCACAGCCCCGGCGATCTACATCTCCGGGGAGGAAGCCCCCGCCCAGGTCCGCATGCGCGCCGCGCGCCTCGGCCTGACCGACGCGCCCCTGCGCCTCGGCGCAGAGACCGGCCTGCGCGACATCCTGGCGACGCTCGAAGCCGAGCGCCCCGCACTCGCGGTCATCGACTCGATCCAGACCCTCTGGGCCGACCACGTGGAAAGCGCCCCCGGCTCCGTAGCCCAGGTCCGCACCTGCGCGCATGAGCTCACCGCCTTCGCCAAGCGCCGCGGCACCGCGGTGATCCTCGTCGGCCATGTGACGAAGGAAGGCCAGATCGCCGGCCCGCGCGTGGTCGAGCACATGGTGGACACGGTCCTCTACTTCGAGGGCGAGCGCGGCCACCAGTTCCGCATCCTGCGCGCGGTCAAGAACCGCTTCGGCCCGGCCGACGAGATCGGCGTCTTCGAGATGACCGGCCGGGGTCTCGCCGAGGTCGCCAACCCCTCGGCCCTGTTCCTGTCCGAGCGCGGCGCCCCCACGCCGGGCTCCGCTGTCTTCGCCGGCATCGAGGGCACGCGGCCGCTGCTCGTCGAAATCCAGGCGCTTGTCGCGCCGACGGCGCTGGGCACCGCGCGGCGCACCGTGGTCGGCTGGGACGGGGGCCGGCTCTCGATGATCCTCGCCGTGCTCGAGGCCCGCTTCGGCATCGGGTTTGCCGACCGCGACGTCTATCTCAACGTCGCCGGCGGCCTGCGCATCACCGAGCCCGCCGCCGATCTCGCCGTGGCCGCGGCCCTGCTCTCCGCCCGGCAGGATGTGGCACTTCCGCCCGATACGGTCTTCTTCGGCGAGATCAGCCTCTCCGGCGCGCTGCGCCCCATCGCTCAGGCCGAAGCGCGGCTGCGCGAGGCCGAGAAGCTCGGCTTTGCCGCCGCCTGCGCGCCGCCCACGGCCCAGGTGCCGGCGGGGGCGCGTGCCCGGGCGGGCACAGGCGGCGGCATTGCAATTCACCCGGTTGCAGATCTTGGCGCGTTCATGGACAAGTGGTTCGGCGCGATCGACCGATAGGACACAGAATAGATGGATGGTTTCACGCTCTTGGACGGGCTGGTGCTCGCCATCATTGTCCTGTCCGCGGTGCTCGCCTATGCCCGCGGACTGATGCGCGAGTTGCTCTCGATCGCCGGCTGGATCGGCGCGGCGGTGGCGGCCTTCGTCTTCGCGCCCGCCATCGAGCCGCTGACCCGCGAGGTGCCGATCCTGCGCGACATCATCGGCACCAGCTGCGAGCTCGGCGTGCTCGCCAGCTTCGTGCTGGTCTTCGCGCTTGCCCTGATCGTCATCTCCTTCTTTACCCCGCTCCTCGCCGGCGCAGTGCAGAACTCGGCCCTCGGCCCGATTGACCAGGGCTTCGGCCTCGTCTTCGGCGTGGCGCGCGGCGTCGTGCTCGTGGTGATCGCCATGATTGTTTATCGCCAGGTCATGGGGGCGAACGGCGGGATCGAGATGGTGGATTCCAGCCGCAGCCTGGGCATGCTCGCGGGGGTCGAAGCCGTCATCGCCGGCATGCTGCCTGCAGACGCGCCGCAGTGGATCGCCGGCCATTTCGATCGCCTGACCGCCGGCTGCACCGCCTGACGCCCGGGCGCGACACCCGCCCACCGGCTGACCAGGGCAATCCCCCGAAGCTGCGCCGCCCTCCTTCGGCCCGGAAGCCTGGAGAGCAGTGCCTGGGGTGCCGGGGCTTTGAGCGCCCAGCAAAAGACAACGCGCGCACCCGCGCGCTCGATATGGCCGCCAGAGGGCGGCCCCTGCCGCCGCCAGGGCGGATCGACATCGGCAGGCAATTGCTCCGCCATTCGTGACGGGGATGTGATGACATCTCGCAAGGGCAGCATTATATGGACCGCGACTCCCCTCCCCCCCGTGAGGCCATGACACTCCCCCGACATCCATTTGACGACGACAAGCTGCGCGAGGAATGCGGCGTCTTCGGCGCGATCGGGGTGCAGGACGCCTCGACCTTCACCGCCCTCGGCTTGCATGCACTGCAGCACCGCGGACAGGAGGCGGGCGGCATCGTCTCCTACACGCCCGAAACCGGCTTCAACATCCAGCGCCGATTCGGCTATGTGCGCGACACCTTCACCTCCCAGGCGGTGATGGAGACCCTGCCCGGCACGATCTCCATCGGGCATGTGCGCTACTCGACCTCCGGCGCCAAGGGCCAGACCCAGATCCGCGACGTCCAGCCGCTCTTCGCCGAATTCGCCATGGGCGGCTGCGCCATCGCGCATAACGGCAACATCACCAATGCGCTGGCACTCCGGGGCGAGCTGATCTCCCAGGGCTCGATCTTCCAGTCGGGCTCGGACACCGAATGCATCATCCACCTGATGGCGCGCTCGATCCAGAAGACCATCCCCGAGCGGATGAAGGACGCGCTGCGCCGGGTCGAGGGCGCCTTCTCCATCGTGGCCATGACGCGCACCAAGCTGATCGGCGTGCGCGATCCCCTTGGCGTGCGCCCGCTGATGCTCGGCCGGGTCGGGGACGGCTGGATGTTGGCCTCCGAGACCTGCGCGCTCGACATCATCGGCGCCGAGTTCGTACGCGAGGTCGAGCCCGGCGAGATGGTCATCATCGAAAACGGCAAGCTCGCGAGCTTCTTCCCCTTCCAGCGCCGCGCCTCGCGCTTCTGCATCTTCGAGCACGTCTACTTCTCGCGCCCTGACAGCGTGATCGGCGGACGCTCGGTCTATGACACCCGCCGCCGCATCGGCATCGAACTCGCCAAGGAGGCGCCGGTCGAGGCCGATCTCGTCTGCCCGGTGCCCGACAGCGGCACGCCGGCGGCCATCGGCTACAGCCAGCAGAGCGGCATCCCATACGCCATGGGGATCATCCGCAACCAGTATGTGGGCCGCACCTTCATCGAGCCCACCGAGCAGATCCGCAACATGGGCGTGCGGCTGAAGCTCAACGTCAACCGCGCGGTCATCGCCGGCAAGCGCGTGGTGCTCGTCGACGATTCGGTCGTGCGCGGCACCACCACCCGCAAGATCCGCGAGATGATCATGGACGCAGGCGCGGCCGAGGTGCATTTCCGCATCGCCTCGCCGCCGACCACCTGGCCCTGCTTCTACGGCGTCGACACGCCCGACCGCGAGAAGCTGCTGGCCGCGACCATGGACGAGGAGCAGATGCGGGCCCATCTCGGCGTCGACAGCCTGCGCTTCGTCTCGCTCGACGGGCTCTACCGCGCCTGCGGTGAGGAAGAGGGCCGGGACGCCCGCGCGCCGCAGTTCTGCGACGCCTGCTTCTCGGGCGACTACCCCGTGCAGCCGCTCGACCGCGTCGAGGCCGGGTTCAGGCTCAAGGTCCCCGCGTGACGTCCCCTGCTCCGGTCGCCCTCGTCACGGGCGCCAGCCGCGGCCTCGGCTATGCGGTGGCCACCGCCCTCGGCGCCCGCGGGATGCAGGTCGTGGCGGTCGCCCGCACCGTGGGCGGGCTAGAGGAACTCGCCGATGCGATTGCCGCCGCCGGCGGCCCGACCCCGCTGCTGGTGCCGCTCAACATCACCGACGACGGCGGCCTCCGGCGCCTCGGTCTCGCGCTGCACGAGCGCTGGGGCCGGCTCGACCTCGTCGTCCACTGCGCCGCCCATGCCGCCCCGCTCGCGCCCGTGCCGCATATCGCCGACAAGGATTTCGACACCAGCGTCGCGGTCAACCTGCGCGCCACCGAGCGGCTGATCACCATGATGCACCCGCTGCTGGCTGCGGCAGCGGCCGGACACTTCATCCACGTCACCGACGATCTGGCCGGCGCCGCGAACTTCGGCAGCTACGGCGCCACCAAGGCCGGGGCCGAGGCGATCGTGCGCGCCTGGGCGGCGGAGAGCCGGCGCACGGGCCCGCGGGTCAGCGTCTTCCAGCCCCACCCGATGCCGACCGCCCTGCGCGCGCGCTTCCATCCCGGCGAGGCGCGCGAGCGCCTGACCCCCTGCGCCGACGAGGCCGCCCGCCTGCTCGCCACGCTCATCGACGGCAACTAGCCGCCCGCCGATCGACGGCACCCCGGCGCGCTCGGCTTTTCTGCTTGTCGGGCGCACCCGCCAGTGCCACGCTCGCCTCCAGAACGATAACATCCGACTTGGAGGTACGGAAACCATGGCCTGCACACACAGCCGCGTCCTTGCCTGCGCCGCCACGCTTCTACTCGCGAGCACCGCGCTCGCCTCTGCCCAGACCGTGCTCAACCGCGGCAACGACACCGACCCGGCGACCCTCGATCATCACCGCACCTCGACGGTGTCCGAGGCGAACATCCTGCGCGATCTCTACGAGGGCCTCGTCACCTACGACGCCGCCGGCGAGGTCATCCCCGCCGCCGCCGAAAGCTGGGACATCTCCGAGGACGGGCTCACCTACACCTTCCACATGCGCGAAGGCGCGAAGTGGTCGAACGGCGACCCGGTGACGGCGGGCGACTTCCTCTTCGCCTTCCAGCGGATCATGGACCCGGCCACGGCCGCCGGCTACGCCAGCGTCCTCTTCGCCATCCTCAACGCCGAGGAGATCACCACTGGAGCCAGGCCCGTTGAGGAACTCGGTGTTGCCGCACCCGATGACAACACGCTCGTCGTCACCCTGAGCAACCCGACGCCCTACTTCCTGGAACTGTTGACGCACCAGACCGGCAAGCCGCTGCACCAGGCGAGCGTCGAGGCGCATGGCGACGACTTCGTCCGTCCCGGCAACCTGGTCACCAACGGCGCCTACATGCTGCAAAGCTTCACGCCCAACGACCGGATCGTGATGCAGAAGAACCCGCATTTCTGGGATGCCGAAAACGTCGCCATCGACACGATCAACTGGTTCCCCTTCGAGGACCGCTCCGCCTGCCTGCGACGATTCGAGGCCGGCGAAGTGCATATCTGCTCCGATGTGCCCGCCGAGCAGATGACCTACATGCGCGAGAACCTGCCCGAGAACCTGCGCATCGCGCCTTACCTCGGCACCTACTACCTGCCGATGAAGGTGCGGGTGGAGAAGATCTCCGACCCGCGCGTGCGTCAGGCGATCTCGATGGTCATCGACCGCGACTTCATCGCCGAGCAGGTCTGGCAGGGCACGATGCTGCCGGCCTATTCGCTCGTGCCGCCGGGCATCGCCAACTACACCGACCCCGCGCCGCAGCTTCCCTATGCGGGCGACGACCTGCTCGATCGCGAGGATGCCGCGCTCGCACTGCTCGAGGAAGCGGGTGTCGATCCGGCGACCTTCTCGATCGAGCTGCGCTACAACTCGTCGGAGAACAACCGCAACACCATGGCCGCCATCGCCGACATGCTGTCGAACATCGGCATGACCGCGACGCTGACCGAGATGGAAGGCTCCACCTACTTCAACTACCTGCGCGAGGATGGCGCCTTCGACATGGTGCGCGCCGGCTGGATCGGCGACTACAACGACCCGCAGAACTTCCTGTTCCTGAACGAGAGCGGCGTCTCCTTCAACTATCCGCTCTGGTCGAACGAGGAATACGACGCCAAGATGCGCGCCGCGTCCGAGACCACCGATCTCGAGGCCCGCGCCGCGATCCTCGCCGAGGCCGAGACGATCTACCTCGAGAACGTGCCCTCGATCCCGATCCTCTACTACTCGTCGCGCGCGCTCGTCGCCGACAATGTCGACGGCTACGTCGACAACCTGATGGACAACCACGCCACACGCTGGATCTCCCTCACCAACTGACGCAGCGCACGGGCCCCGGCATTCCGGGGCCCGTCTTGCGACGAGGGGGTTCCACATGCTCGCCTATACCCTGCGGCGTCTGATGAGCGCGATCCCGACGGTGTTCATCATCGTCACGCTCACCTTCTTCATGATCCGGCTCGCGCCCGGAGGCCCGTTCGATCTCGAACGCCCGATCGACCCGCTGATCATGGCGAACCTGAACCGGGCCTATAACCTCGACGCACCGCTCTGGCAGCAGTACCTGACTTATATGGGGAACCTCCTGCGCGGCGATCTCGGCCCCAGCTTCACGCGGCGCGACTTCACTGTGAACGACCTCTTCGCCACCGGCCTGCCGGTGTCGATCCTGCTCGGATCGCTGGCGCTGCTTGCCGCCGTCATTCTGGGCACCTTCCTCGGCGCGATCGCGGCGCTTCGCCAGAACACCGCGCTGGACTACGGGATCGTCGGGCTCGCGACCTTCGGCATCACCACGCCCACCTTCGTCGTGGCGCCGCTCCTCAGCCTCTTCTTCGGGGTGATTCTCGGACTTCTGCCCGCCGGCGGCTGGAGTTCGGCCAATCCCGCCTACTGGGTGCTGCCGATCGTCACTCTGGCACTGCCGCAGGTGGCGGTGATCGCGCGCCTGGTGCGCGGCGCCACCATCGAGGCGCTGCGCTCGCACCATGTGCGCACCGCCCGCGCCTACGGCCTGCCAGCGCGCGTCGTGGTCGGCGTCCACGCCCTGCGCGCCGCCATGCTGCCGGCCGTCTCCTATCTCGGCCCCACCGCCGCGGGGCTGCTGACCGGCTCGGTCGTGGTCGAGACCATCTTCGGCATACCCGGGATCGGACGGTACTTCGTCCAGGGCGCACTCGGGCGCGACTACACGCTGGTCATGGGCACTGTCGTGGTGATCGCCGTCTTCATCATCGTCTTCAACCTGATCGTCGATCTCCTCTACGCCTGGCTCGATCCGCGCGTGCGGCTGGACTGAGGGACAACCATGGTCGTGCAAGCCGAACCTATCCCCGAAATGGCCATAGCCGGCCGCTCGCTCTGGCAGGACGCCTGGATCCGCCTGCGCCGCAACCGCGCCGCGGTGGCGAGTGCCGTCGTCCTCGTCTTCCTCGCGCTCATCGGCATCTTCGGCCCGCTGGTCTGGCCGCATCCCTACGACCGGGTCTATCCTCAGTACGTCCGCATGCCGGCCAGCCTCGAGGCCTATCCCCGCGCCGACACCATACTGCCGGGCTTCCAGCGCGAGCTGACGCGCACCCGGCTCGAACATGGCGAGCCGGAGCTCGACGGCAGCCGGGTTTCGGTCGCGGTGAGTTCGGCCGAGCCCATCGACCCCCGCGTGCTGCGCTATTTCGAGCGCTCGGATCTCTTCGCGAACCCAGCGCTCGAGCTCGACGCCTCCGGGACCTCCGGGACGCTTTCGGCCCAGGTCCACCGCTCGCATTTCTACTTCGGCACCGATGCGTTGGGGCGCGACGTCGCCGCGCGGATCATGATCGGTGTGCGCATCTCGCTTGCCATCGGCATCCTCGCCTCGGCCATGGCGCTGGTGCTGGGCGTCACCTACGGCGCGGTCTCGGGCTATCTCGGCGGCCGGATCGACAACGTGATGATGCGCATCGTCGACATCCTCTACTCGCTGCCCTTCATCTTCTTCGTGATCCTCATGGTGGTGTTCTTCGGGCGCTCGATGGTGATCATCTTCATTGCCATCGGATTCACCGAATGGCTCGACATGGCCCGCATCGTGCGCGGCCAGACCCTCTCGCTCAAACGCCAGGAGTTCGTGCAGGCCGCCGAGGCGCTCGGCGCCACCCGCGCCGGCATCCTCAAGCGCCACATCATCCCCAACACCCTCGGCCCCGTCGTCGTCTTCGTGACCCTGCTGGTGCCCAAGGCGATCCTGCTGGAGAGCCTCCTCTCCTTCCTCGGCCTCGGCGTGCAGGAGCCCCTGACCTCGCTCGGCCTCCTCATCTCCGAGGGCGCCTCCAACATGCGCGGCGCGCTCTGGCTGCTGCTCTGGCCGGCCCTGACGCTGACCCTCATCCTCTTCGCGCTGAACTTCCTCGGCGACGGCCTGCGCGACAGCCTCGATCCGAAGGACCGGTGAGCAGGATGGCGCGCAAGAATCGTGCGTTAACTAATTTATCTAGAGATTTCATTGCCTTGATGCGTGTATCATCGTGTTACACCCCGCGGAGGCCGTCATGCCCGACCCCGTCCTGACCGTCCGCGACCTCAGGATCGAGTTTCAGACCAACGACGGCCCGGTCCTCGCCGTGAAGGGGATCGACCTCGACGTGGCCGCCAACGAGACCGTGGCCATCGTCGGCGAGAGCGGCTCGGGAAAGAGCCAGACCACCATGGCGATCATGGGCCTGCTGGCCTCCAACGGGCGGGCCACCGGCTCGGCGAAGTACCGCGGCCGCGAGATCCTCGGCCTTCCCGAGAAGGATCTGAACAAGGTCCGCGGCGACAAGATCACCATGATCTTCCAGGAACCGATGACCTCGCTCGATCCGCTCTACCGGATCGGCGACCAGCTCGCCGAGCCCCTGCGCTACCACCGCGGCCTCTCGCGCGCGCAAGCCCGCCCCCGCATCCTGGAGCTCCTGAAGCTCGTGGGCATCCCCGAGCCCGAGCGCCGCATCGACAGCTACCCGCACGAGCTTTCGGGAGGCCAGCGCCAGCGGGTGATGATCGCCATGGCGCTCGCTTGCGATCCCGACGTGCTGATCGCCGACGAGCCCACCACCGCGCTCGATGTGACCATCCAGGCGCAGATCCTGGAGCTGCTGGCAAAGCTCCAGGGCCGCCTCGGCATGGCGATCGTCTTCATCACCCACGACCTCGGGATCGTGCAGCGCTTCGCCGACCGGGTCTATGTGATGCAGCGCGGCGAGGTGGTGGAGACCGGCCCCACCGGCCGCGTATTCCGCGCGCCCGAGCATCCCTACACGAGGATGCTCCTCGCCGCCGAACCCGAAGGCGAGAAGGCCGCGCCGCCCGCAGACGCACCCAAGCTGCTCGAGGGCCGCGACGTCTCGGTCACCTTCCGCGTCGGCGGCGGGCTCTTCACCAGCCCGGTCGAAGTCAACGCGGTCAAGCGCGTCAGCGTCATGCTCCACACGGGCCAGACCATCGGCATCGTCGGCGAGTCCGGCTCCGGCAAGTCCACCCTCGGCCGCGCCCTGCTACGGCTGCTGCCCTCCGAGGGCCATGTCGGCTACATCGGCCGCGAGCTCCCCACCGACGCCGCCGCCATGCGCCCGCTCCGGCGCGAGCTGCAGCTCGTCTTCCAGGACCCGTTCGGCTCGCTCAGCCCCCGCATGACGGTCGGCCGGATCATTACCGAAGGCCTCCTGATCCACGAGCCCGCGATCTCGACCCGCCAGCGCGACGAGCGTGCGTCGGCGGCCCTGCGCGAGGTCGGGCTCGACCCCGGCATGCGCAACCGCTACCCGCACGAGTTCTCCGGCGGCCAGCGCCAGCGCATCGCCATCGCCCGCACCATGATCTTGAAGCCGAAGGTGATCGTCCTCGACGAGCCCACCTCGGCGCTCGACCGCTCGGTGCAAAAGGCGATCGTCGAGCTCCTGCGCGACCTGCAGGAGAAGCACGGACTCAGCTATCTCTTCATCAGCCACGACCTCGCCGTGGTGCGCGCGCTTTCGGACTACATCATCGTGATGAAGGACGGCCGCATCGTCGAGGAGGGCCCGACAACGGCGGTCTTCGACAATCCCGCCGAGACCTACACGCGCACGCTGATGGCCGCGGCGCTGGAGACGACGCGCTTCCGCACTGCCGCCCCCGCCTGACCACTGCCCTGCACGAGAGCCTGCACACCGCTGCCGCAGGTACCTCTTCCGCTTTCATACAGGCAGAATTCCTATCGCGCAGAAACGGTGCCCCGCCGGCAGGCGGGGGAAAATGCAATGCGGCCAACGGGCCGCACGATCTTCTTCCTTAGGCTGCCAGCCCCTCCGGCACCGGCAGGCCGTGCAAGCGGCAGGCGGCCGTCAGCGTGTTGGCCAGCAGGCAGGCGATCGTCATCGGTCCCACCCCGCCCGGCACCGGGGTGATCGCCCCGGCCACTTCCGCGACGCCGGCGAAATCGACATCGCCCACCAGCCGGTCCTTGCCACCGGGCTGCGCCACGCGGTTGATGCCCACGTCGATCACCACCGCCCCGGGCCGCACCCAGTCGGCCGTCACGAAGCCGGGCCGTCCCACAGCCGCCACCAGGATCTCCGCCCGCCGCGCCACTTCGGCCAGATCGCGGGTGCGGGAATGGGCGATCGTCACCGTGCAGTCATCGCGCAGCAGCAATGCCGCCATAGGCTTGCCGACGATGTTCGACCGCCCGATCACCACCGCCTCGCGCCCCGCGAGGCTGCCCAGCCGGTCGCGCAGCAGCATCAGGCAGCCGAGCGGCGTGCAGGGCACCATCCCCGGCGCGCCGATCGCCAGCCGCCCGACATTGTCGCGATGGAACCCGTCCACATCCTTGGCAGGGTCGACCGCCTCGAGCACCGGCCCCGCGTCGATATGCGCGGGCAGCGGCAGCTGCACCAGGATGCCGTGGATGGCCGGATCGGCGTTCAGCCGCGCGATCAGCGCCAGCAGCTCCGCCGCCGTGGTCTCGACCGGCAGGCGGTGCTCCTCGGAATGCATGCCCGCCTCGCGGGTCTGCACGCCCTTGTTGCGCACATAGACCTGGCTGGCCGGATCATCACCCACCAGCACCACGGCCAGCCCGGGCACCAGCCCGTGCCCGGCGCGCAGCCGTGCCACCTCCTGCCCGATCCTTGCCCGTAGCCCGGCCGCAAAAGCCTTGCCGTCGATGATCTCCGCACTCACGCTCGGCCCTCCGCTCCTGCCAATTCCCGTTCCTCGCGACGGATCGCCCATTCGACGAGGAGTCGCCACAGATCCTCGGCAAGTTGGGGGTCGAGCGACTTCTGCGCGGCGAGGACGCGCACATTGCCCAGAACCTCGTCGACCCGGACCTCGATCCGCGCCGGCAGGCCGGCCGCGAACTTCAGCTCGACCGCCCGGTCGATGCAGGCCGAGCGGCGGGCCAGCAGTTCGATCAGCGCGCCGTCGATCCGGTCGATCTCGCCGCGCAACTCGGCCATGTCGGCACAGTCGGAGGGCTCTCTCATGCTGCCCGCCTTAGCCGCTGCGACGGCCGGCTGCAATCGCTGCCGCCCTGCCCCGGCTGCGTGATGCGCCTGAGCCCGAGTGTGCCCCAGACCTTTCCTAAAGGTAAATGGTCCGGAATCTCCATTTGATTCCAGCATGTTGAAAAATGCGCACATGTGCGCACCTTTTCCGGGCACACGTTTCCCGCGCAATCCCGGGCAACCGCGGGCTCAGAACAGCCCCTCGATCGCCCCATCCGCGTTCAGCCGGATCGACTCCGCCGAGGGCACCCGCGGCAGGCCGGGCATGGTCATGATCTCGCCGCAGATCACCACCACGAACCCCGCCCCGGCCGCCAGCCGCACCTCGCGCACCGGCACCCCGAACCCCGTCGGCGCCCCGCGCAGCCCCGGATCGGTCGAGAAGGAATACTGGGTCTTGGCCATGCAGATCGGCAGGTTCCCGTAGCCTGCCTTCTCCCAGGCATGCAGCTGGTCGCGGATCCGCGTGTCGGCCAGCACCTCGTCGGCGTGATAGATCCGCCGGGCGATCGTCTCGATCTTCTGGAACAGCCCCATGTCGTCGGGATAGAGCAGGTCAAACTGCGCCCCGCCCCCTTCGACGATCTGCACCACCCGCTCCGCCAGCGCGGTGACGCCCGCCGATCCCTCAGCCCAGTGCCGGCAGACGATCGCCTCCGCCCCGTGGCGCGCCACATAGTCCCGCACCGCCGCCAGCTCGGCCTCGGTATCGCCGGAGAAATGGTTGATCGCCACCACCACCGGCACGCCATAGGAGTGCATGTTCGCGATATGCCGGCCGAGGTTCGCGCAGCCCTTCGCGACCGCCTCGACATTCTCCGCGCCGAGCCCGTCGCGCGCGACGCCCCCGTTCATCTTCAACGCCCGCACGGTCGCCACGATCACCACTGCGTCCGGACTGATGCCCGCCTTGCGGCACTTGATGTCCATGAACTTCTCGGCACCGAGATCCGCACCGAACCCCGCCTCGGTTACGACGTAGTCGGCCAGCTTCAGCGCCGTCTTGGTCGCGATCACCGAATTGCAGCCATGGGCGATGTTGGCGAAGGGCCCGCCATGCACGAAGGCGGGCGTCCCCTCCAGCGTCTGTACCAGGTTCGGCTGCATCGCCTGCGCAAGCAGCACCGCCATCGCCCCATCCGCCTTCAGGTCGCGCGCCCGCACCGGCTCGCGGGCGCGGGTATAGCCCACGATGATCTCGCCCAGCCTGCGTTCCAGGTCCGCCAGATCCTCGGACAGACAGAGGATCGCCATGACCTCCGAGGCGACGGTGATGTCGAAGCCGCCTTCGCGCGGAAACCCGTTCGAGACGCCACCGAGCGAGCAGACGATCTCGCGCAGCGCCCGGTCGTTCATGTCCATCACGCGCTTCCAGGTGATGCGGCGCGGATCGATGTCGAGCGCGTTGCCCC
>CAYLHK010000047.1:0-15836 GCA_964383295.1 uncultured Rhodovulum sp.
GCCGACTGGCAGCAGCTCGCCCTCGGCCCCCCAGACCCCGAAGGTGTAGTCCGAATAGAACCCCGACCGCTTGCCGTGCCCGCGCTGGGCATACATCAGCACCGCGTCGATCACATGCGGGTCGCGCTTCCACTTGAACCAGGGCCCAACCGGGCGCCCCGCCACATACGGCGCATCCCGACGCTTCAACATGACGCCCTCGATCACTGCATCGGGCGGCGCCGCGCGATGCGCAGCCAGCGCCCCCCAATCGGCGAAAGGCACCAGCGGCGAGAGATCGAACCGCGCCGGATCGAGCACGGCCACGAACCGCTCCAGCCGCGCCCGCCGCGCCACGGTCCCGAGCGGACGCAGGTCCTCGCCCCCCTCGTTCAGCAGGTCATAGGCGCGCAGGAAGGCCGGATGCCGGCGCAGATGCCCCGCCGTCACCGTCTTGCGGTTCAGCCGCTGCTGCAGGTCGGAGAACGGCGCGACCACGCCGCCCTCTCCCCGCACAAGCAACTCGCCATCGAGCGTACCGTCGAAATCCAGCGCTTCCATGATGTCCGGGAAGGCTGCCGAGATGTCATCCCCGCTGCGCGAATAGAGCCGCCGCTCGCCCCCGCCGGCACTCGCCTGCACCCGGATTCCGTCCCATTTCCACTCGGCGAGGAATTCTCCCGGATCGAGCGCCACCAGCCCGGCCGCGTCGATCGGGGTCGCCAGCATCACCGGCCGAAAGCCCACCGCATCCGCCAGCGGCGGCGGCCCGCCCGCCGTCAGCCACGCGAAGAGCGGCGCATAGGGCGGCGCAATACCATGCCAGACCTCCTCGATCTCCGCGGCACTCCGCCCACCGAGATCGGCCAGCGCCTGCCGGGCGAGCCGGGCCGAGACCCCGACCCGAAGCCCCCCGGTCACGAGCTTCATCAGCGCATAGCGCCCGGATGCATCCAGCCGGTCGAGCAGCCGCGCCACCACCTGCGGCGCCGTCCGCCGCGAGGCCGCGCGCAGGGCATCGACCACCTCGCCCAGCGGCGGGTCATCGGCCGGCGCCGCCGGCACCGGCCAGATCAGCGCAATGGTCTCGGCCAGATCGCCGACGAAATCGTAGGAGAGCGCGAACAGCTCCGCATCCACCCGCTCGGCAACCAGGGCGCGCAGCATCGCGGGCTTGGCGCCCTCGATCTTCAGCCCCCCGGTGATCGCCGCCAGCGCCCAGCCGCGGTCGGGATCGGGCGTCGCGGCCAGATAGTCGCGCAGCAGCCGCAGCTTGCCGTTGCGCGAGGGCGTGAAGGCGAGCCGCTCGAGCAGGTCGGCAAAGGCGCGCATCAGGCGGCCTCGTCCTCGTAGCCGACGAGATGCAGGGGCTTGGCCGGCAGGCCCGCCAGCGCGCACCAGCGCACCAGCGCCTCCTCGCGGCCATGGGTCACCCAGACCTCGCGCGGCCCCAGCTCGGTAATGGTCGCGGTCAGCTCGTCCCAGTCGCAATGGTCCGAGATGATCAGCGGCAGCTCGACCCCGCGCTGGCGGGCACGGGCGCGAACCTGCATCCAGCCCGAGGCAAATCCGATCAGCGGATCGGCAAAACGCCGCATCCAGGTGCTGCCGAAGGCCGAGGGCGGGGCCAGAACCACGCTCCCCGCGAACCCCCGCCGCCCGGTCGTGGCCTCCGCCACATCGTGCAGCTCGCCCAGGTCGATGCCCTGCGCGACGTAATAGTCGCAGATCCGCCGCAGCGCGCCGTGGATATGGATCGGCGCATCGTATCCGTTGTCGCGCAAGAGCCGGATTACCCTCTGCGCCTTGCCCAGCGCATAGACCCCGACCAGATGCGCCCGCTCAGGAAACTGCACGAGCGAGGCGATCAGCCGCCCGATCTCCTCCGCTGGCGACGGGTGGCGGAACACCGGCAGGCCGAAGGTCGCCTCGGTGATGAAGGTGTCGCAGGCCACCGGCTCGTAGGCCTCGCAGGTCGGGTCGGACCCGCGCTTGTAGTCGCCCGAGGCCACGATGCGCATGCCCCCATGCTCGACCGCGATCTGCGCCGATCCCAGCACATGCCCGGCGGGATGGAAGCTGACGGTGACCCCGCCCAGGTCGATGCGCGCGCCCAACGCCGCGGCCTCGGTCCGCGCGCAATGCTCGGCCCCGAGGCGCAGCGCCATCAGGTCGAGCGTCTCGCGCGTCGCCAGCACGGCGCCATGGCCGGGGCGGGCATGGTCGGAATGGGCATGGGTGATCAGCGCGCGCGCCACCGGCCGCACCGGGTCGATATGGAAATCGCCGGGCGGGCAGTAGAGCCCCTCGGGACGCGGGACGAGAAGATCGGCACTGCGCATCTGCCTGAGGTAGCCTGTTCCCGGCGCGCATCCAATGGCCGCAGCGCCGCCCAAAGCCGCGTCTCGCCCAGCCGGCCCGCTTCTCCTCTTCTGGCCAGAAACCTGGAGAGCAGTACCTGGGGCGCGGGGGCTTTGAGCTCCCCGCCGGCACGCGCGAACACGCGCCTACCCCCTCAAGAAACAATGCGCGCACCGCGCGCAATATGGCCGCCATCGGGCGGCCCCCGCCGCCTGGGCGGATGAGACGTGGTGCCCGGGGGCGCCCCGCCCAGACACCCAGGCGCGCCGCGGCGCGTGCCCAAACCTTTCCTAATGGTAAATGGCCCGGAATCCATCTTTTCTTTCAATGCCTTGAAAAATGGGCACGCGTACCCACCCGTGCCGGGCACACCCCGTCAGCGCAGAAACCGGATCGTCTCCTCGGCCAGCGCCTCGGCGGTGCAGCCGTCGAGCATCCCGACATCGGTGATGAACATCGGCCCCGTCACGCGCTCGCGCGCCTCGGACCGGCGCAGCAGCACCGCCCGCCCGAGTGGACTGGCATCCCAGGCCTCGGCGGGGATCAGCGTCTCGGACGGCGTGCCGGCGCGTGCCAGCCCGCCGAGCCCGCGCAACATCGCGAACCCCGCCCGCAGGCAGGCGGACCCGCTCTCCGGGCAGCTCGCCTCGCAGAAGGCGCGCAAGGGCGCCGCGACCGGCGCCTCGGCCAGCCAGGCATCCCGATCGGCCTGCACGACCTCGCCCGCCCGATAGGCGGTGATCTGCGGATCGCCCGGCGCCAGCGCCGCGATCTCCGCCGCGATGCGCGCGGCTCCCCCGGCCTCGCCCTCCCACTTCCGCCAGGCGAGATTGCGCAGCTCGGGCGGATAGCCGTCTGACGCGGCCAGCGCGCCGATCGTCCCGTCCTGCCGCGCGGCCAGCGCCAGGACGGTCTCACGCGCCGCGCGCGGCTCCCCGATGCGGGCAAACGCCAGCACCGTCTCCGCCGGCGCATCCGCGCGCCAGCGCAGCAGCCACAGCCGCGCGAGCTCGGCATCCCCGGCCGCCGCCTCCATCCAGCTCGTCCCCGAGAACCCGCCCGGCTGGCGCATCAGCGCGATGCGGGCCTCGCGCCCCAACCCGGCCAGCCACGGCCCCTGCAGGTCAGCACGTACGTCAACCAGCGCCAGGAGCACCTGCGCGGCGCGGTTGCCCTCCCGCGCCAGCCCGGCCATCGCGGTCAGTGCCGTCTCGTCATCATCGAGCCAGCGCTCCAGCGCCGCGCGGAACTCCGCCCCATCCTGCCCCGGGACCTCGGCCGGGAGCGCGGACGGGAGAAGCAAGAAGAGCAGGGCGAGGATGCGAGCGAGCATGGACGCTCCGGCCTGGGGCAGAGGGCGAGCATAGCCGACGCGGCTCTGTCATGCACCATTTTCGGGCAGAGGGCGCCCGCCGCCTGTCCGCGAGACATGCCCGGGGACCGGCGGCCAGCTTTCCTCCTTGTCCGGATGACGGGCTGATGCAAAGCTTGCCCGAAAACAAGCGGCGGGGAGCCAATGCAATGAGCGAACGCAGGATCGGATGGACGCGGCGCGGGATGGTGGGTGCAGGCGCGGGGCTGCTGGCGGCGCCCTGGCTCGTGCGCCCCGCCTCGGCCCAGGACGTGGTGCGGGTTGCGGCGGTCTACACCGTGCCGGTGGAGCAGCAGTGGGTCAGCCGCATCCACCAGGCGGCCAATGCCGCCGTGGCGCGCGGTGACATCGAATACGCCTTCTCCGAGAACGTCTCCAACGCCGACTACGAGCGGGTGATGCGCGAATATGCGGAGGCCGGCTATCAGCTGATCCTCGGCGAGGTCTTCGGCGTCGAGCAGGGCGCCCGCGACGTGGCGCGGGACTATCCCGACACCGCCTTCCTGATGGGCTCGTCCTTCCCGCCAAATCCGCAGGACGCGAACTTCGGGGTCTTCGACAACTACATCCAGGACGCGTCCTACCTCTCCGGCATCATCGCCGGCGCCATGACCGAGAGCGGCAGGATCGGCATGGTCGGCGGCTTCCCGATCCCGGAGGTGAACCGGCTGATGCATGCCTTCATGGCCGGCGCGCGCGAGACGCGGCCGGACGTGACCTTCCAGGTCGCCTTCATCGGCTCGTGGTTCGACCCGCCCAAGGCCAAGGAGACCGCCTTCGCCCAGATCGATGCCGGGGCGGACGTGATGTATGCCGAGCGCTTCGGCGTGTCCGACGCGGCACAGGAGCGCGACGTCCTCGCCATCGGCAACGTGATCGACACCCAGGCCGACTATCCCGAGACGGTGGTCGCCTCGGCACTCTGGCATTTCGAGCCGACGCTGGACGCCGCCATCGAGAAGGTGCGCGCGGGCACCTTCGGGGCCGAGGATTTCGGCGTCTACTCCTTCATGAAGCATGGCGGCTCGTCGCTGGCGCCGCTCGGCACCTTCGAGGGCCGAGTGCCGGAGAAGGCGGTGGCGCTGGTGGTCGAGCGCGAGGTGGCAATCCGGGACGGCAGCTTCACCGTGGAGATCGACGACAGCGAGCCCACGTCCAGCTGATGGCGCCCGCCGATGCCGAGGCCGTCCTTCGTCTCGACGGCATCACCAAGAGCTTCGGCCGCCTTCGGGCGGTCGATGACGTCTCGCTTGCGCTCGGCCGCGGCGAGGTGGTGGCGCTCCTCGGCGAGAACGGTGCCGGCAAGACCACGCTGATGAACATCCTCTTCGGCCAGTATGTGGCCGACGCCGGAGAGGTGACCGCCTTCGGCAGCGCGCTGCCACCGGGCGACAGCCGGGCGGCGCTCGACGCGGGCATCGCCATGGTCCACCAGCATTTCACGCTCGCCGACAACATGACCGTGCTGGAGAACATCGCGCTGGGCACCCAGCCGCTCTTGGCGCTCCGTTTCGACCGAGCGGCGGCGCTCGCGCGCATCCGCACGATGATCGCGGATTTCGGCCTGGCGGTAGAGCCCGATGCGCGGGTCGCGGACATATCCGTCGGCGAGCGCCAGCGGGTCGAGATCCTGAAGGCGCTCTACCGCGACGCCCGCGTCCTCATCCTCGACGAGCCCACCGCGGTCCTGACCCCGCAAGAGGCGGACGCGCTCTTTGCCACGCTGAAACGGCTGGTGGCGGGCGGGCTTTCGATCATCTTCATCTCGCACAAACTGCACGAGGTCATGGCGGTCAGCGACAGAGTGCTGGTGCTGCGCACAGGCAGGCTTTCGGGCGAGGAACGCACGGCCGAGACGGATGCGCGCCGGCTGGCGGAATTGATGGTCGGCGCCGAGATAGAGCGCCCGCGCCTTGATCCGCCGCGCAGGGGCGCGCCGCGGCTCAGCATCCGGGGCGTGAGCGCGGGGCCGCTCCACGGGATCGACCTCGACCTGCCCGCCGGCGAGATTACCGGCATCGCGGGCGTCTCCGGCAACGGCCAGTCCGCGCTCGCGGCGCTCGTCGCAGGGATGCTCACGCCCGGGAGCGGCAGCTTCACCGTCGAGGGCGCAGAGCCGACCGACTGGTCACCCCGCGCGGCGGTCGCCGCAGGCATCGCCCGCATCCCCGAAGACCGCCATCACCAGGGCGTCGTCGGCGACATGTCGATCGCCGAGAACATGATCGCCGAGCGCATCCGCACCCCCCGCTTCAGCCGCCGCGGCTGGGTCGACCGCGCCGCCGCCGCGGATTTCGCCGAAGCGGTGATCCGCGACTATCAGGTGAAATGCCCGGGGCCTGCCGCGCCGATCCGGTCGCTCTCGGGCGGCAACATGCAGAAGCTGATCCTCGGTCGCGCTCTCGATGGCGATCCCGGCGTCATCCTTGCGAGCCAGCCCACCCGTGGCCTCGACGTGGGCGCCGTCGCCTATGTCCACCAGCAGCTGATCGCGGCGCGGTCCCGAGGCGCGGCCGTGCTCCTCATCTCGGAGGATCTCGACGAGGTGCTGGCACTCGCCGACCGCATCCACGTCATCTCGCGGGGGCGGCTCTCGCCCGCGACGCCTCGGGGGGCGCTTACGGCCCGCGAGATCGGCGCGCGCATGGCGGGACAGGGGTTCGATCATGCGGCTTGAGCCCCGCGAGGCGTCGCCCGCCGTTACGCTCGGCTATCCCGCGCTCGCGATCCTCGCCACCTTCTTCGCTGCGGGCGCGCTGGTGCTCGCCGCCGGCGCCTCACCGTTTGCGGTCTTCGGACTGGTGCTGAAGGGCGCGGCCGGGTCGGGCTTCGCCATCGCCGAGACGCTCTCGCGTGCGACGCCTCTGATCTTCACCGGCCTCGCGGTCGCCGTCGCCTTTCGCACAAGGCTCTGGAACATCGGCGCCGAGGCGCAGCTCTATGCGGGCGCGATCATCACCGTGGTGCTCGGGACCGGCGCCCTGCCGCTGCCGGGGGCGATCCTCATCCCGGTCATCGCGCTCGCCGCCATGCTGACGGGCGGGCTCGTCCTCCTCGGGCCCGTCATCCTCAAGACCCGCTTCGGCGTCGACGAGGTGGTGACGACGCTGCTGCTCAATTTCATCATGCTCCTCTTCGTCTCGATGCTGCTCGAGGGCCCGCTCAAGGATCCGATGGGCCTCGGATGGCCGCAGTCGGCACGGGTCTCGGCGGAGGCGCAGTGGCCGCGGCTGGTGCAGGGGCGGCGGGTGCATCTGGGCTTCCCGATCGCCATCCTTGCCGCCGTGGGCGTATGGATCCTGATGGCGCGGACGGTCCTCGGCTACGAGATGCGCGCGGTCGGGATGAACGCCGAGGCCGCGCGATTTGCAGGCATCCGGGTCAATTCGGTCCTTCTCAAGACTGCGCTCCTCTCGGGCGGGCTGGCGGCCCTCGCAGGCGTGTCCGAGGTGTCCGGGCTGAAGGGGAACCTCACGCTCGATCTGTCGCCGGGCTACGGCTACACCGGGATCGTCGTCGCCATGCTCGCGATGCTCCATCCGCTCGGGGTGGTGGCGGCGGCGATCTTCGTGGCCGGCATCTTCGTCGGCGCGGATTCCATGAGCCGGGCCGCGGGCGTGCCCTCGTATATCGCTGACGTGATGACCGCGACCGCGCTGCTGACCATGGGTGCGGCCGTCACGCTCACGAAATACCGCGTGCGGTGGCGCTGATGCAGGCGGCGGTCGAGATCCTGCTGATGACGAGCTTCTGGGTGGCAACGGTGCGCATTGCCTCGCCCCTCGTCTTCGCCACGCTGGGCGAGCTCATCTGCGAGCGAGCGGGCGTCCTCAACCTCGGGATCGAGGGGATCATGGTAGCGGGCGCCTTCTCGGGCTGGATCGCCGTCTATGCAGGGCTGCCGCTCTGGGCCGGCGTGGGCGTTGCAGCCCTGACCGGCCTTGCCTTCGGCCTCCTGCACGGGGTGCTGACCGTGCCCCTCGGCATGTCGCAGCACGTGACCGGAATCGGCATAACGCTGCTCGCCACCAGCCTCAGCTACTATACCTACCGACTCGCGCTGCCCGAGGTGACGTCCCCCCCGCGGATCGAGGCGTTCCAGCCCTGGCCGGTGCCGGTTCTGTCCGAGATCCCGCTGATCGGCCCCGCGCTCTTCGCGCAGACGCCCTTCACCTATTTCGCCTACGTGACGATCATCGTGGTCGCCTGGGTCCTCTACCGTACGCCGCTCGGCCTCGCGGTGCGGGTGGCGGGTGAGAACCCGGCCGCGGTGGAGGCGCAGGGCATCAGTGTCACCGCGATCCGCATCGGCGCCGTCGCGGCCGGCTCGGCACTCATGGGCGTGGGCGGCGCCTTCCTCACCATGTCTGCCTTCAACTCGTTCTTCTTCGAGATGGTGAACGGCCGCGGCTGGGTCTGCATCGCGCTGGTGGTCTTCGGTGCCTGGCGGCCGGGCAAGGCGGTGTTGGGGGCGGTGCTTTTCGCCGCCTTCGACGCCTACCAGGTGCGGCTGCAGCAGGTGGTGGGGCCCGTGGTCCCCTATCAGGTCTTCCTGATGCTTCCGTACGTCCTCTCGATCGCCGCCCTGGTTGCCGTATCGCGGCGGGCGACCTATCCCAAGGCGCTGATGCAGCCCTATCGAAAGGGGGAGCGATGAGCCTCGACATTCTCGTGACGGGCGGCACGCTGCCCGACGGAGCCCGCGCGGATATCGCGATCCGGGACGGACGCATTGCCGAGGTGGCGCCCTCGATCGAGGCCGAGGCCGGCCGGGTGGTCGATGCCACTGGATGCCTCGTGAGCCCGCCCTTCGTCGATCCGCATTTCCACATGGATGCGACGCTCAGCTATGGCACGCCGCGCATCAACGCCTCGGGGACGCTGCTCGAGGGCATCGCGCTCTGGGGCGAGTTGAAGGCGATCCAGACGCCCGAGCAGATCGTCGAGCGCGCCCTCGCCTACTGCGACTGGGCGGTGTCGATGGGCCTCCTCGCGATCCGCACCCATGTCGACACCTGCGACGACCGCCTGACCGGGGTCGAGGCCCTGATCGAGGTGCGCGAGAAGGTGCGTCCCTATCTGGACCTGCAGCTCGTTGCCTTCCCGCAGGACGGCTTCTACCGCGACCCGAACGCGCGGGCTAACACACTGCGGGCCCTCGACATGGGCGTCGACGTCGTGGGCGGCATTCCGCATTTCGAGCGCACGATGGCGGACGGGCGCCGCTCGGTCACCGAGCTCTGCGAGATCGCGGCGGAGCGGGGGTTGCCGGTCGATCTTCATTGCGACGAGACCGACGACCCGCAGTCGCGGCACATCGAGCAGCTCGCCTTCGAGGCGCAGCGCCTTGGCCTCGGGGGACGGGCGACCGGCAGCCACCTGACCTCGATGCACTCGATGGACAACTACTATGTCTCGAAGCTCCTGCCCCTGATCGCCGAGGCCGGCGTGGGCGTCATCCCGAACCCCCTTATCAACATCACCCTTCAGGGCCGCCACGACACGTATCCGAAGCGCCGCGGTCTCACGCGGGTGAAGGAGATGCGTGCCCTCGGCATTCCCGTCGGCTGGGGACAGGACTGCGTGCTGGACCCGTGGTATTCGCTGGGGACGGCAGACATGCTCGACGTGGCCTTCATGGGCCTGCATGTCGCGCAGATGACGCATCCCGACGAGATGCGCGCCTGCTTTGCCATGGTCACCGAGGAGAATGCGCGGATCATCGGGCTCGAGGGCTACGGGCTGGCGAAGGGTGCAACCGCGAGCCTCGTCGTGCTCGAGGCGGGCGACCCGATCGAGGCGCTGCGACTGCGCGCCGGCCGGCGCTGCGTGATCTCGAAGGGGCGCGTGGTCGCCGAGCGCGCGCCTGCGCCCATGCGGCTCGACCTGCCCGGGCGGCCTGGGGAGGTCGACCGCCGGTTCACGCCGTGAGGACGCAGGTCGGCATCATTGGCGGCGGGCCTTCCGGCCTCCTCCTCAGCCAGATCCTGGATCTGGCCGGCATAAAAAGCGTGGTCCTCGAGCGACGCTCGCGCGACTACGTGCTTTCGCGGATCCGCGCGGGGGTGCTGGAGCAGGGTCTTGTGGACATGCTGCGCGCGGCCGGGGTCGGTGGGCGCATGGGCCGGGAGGGCGAGGTGCATTCGGGCGTGGGCCTCGCCTTCGGGGGACGGCGGCTGCGGATTGACCTCGAGGGGCTCACGGGTGGCAGGACGGTCATGGTCTACGGACAGACCGAGGTGACGCGCGACCTCTATGAGGCGCGGGACGCCATGGGCGGCGTGGTGATCCACGAGGCCGAGGACGTCATGCCGCGCGGGATCGAGGGGGAGGCGCCCTGGCTTACGTACCGGGTCGGAGGCGAGGAACTGCGGCTCGACTGCGACTTCATCGCCGCCTGCGACGGGTTCCACGGCGTGGGGCGAACGGCGATCCCGGCGGCGGTGCGGCGTGAGTTCGAGCGGGTCTATCCCTTCGGTTGGCTGGGGGTTCTGTCGCGCACGGCGCCGGCGGACCACGAGCTGATCTATGCCAGCCACGAGCGGGGGTTCGCGCTCTGCTCGATGCGGGGGCCGGCGCTCAGCCGGTACTACGTGCAGGCGCCGCTCGACACCGACATCGCGGACTGGCCCGACCAGCGGTTCTGGGACGAGCTGTGCGCGCGGCTGCCGGAGGAGGTGGCGGAGCGGCTAGAGACCGGGCCGTCGATCGAGAAGTCGCTCGCGCCACTGCGCAGCTTCGTCGCCGAGCCGCTCAGCCACGGGCGGCTGTTCCTGGCCGGGGACGCGGGGCATATCGTACCGCCCACCGGCGCGAAGGGGCTGAACTTGGCAGCCTCGGACGTGCATTACCTGAGCCAGGCGCTGATCGGCTTCTACCGCGACGGCAACGAGGCAGGGCTGAAGGGCTATTCCGACCGAACGCTGGCGCGAGTCTGGAAGGCGGAGCGGTTCTCCTGGTGGATGACGCTGCTGCTGCACCGGCTGCCGGATGTGGGGGCATTCGGAGCGCGGATGCAGCGCGCGGAGCTCGACTATCTGGCGAGCTCTCGGGCGGCGCAGATGGCCATGGCCGAGAACTACGTGGGCCTGCCCTACGACTGAGGGAGACGTGCAACACGATGTTAGGCATCTCAATATCTTGATACTAGAAGAAATTTCTGATATAATTTCTGATATAGTTGTCCGGACCGCCGACCATGGGCGGCGCATCGCGGACAAATGATGTTGAGATATCAACATAAAGGTTGTCCCAAGCGCCGGGCGGTGGCGGAGAACACCTTCCGCCCGCGCTGGTACCGCATGAACATCATGAGCGAGTTCATGGGGCTGATCTACGGGGTCTATGACGCCAAGCCGGAGGGGTTCGTGCCCGGCGGCATGAGCCTGCACAACTGCATGTTGCCGCACGGGCCGGACACAGATGCCTTTTCCAAGGCATCGTGGGGCGAGCAGGGGCCGGTGAAGCTGACCAACACGCTCGCCTTCATGTTCGGGACGCGGTTTCCGCAGCACCTGACCGCTCATGCGGCGGGTCTGCCGACGCTGCAAAGGAGCTATCCGGACGGCTGGAAGGAGCTATCCGGACGGCTGGAAGGAGCTGGGCAAGCACTTCCGCGCCGACCGTCCGGTGCGGGACAGGCATTGACGGCATGCCCGTCACAACTTGTGACGGGCGTCAAGATATTGTATTAGAACGATAAATATTTGTCACACGCCGAAGCGTCGGCGCGCGAGCCAGCCGAGCCAGGTGCCGAGCAGGCAGAAGACGGCAAAGACCCAGCCCGAGGCGGCGCCCGCCATGATGCCGGACAGAAGCACGCCCACGGTGCAGCCGAGCGAGACCATCGCGCCCCAGCCGAGCATCAGCCCGCCGACGAACAGCCGCGGCAGATCGCGCACGGCTGGCGCGCTCGGGCGCCAGTCGCCGGCGATCCGCGCCGCCGTGAAGGCCGCCAGCACCATGCCAATGACGAAGACGCCGTTGCGCGACAGGAGCGTCTCCTTGACCACGGTGGCACAGCCGGCGAGCCCGTCGAGCCCGTAGAGCTGCTCTGGCAGCCAGCCGGCCGAGAAGGCGGCGGTGCGCGAGAGCGAGCCGAGCTCGGCCGTCACCCCGAGCGGGCCGACACGCAGATAGGCGATGGTGGCGATCAGCCCGATCAGGATGCCGCCGACCGGCGCGGGCCAGCGGCGGCGCCAGAAGGCCGCGGCGGGCGTCGGCGCCGGCTCGGCCGGTGGCCAGCCGGCGCGCAGCAGCCAGGCCGCGACCAGCGCCAGCACGGCGAGTTGAAGCAGGACCGCGCCGCCATAGCCGAGATGCGCCGGCAGCCAGACGACCGGCGCGGACTGCACGTCGCGCAGGTAGAGCGTGTTCCAGCTGAGAAAGCCGAGCACGAAGCCGGCGACAGCCCCGATCAGCGCCACGATCGACCCGCCCGACCCCTCGCCCAGGCGGTAGAGATGCGCGCTGATGCACGAGCCCGACGCCGCCATGCCGAGGCCGAAGACGAAGGCGCCGAGGGCCAGCGTCGTCGACACCGGCCCGACATGGGCATCGGGGGGAAGCCGGCCGCCGAATGGGTTCGGCAGCCAGGCGCCGAGGATCGCGGCATAGCCGAGAAGGCCGATGGCGAGCGCTGTGACGACGGCGATCAGCCCGCGCGGATCGCGGCTGTCGATCCAGTCGCGCGTGACGCAGAAGAAGCAGAAGCGCGTGCGTTGCAGCACCCAGCCGAAGGCGCCGCCGAGCAGCAGCGCGAGGGGCAACGGCCTGCCGAGCGCGTCGCGGTCGGGCAGCGCGTAATAGAGGGCGACGAAGACAGCGAGCGCGGCCGCCGCGATGAGAAGCGGCCGCGGTTCTTCGGCCGGGAACAGGGAGATGGGCGTGGTCACGGGGAGATCCTCACAGGCGGGACGGCGCGCGGGAGATGCCGCGCGCCGTCCGTTCGTCGGCCGTTGGGGGTGAGCTTACTGTCCGGTCCAGACCGTCCCGGCAAGGTTGGCCACCGGCACGCCCACGGCATTGCCGTATTCGGTCCAGGAGCCGTCGTAGTTGGCGACGTCATAGCCGAGCAGCTTGGAGAGCGCGAACCAGGTGTGGCTCGACCGCTCGCCGATGCGGCAGTAGGTGATGACCGGGGTCGAGCCGTCGATGCCCTGGGCGGCGTAGATCGCGCGCAGTTCCTCGACCGGCTTGAAGGTGCCGTCCTCGGCCACGGCCTGGCCCCAGGGCACGTTCACGGCACCGGGCACATGGCCGGCGCGGATCGCGGTCTCCTTGAACCCCTCGGGGGCGATGACCTTGCCGCTGAATTCGTCCGGCGAGCGGATGTCGACCAGCTTGACCGCGCCGTCGCTCTCGGAAGCCGCAACCACGTCGGCGATGCGGGCGCGCAGCGCGAGATTGGGCTCGCCCACGGTGATTGTACCGGCCTCCGGGGTCGCCACGGTGGTCGAGAGCGGGCGGCTCTCGGCCTCCCAGAGCTTGCGGCCGCCGTCGAGCAGCTTGACGTTCTCGACGCCGTAGACGTCGAAGACCCAGGCGCCCCAGGCCGCGAACCAGTTGTTGGTGTCGCCGTAGAGGACGATCGTGTCACCTTCGTCGACGCCGGCCGACTGCAGCAGCGCCTCGAAGTTCTCGCGGCTGGCGATGTCGCGGCGCACGGGGTCGACGAGATCGGTGTGCCAGACGACGTTGGTGGCGCCCTGGATGTGCCCGCGCTCGAAGACACCGGGGTTGACGCTCACCTCGATGATCTTCAGCTCGTCGGAGCCGAGATGCTGCTCGAGCCAGTCGGTTGTGACGAGGTATTCCGACTCGTGCGGCTCGGCGTGGGCATAGGCGCCCGACGCCAGGCCGAAGCCGAGCGCAGCGCCCAGCGCCGTCTGAAGTATTCGCTTTGCGATCATTTCGTGCTCCTGAATGTCCCGTCGCGGGCAGCGGAAATTTCGCGCCATTCCTGCCACCCCACTGACAAAAGACTGTCGGCAGCGGGCGGGAGCCTCAAGAGTTGGAGCATTGCGTTGTTTCGGCGCGATGAGGACGTATCAGTCGCGACGGCGCGGGCCGGGAGAATCCTTCCGCTTCGCACCCCCGTCGGTGCCCGCGGCCCGTGATTCGCTCGCGCGCAGCGTCAGACCGGAAGCGGTGGCTCGAAGACCTCGACCGCAGCAGTCGTCTCCTGCGCGCCGGCGCGCGCGGCGCCGCCGATGGTGGCGATGCGGTCGATCAGGGCGACGGCGCCGAGCCCGTGGCGGGGCAGCGGCATCGGCGCCATTTCCTCCCAGGTGTCGCGGTCGGGGCTCCAGGCCCAGACCTGCCGGTAGACCCCGCCACCGTCGCCGAACCATTCGCCCCCGAAGACGAAGAGCTGTCCGCCCAGCGCGGCCATGGCGAGCCCTCCCGCGCCGCGCGGCCCCTCGGCCGGCTCGGGCAGCGGCGCGAGCGGCCGCCAGCGGTCCTCGTCCGGCAGATAGACGTCGTGATCGGGGATATTGCCGCCCTGCATCATCCGCCCGCCGACCATGTGCAGCCGACCGTCGAGCACCGCACCGGCGGCCGAATTGCGCGGCGAGGGCACCGGCGCCGCACGCTCCCACCGCCCCGCGGCAGGATCGAAGACCAGGTGCTCGGCCGTGTCGGCGTGGTCGTTGTAGTCGCCGTTGTCCGCCCCGCCGCTGCCGCGACCGGCCGCGAGATGGATCCGCCCGCCGATCACCCCGGCCACGGCCTCGGCCTGCGGCGCCGGCAGCTCGGGCCCCAGATCCCAGACCCGCGCGACGGGCTCGTAAACCATGACGCTTGCGGTGATCGTCCAGGCCCCCGCCGGCGAGGGCACGAAGCCGCCGATCGCCAGCAGGCGCCCGTCGAAGGCCACGCAGTTCGCATGATGGCTGGCGAAGGGCAGCGGCGCGTGCTCCTCCCACCCCATCGCCCCGGGACGCCAGCCGAAGACCCGCTGCGAGGGCAGGACACCCGGCTGGCCGGTATCGGGACTGAGGCCGCCGACGACGAAGACCTCCCCGTCGAGATCGGCGGGATAGACCTCCTGCAACCGGATCGGCAGCTCCGGCCCCTCGGACCAGACGCCGGCCCCGAGCGGCTGGGCGCGGGCGAGCCGGGGCAGAGCCAGCCCGGCGGCGAGGCCGGACGCCAGTCCGCGCGCCAATGCACGGCGGGTGATCCTGGACCTGGTCATGGGCGCCTCCTTCGGCCTTGGCATGGGTCGGGCCACGCGGACCCGTTCACGGCGCGATATAGCGCGTCCGCGCCGCAGGACATCGCGCCACTGGCGGCGGCGGCGGAGATCGCCTATCTGGGCGGGGCATCCGAGAAGGGAACCGAATGGCCCGCATCCTCATCACCTCCGCGCTGCCCTATATCAACGGGATCAAGCATCTGGGCAATCTGGTCGGCAGCCAGCTGCCGTCGGACGTCTATGCCCGCTACATGCGCGCGCGCGGCCATGAGGTGCTGTTCATCTGCGCCACCGACGAGCATGGCACCCCGGCCGAGCTCGCCGCCGCCAAGGCCGGCGAGCCGGTCGCCGACTATTGTGCGCGGATGTGGGGGGTGCAGAAGGAGCTTGCGGACGGGTTCCGGCTCAGCTTCGACCATTTCGGCCGCTCGTCGAGCGCGCGCAACCACGCGCTCACCCAGCATTTCGCCGGGCGGCTGGCGGATGCGGGGCTGATCGAGGAGGTCTCCGAGGCGCAGGTCTATTCGATCGACGACGGCCGCTTCCTGCCCGACCGCTACATCGAGGGCACCTGCCCGAACTGCGGCTATGAGCGCGCCCGCGGCGACCAGTGCGAGAACTGCACCAAGCAGCTCGACCCCACCGACCTCATCAATCCCCGCTCGGCGATCTCGGGCAGCACGAACCTCGAGGTGCGCGAGACCAAGCATCTCTACCTCCGCCAGAGCCAGCTGCGCGAGCACCTGCGAACGTGGATCGACGGCAAGACCGACTGGCCGGTGCTGACCACCTCGATCGCGAAGAAATGGCTCGACGACGGCGAGGGCCTACAGGACCGCGGCATCACCCGCGATCTCGACTGGGGGATCCCGGTCAGGCGCGGGAGCGACCGGGGCCACTTGAATCACGGTTGGCTCGACACGT
>CAYLHK010000047.1:15846-22136 GCA_964383295.1 uncultured Rhodovulum sp.
ATGGAGGGCAAGGTCTTCTACGTCTGGTTCGACGCGCCGATCGAGTATATCGCCGCGACCGCGGAATGGGCCGATGCGAACGGCCTGCCCGACACCGCCTGGCAACGCTGGTGGCGCGAGGACCTCGGTGCCGGCGACGTGACCTATGTGGAATTCATGGGCAAGGACAACGTCCCCTTCCACACCCTTTCCTTCCCGGCCACGCTGATCGGGGCGAACTTCGACGACCAGGAGCCGTGGAAGCTCGTCGACTACATCAAGTCCTTCAATTACCTGAACTATGACGGCGGCAAGTTCTCGACCAGCGAGGGCCGCGGCATCTTCATGGACCAGGCGCTCGGCGTGCTGCCGTCGGATTACTGGCGCTGGTGGCTGATGTCGAACGTGCCCGAGGGGTCGGATTCGAACTTCACCTGGGAGAGCTTCCAGGCCGGCGTGAACAAGGACCTGGCGGATGTGCTGGGGAACTTCGTCAGCCGGGTGACCAAATTCGCCGCCGCGCGGTTCGGGAACACGGTTCCCGCGGACGGGGAATACGGGGCGGCGGAAAAGGCCGTGATCGCGGAGATCACCCGCCGTCTAGCGGCCTACGAGGCGCAGATGGAAGCGATGGACCTGCGCAAGGCGGCGCAGGAGCTGCGCGCGATCTGGGCGGCGGGCAACGAATACCTACAGGCTGCCGCGCCTTGGACCGCGATCAAGACCGATCCCGCGAGGGCGGAGGCGATCACGCGCTTCGCGTTCAACCTGATCCGGCTCTACGCCGTGCTGAGCCGGCCGTTCCTGCCCGACGCGTCCGATGCGATGCTTGCGGCGCTGCACCTCAAGGATGCCGACTGGCCGTCGGATGTCGCCGGCGCGCTTGCGGCCGTTCCGGCGGGTCATTCCTTCGACGTGCCGGGCGTCCTGTTCGCCAAGCTGGACGATGTCCGACGGGCGGAACTGGAAGCGCAGTTCGCCGGCGGCTGAGCGGCGCCCGAAAAGAGGGGCCGGACCTGGTGGGGAAGATCCGGCCCCGGCGCGCCTAGCGCCGATCAGACCATCGGATAGCCGTAATAGCCCCGAAGCCGGTCGGCATAGGTGGGGTCGTTCCAGTCGGGCTCATCGCCCGTCCGGTACGTCGGCGCGCCTTCCAGCTGCGACCGCGACACGTTGACGACATAGCCGCCGCGTGCCGGATCGAAGGTCAGGCTCTGCCAGGGCAGCGGGTGATACTGTTCACCGATGCCGAGAAATCCACCGAACGACATGATCGCATAGGTGGCCTTGCCGTCGACCTTTCCCAGCACGATGTCGTCGATGTGGCCCAGGTGCTCGCCCTCGGCGTTGTAGACGTCCGTGCCCTTGACGGTCGTGGCGCGGATCTGGTCGTGAGAAACCATCGTGTCCTGCATTTGCTTTCCTCCTTACAGCATGGAGGTACAACGCAGGCCCCCGGTCCGCGTTCCCTCGTCTGCCGCCGAGCGGCTGGGCAGGCGGCGGCGGCAGCGCTAGTCTCGCGGCGAAAGGAGCCGCCATGTTCCCGATCCGCGACCACAATCCCTCCGGGCGGACACCTTGGGTCACCTATGCGCTCATCCCGCTAAACCTCGTGGTTTTCGCGAGCTATTTCGCCTATTTCGCCGACGAGGCGCGGCTCACCGCCTTTTTCGACCGCTGGGCGATGATCCCGTCGCGGATCAGCGCCGGCGCGGGCTTTGAGACGATTTTCACCTCAATGTTCCTGCACGGCGGATTGCTGCACATCGGCGGGAACATGCTGTTCCTCTGGATCTTCGGCGACAATCTCGAGGATGCCTTCGGCCATCTGGGGTTCCTGCTGTTCTATCTCGCCTGCGGAGTGGTGGCCGCGGCCACCCAGATCTGGCCGACGCCCTACTCGAACGTACCGATGGTCGGTGCATCCGGCGCCATCGCGGGGGTGATGGGCGCCTATCTGCTGCTGTTCCCGCGGGCACGGGTGGACGTGCTGGTGGTACTCATCATCATCCTGCGCATGATCACCCTGCCCGCCTGGGTGATGCTGGGGCTCTGGTTTGCGATCCAGCTCGCCGGTAGCTGGTCGAGCTTCGGCGTCTCCCAGGGGGGCGTTGCCCATCTCGCCCACACCGGAGGCTTCGCCGCCGGCGTCCTCCTGGCGCTGCCCTGGTGGCTGCGGCAAGGCGGCCCGGCCTTCTGGCGGCGCACCCACGGCGCGCCGCCGCATCCAGAGACCCCGGTCAGCACGCGGGAAAGCCCGATCCCGACCGTCCGGCGGCGGCGCTGAGAGACCGGCGCGCCCACCCTCTCTTCCTCATCTGGCTAGAAACCTGGAGAGCAGTGCCTGGGGTGCGGGGGCGGCGAGCGCCCCGCCGGTGCGCGCGAACGCGCGCGCACCCAGAAAGAAGTCTTGCGCGCACCTGCGCGCTCGAGCTGGCGCCAAAAGGCGCCCTGACCTCACATCGAAGATGGATATCAAGCTATATGAAAAGCTTGATATCCACGCCCCGTCACACGCCGAGGCACCAGCGCATGACGGCCTTCTGTGCGTGCAGGCGATTCTCGGCCTCGTCGAAGACGACCGAGGCCGGCCCATCCATGACCGCGCTCGTCACCTCCTCCTCGCGATGGGCGGGGAGGCAATGCATGAAGAGCGCGCCCGGCTTGGCGGCCGCCATCAGCCGCTCGTTGACCTGGTAGGGCCTGAGCTGGTTGTGCCGGCGCTCGCGCGCGGACTGGGCGTCGTGCATCGAGACCCAGGTGTCGGTGACAATCAGATCGGCCCCCTCAACGGCCCGCAGCGGGTCGCGCTCGATCTCCACCCGCGCGCCCTTGCCCCGCGCCCAGGCCACCGCCCGGCGATCTGGGTCAAGCGTCTCAGGCCCGGTGAAGGTCACGTCGAAGCCGAACTGCCCGGCCGCGTGCAGCCATGACGAGCAGACATTGTTGCCGTCCCCGGACCAGACCACCTTTGCGCCGCCGATCGGACCCCGGTGCTCCTGGTAGGTGAGCAGATCGGCCATGATCTGGCAGGGATGGCTCTCGTTGGTCAGCCCGTTGATGACCGGCACGCTCGCGTGCTCGGCCAGTTCGTGCAGCGTCGTCTCCTCGAAGGTGCGGATCATGATCAGATCGACGTAGCGCGACAGGACGCGCGCGGTGTCGGCGATGGTCTCGCCGTGGCCGAGCTGCATCTCGGTGCCCGAGAGCACCAGGGTCTCGGCGCCCATCTGGCGGGCACCGACGTCGAAGCTGACGCGGGTCCGCGTCGAGGGCTTCTCGAAGATCAGCGCCACCACGCGGCCGGCCAGCGGCTGGTCGGCGTCGGGCGTGCCGCGCGGCTGGCCGGCGCGGGCGGACTTCATCGCCGCGGCGCCGGCGAGCATCGCGGCCAACTCCGCTGGATCGGTCGTGTGCAGATCGAGGAAATGTCTCATGCGGCCTTCCCCCCCAAGACACCGGCGGCCTGGTCAAGCCGCCGCAGGCCCTCGTCGACCTCGGCCTCGGTCAGGTTGAGCGCCGGCAGCAGGCGCACCACGTTGTCGGCCGCGCCGACGGTCAGCACCCGCACCTCGTAGCCGGCGCGCACCAGGTCCGTGTTGGCGATCCGGCATTTCAGCCCGAGCATGAGCCCTTCTCCGCGCACCGCCTCGAAGACGCCCGGATGCGCCGCGACCAGCCCCTCGAGCCCCTGGCGCAGTCGGCCGGAGATGCGGCTGACGTTCTCGAGAAAGCCTGGCGCCGTCACTGTGTCCATGACCGCCACCCCGACCGCGCAGGCGAGCGGGTTGCCGCCGTAGGTCGAGCCGTGGGTGCCGAGCGTCATGCCCGCGGCAGCCTTCTCGGTGGCGAGGCAGGCGCCGAGGGGAAAGCCGCCGCCGATCCCCTTGGCCACAGCCATGATGTCCGGGGTGATCCCCGCCCATTCATGGTGGAAGAGCTTGCCGGTCCGTCCCATGCCGCACTGGATCTCGTCGAGGATCAGCAGCGTGCCGGTCTCGTCGCAGAGGGCGCGCAGGCCGCGCAGCTGTTCGGTGGAGAGCGCGCGGATGCCGCCCTCGCCCTGGATCGGCTCGACCATGATCGCGGCCGTCTCGGGGCTGATCGTGGCGCGGACCTGGTCGAGGTCGAAGAACGGCAGATGGTCGAAGCCGGGCAGGACCGGCTCGAACCCCTTGACCATCTTTTCCGAGCCGGCAGCCGAGATCGCCCCATAGCTGCGGCCGTGGAAGGCGCCCTCGAAGGTGATGATCCGCTTCCGGTCAGGCTGGCCCGCGTGGTCGAAATACTTGCGCGCCATCTTGATCGCGCATTCGATCGCTTCGGTGCCGGAGTTGGTCACGAAGACCGTGTCCGCGAAGGTATGCGCCACCAGGCGCTCGGCGAGCGCCTCCTGGTTCGGGATGCGGTACAGGTTCGAGGTGTGCCACAGGCGTCGGGCCTGATCTTCCAGAACCTTGACGAGGGCGGGGTGCGCATGGCCGAGCGCGGTGACGGCGATGCCGCCCCCGAGGTCGAGGTAACGCTCCCCGCTCTCCTCGATCAGCCAAGCGCCGTCACCTTCGACGAAGGAAAGCGGCGCCCGCGCGTAGGTCGGAAGAACGGGCGGGATCACGGGTGGATACTCCTGAAGCTGCCGCCGGAAATGCATGTACCCCGCGGGCGGCCGGGACGCGGGGTACAGGGTGCCGGTTATTGCCGCGAGGCGGCGGTGAGTCAATCGCGGCTGTGGGAGGCAGCAGCTTCCCGCGCGCGGGATTCCTATATAAACCATTGATATACAAAGATTATATGTCTCTCAGTTAACCGGATCTCAGTACATGTCAATACTCTCGGCCATGCCGCGCCGACGTGACACCAGATGTAGAGGTATCGCGAGGCTGGCACCCGGATGCCGCCCAGATCGTGGGCAACGATCTGGACCCTTGGCCGCGCTCCAGGCCCCGATCCCGCCAGGCGGCGGGAGGGCAGCCCCCTGCGCCGCAATGCAGCGCCGCTTGTATCCACAGGCCCTGAGGGCTTAAATAGACGGGAAAGCGCGGCGGAGACCTTCCGCCGGCGATATCATACCATAATGTGCTACGGAGTTTTCAATGTCCTGGACCGACGAGCGCGTTGATGCCCTGCGCACAATGTGGATCGAAGGCAAGAGTGCCAGCCAGATCGCCAAGGAACTCGGCGGCGTCACCCGCAATGCGGTGATCGGCAAGGTGCATCGCCTCGGCCTCTCGAACCGCGGCGGCAACGCCGAAACCCCCGAGGAGGAGGTGCGGCCGGTCGAGGTCGCGCCCGCGGCCCCTGTCGAGCCGCCGGTGGCCGCGCCGCCGCCCGTCGCCGAGGCGCCGGCCGCGCCGCCGGTCGCCGCGCCGCGGGCGGTGCGCGAGCAGCCCGTGGTCGCGCGCCCGCGCCCGCTGGACCAGCCGCAGCCGCCGCAGCCCGCCGGTTCGGAGATCAGCCCCGAAGCGCTCGCCAATCTCGCCGAGGTCGCCAAGCGCGCGAAGAAGCTGACGCTGATGCAGCTGACCGAGCGCACCTGCAAATGGCCGGTCGGTGATCCTGCCACGGACGATTTCTGGTTCTGCGGCCTGCCCGCGACCGCCGGCAAGCCTTATTGCGAGGCGCATGTGGCGGTGGCCTTCCAGCCGATGTCGGCGCGTCGTGACCGGCGTGCGGGAGGGCGGTGAGCGCCGGGGCACTGCCGGCCCGGGACCGTTCTGATCCCGACAACGACGGCAGAGAGGTGACTATGCGGCCCGTTGTCCTGTGCATCCTCGACGGATGGGGACTGCGCCCGGAGCGCGAGGCGAATGCCGTCGCGCTGGCGCACACGCCGAACTTCGATCGCATCTGGGCCGGCTGCCCGCATGCGACCCTGACCGCGCACGGGCCGGCGGTCGGGCTGCCCGAGGGGCAGATGGGCAATTCCGAGGTCGGCCACACCAATATCGGCGCAGGCCGGGTGGTGTGGATGGACCTGCCGCGGATCGACAATGCGATCACGGACGGAAGCTTCGCCGCAAATCCCGCGCTGGCGCGGTTCATAGCCGCGGTTAAGGCCGGGGGCGGGACGGCGCATGTCGCAGGCCTCGCCTCGCCGGGCGGCGTCCATGCCCATCAGCGCCACATCGTCGCGGTGGCGCGGGTGATCGCGGCGGCGGGGGTGCCGGTGGCGGTGCATGCCTTCCTCGACGGGCGCGACGTGGCGCCGGTGAGCGCCGCCGGCCAGATCGCCGCGCTTGAGGCGGAGCTGCCGGCGGGCGCGCGGATCGCGACGGTCTCGGGCCGGTTCTTCGCCATGGACCGCGACCGGC
>CAYLHK010000048.1:0-21856 GCA_964383295.1 uncultured Rhodovulum sp.
CCATCGATTCGAGCGCGACGTTGCCGGCCAGCACCATCAGGTCGGCCCAGGAGATCGCGTTGCCGTACTTGCGCTTGATCGGCCAGAGCAGACGGCGTGCCTTGTCGAGGTTCACGTTGTCCGGCCAGGAGTTCAGCGGCGCGAAGCGCTGCTGCCCGCCACCGGCGCCGCCGCGCCCGTCACCCATTCGGTAGGTGCCGGCCGCGTGCCAGGCCATGCGGACGAAGAGCCCGCCGTAGTGCCCGAAATCCGCCGGCCACCAATCCTGGCTGTCGGTCATCAGGGCGGTCAGGTCGGCCTTCAGCGCATCATAGTCGAGCGTGCCGAACGCCTCAGCATAGTCGAACTCCGTGCCCATCGGGTTCGAGAGCGCCGAGTTCTGGTGCAGGATGCCCAGATTGAGCTGGTTCGGCCACCAGTCCCGGTTGCCCCGCATCGCCGAATTCGAGGCCAGGCGCGCGCCATGCACAACCGGGCAATTGCCCGTGCTCTCGTCATTTCCGTCCATGTTCCCGCTCCGATCCCCGTGTGTCGATGTGCAACCTTGCAGGCCGCTGGCGGGACGGATGCGTCGTCTCCTCCTGGCGAAGCATGCTCGGAATGCCGGGTCTCTAGCATGGGCGTAGCGATAATGGGAAATTGCATTTCCTTGTCGTTTTGATAACTTATAATTATGGAAATCACCCTGCGCCAACTGCGCTATCTGATCGCCCTCGCCGAGCACGGCCGTTTCAGCCGCGCCGCGGCCTCGGTCAACGTCAGCCAGCCGGCACTTTCGGTGCAGATCGGCCTGCTGGAGGCCACGCTCGGCACCCGTCTCGTCGAGCGGGGGGCGCGAGAGGTGATCCTGACGCCGCCGGGCCGCGAGATTCTGCGCCGCGCCCGGCGGGTGATGGGCGAGATGCAGGAACTGGCCCAGGTCGCCCGCTGGCAGGCCGGCCTCGGCGGCCGCCTGCGGCTGGGGGTGATCCCCACCGTCGCGCCCTATCTCCTGCCCGCGGCGCTGCCGCTCCTGCGCGGGCACGACCTGGCGCTCGATCTCGGCGTGCGTGAGGCGCAGACCCAGGCTCTCGTCGACGAGCTCAAGGCGGGCGAACTCGATGCCGCGGTGATCGCACTGCCGGCGCCGGCGTCCGACCTGCTGGCCACGCCGCTCTTCGAGGACCGCTTCCTGCTCGCCGGCTCGGCGGCGCAGATCGCGGCGCTGGCCGACCGTCCGCCGCGGCCCGAGACGATGGCACCCGAACGCCTGCTCCTGCTCGACGATGGCCATTGCCTGGCCGACCAGTCGCTCGCGGCCTGTGGCGTCGCACGCGAGGCGACGCGCATCGACATGCGCGCTTCGTCGCTCTCCACCCTGTGCCGGCTGGCCGAGGAAGGCTTCGGCTTCACCCTCTTGCCCGAACTGGCCGTGCGCGCCGAAACTGCGGCGGCGCCCGGCCTGCGTCTCCTGCGCTTCGCCGGCCCGGAGCCCTTCCGGACCGTCGGTCTCGTGCGCCGCCGCCTTACTGCGGCGGAGAGATGGTTCGACGAGCTGGCCACGATCCTGCGCGCCGCCGGCGTTGCCGCGCTCGACCCGCCCGAGGGATCGGCCGGCCGGATTGCAGGGGGAGGCTGACATCCCGCCCGCGACACGCTATCTGAGGGGCATTGAAGCGGAGGACGTCATGGCGGGTACGCGCGACATCACCGACCGGGCGGAACGGCACCCGGAAAAGGCGCATCGCCCCGACGCGCCCATCCTGCGCAAGCCATCGTGGATCCGGGTCAAGGCCCCGACTTCCGAGGGCTACCGCAAGACCCGCGAGATCATGCGCGAGAACCGGCTGGTGACGGTCTGCGAGGAGGCCGGCTGCCCCAACGTAGGCGAGTGCTGGTCCCAGGGTCATGCGACCATGATGATCATGGGCGAGATCTGCACCCGCGGCTGCACCTTCTGCAACGTCGCGACCGGCCGGCCCGACGCGCTTGACGTCTTCGAGCCCGCCCGCGTCGCGGTGGCGGTGCAGAAGCTTGGCCTCAACCACGTGGTGATCACCTCCGTCGACCGCGACGATCTGGCTGACGGCGGCGCCGAGCACATCGCCCAGACGATCCGCGCCGTGCGCCGCAAGAACCCGGACACGACGATCGAGGTGCTGGTCCCCGACTTCCTGCGCTGCGCTCCTTCGGCGCTCGAGGCCGTGGTCGAGGCGAAGCCCGACGTCTTCAACCACAACCTCGAGACCGTGCCCGGCCTCTACCCCGAGGTTCGCCCCGGCGCGCGCTACTTCCATTCGCTGCGCCTGCTGCAGCGGGTCAAGGAACTCGACCCGACGATGTTCACCAAGTCCGGCATCATGGTCGGCCTGGGCGAGGATCGTCAGTCGGTCCTTCAGGTGATGGACGACATGCGCGCGGCGGACGTCGATTTCCTGACCATCGGCCAGTACCTTCAGCCTACGCCGAAGCACCATGCCATTGCCCGCTTCGTAACCCCGGAGGAGTTCGCCGCCTACGAGCGCGCCGCCTTCGGCAAGGGTTTCCTGATGGTCTCCGCTACGCCGCTGACCCGCTCAAGCTATCATGCCGGGGATGACTTTGCCCGCCTGCGGGCCGCGCGGCTGGCGCGGCTTGCGCCGGCGTGACGCGGCGGGTGACGGCGAGAAGATGATCGCACCCGACGCAGGCGCCGGCCCCTGCGCCGGAGGCCTCGGCACCGATCATCCGACACGAGCGCCCGCGTGGCGCGCAGGGCCGGCCTGACCGCCATCCACGAGGAGTAGCGAGTTCATGCAGGACCTTTCGTCCGTCCCGCGCCGGATCTTGCGACGGCTGAGACCCGAGCAGACCGCACCCCTGGCGGTGTTCCCGAAAACGGCGCGCCAGTCCCGAGCTCGGCGTGTGGCCGCCCTTACGATGGCCTATGATAGTCCGGTACTTCTCGACAAATGGGTACGGCACTACGGGGATCTTCTCGGTCGGGAAAACCTGTTCATCCTCTCGCATGGCATCAGCAGCGCCCAGCAGGAGGTGGCTGCCGGATGCAACTATCTGACTGTCCCGCGAGACAGCATCAACGATATCGGCGAGGTGAAGGCGGTACTGCTCAGCAACATGTCGGCCACGCTGCTCGGCGCGTACCAGGCCGTGGTATGCGGAGATGTCGATGAGCTGATCGTGCTGGATCCGGGCCTGAGCGCTGGTTCCTTTTCCGATTACATCCTTGAACTCCCGGACGATTCAGTCGTTGCCCCGCTGGGTTTCGACGTCATCCCGGAGGCCGGGTACTTCGACGGCGATCAGCGGTCCACGATTGCCGAGCCGCTTCTGCGGCAGGTCAACAGGGCGATCTTCGACTGGGAATTCTGCAAGCCGAGCATCCTCAAGCGCCCCGTGAGGCTGTCCATCGGGCAGCATGGCGTGATCGGTGGCAGGTTCTCGTTGGACACAAATCTTGTTCTGATACATTTGAAGTTCTTGGCGCTGAACCCGCCGACGTTCTACGGAAACATATCGAAAGAGGTCGCCGAGGTCGCGAAGGTGGACCGAAGGGTCGGCAACGAGTTCTGGGCGGAAGGGCTCGCCAGGATGAAGGAACACACGGCGTCGCTCGGTGATCCAGGTGCCGCGATTGCCACCCTCGAGCCCCGGGAAGCGTCGCTTGGCTGCTACAGCTTCAACCAGTCCCGGATGCCGCCGGGCGCGGGCATCGGCAATGCCTACAGGGTGGTGCCGGAAAAGCCGGCGCAGGTGTTCGCCCTGCCCGAACGATGGCTTGATCTGGTATGACGCCTTGTCGAGCGTTGGAGGCGCATGATGCGGGCGTCGACGCTCCGGCGGGAATTGCCGCGCGTTTACCATTAACCTAACATTTTCATGATGTTGATGGGATGTCGTTAGGAGTCCATTCACTTTAAGTTGAAATCTTCTCCTCGTGTATGAGTAACGAGGGCATAATGTTTGGCTGGGTCGAGGCCTCTCTCTATGAGGCGATTAACTGTGCAACGCGGCTGGGAAAGAACGATCTCGCATCGGATCTGAACCGCCTGCTGGAGACGCTCGACTTCGACGAGCTCGAGATCTTCCGGAATGTGGCGTCCGAGGCCATCTCGGACCAGCTGCTGGAGGTCGGGACCTTCCCCGACCTCGTTGATCTGCTGCGGCAGTTCTCCGATGCGATCGGCGCCGCCCACTGCACACTCCATGTGATCAGTGAGCTGCCGTCGACCGCCTTCACCACCAAGGCCCTGACTACCTACCCCGAGGAATGGGTCACCCGCTATTTCAACCGGCGCTATTCCATCATCGACCCGGTGATCGTCGCCAGCCGCACGGCGGACAGGGGCTTCTTCTGGGATACGCTGAAGGTGGAGGATCCTACGACCCTCGCCTTCTATCGGGATGCCTGTGCGCATGGCGTCGGACCTTCGGGCTATACCATGCCGATCATAACCGAACGCGGCGACAAGATCGCCATCTCGCTCAGCTCGCGCGAGGAGCGGGGCGCATTCCGCGAGCGCATCCGCCATGTTGAACAGGACCTCCACACGGTGGGCTTCTGCCTCACCGAGGCCTTCTCGCGACTTGCCTCCGAGGACCGGCCGACGGAGTTCGCGCTGACGGACGATCAGTTGAGAATCCTTCGCCAGATCGCGATGGGGTGCGACGACGAAGAACTGCGCCGGGCGGACTACCAGTTCGGCTCGTACGTGACGCTCGAACGGTCGATCTGCAGCCTTTTCCGGACCCGAACAATCACCCAGGCAGCGATCCTCGCCGCCCGCGTCGGGCTTCTCACGAACGCACCGCTGACCAAGGCCGACATTCTCGTTGGATCGAACCACCCCGGGCCGAACCGGGTCGTCACCACACCGACTGCCACTTCGATGCGGCGCCTGATCAAGACGCGCAAAGTCATGCCCGCTGGAGAGGGAGGGGCGGCACCGTCTCGATGGCCCGTGTACCCCTGACGCTTTCATCCGTAGGGGCGGCAGCCGCCCGTCCCGGTGGTCTTGCATGATCGCCCGCAAAGACCCTCTGGCGTTCACATGGGCAGAAACCGTATTGGAGCAGTCGGGGTCCCCGCGCAAAGGCGCGGGGGAACGAAACAATGCGGCCAACATGCCGCTCGATATGCTTCGGCGGGTCCGGATGGTGCGTTCACCGATAATTATGAAAGATGAATCTCTTTCATATCAATCGCTTGATGGTATTTGCACGTGTGCAAGCCCGTCCTTGCACACCCCGGTGAGCGCATGATTCCCGTCCGCGGCTACGCCGGCCACAAGGTCGCCGTCCTCGGCCTCGGCCGCTCCGGCCTGCCCGCCGTCGCCGCTCTTCGCGCCGGTGGCGCCGAGGTCATCGCCTGGGACGACGGCCCTGCCGCGCGTGCCCGGGCCGAGGCCGATGGGATTCCGCTCGCCGATTTCACGAAGGCGGGGGCGCTCGACGGGGTGCAGGCGATGATCGTCTCTCCCGGCATCCCGCATCTCTACCCGGCGCCGCATCCGGCGATCGTCGCGGCGTGGGACGCAGGTGTAGCCGTCGACAATGACATCGGTCTTTTCTTCCGCTCCTGGGCCACGCCGGCCTGGAACAGCTTCGAACGCACGCCTAAGGTCGTGGCGATCACCGGCTCGAACGGCAAGTCCACCACCACGGCGCTGACCGCCCACGTGCTGGCCGAGGCCGGCCGCCCGGTGCAGATGGCCGGCAACATCGGTCGCGGCGTGCTCGACCTCGATCCGGCGACGGACGGATCGGTCGTGGTGGTGGAGCTCTCCTCCTATCAGATCGACCTCGCCCGCGCGCTGCAGCCCGACATCGCGGTCTTTCTCAACCTCTCCCCCGACCACCTCGACCGGCACGGTGGCATGGGCGGCTATTTCGCCGCCAAGCGCCGACTGTTCACCCAGGGCGGGCCGGAACGCTCGATCATCGGGGTCGACGAGCACGAGGGCCGCTTCCTCACTAACGTGATGCGCGAGGAGGCCGGCACCGGGGAGCCGGTGATCCCGATTTCGGTCGAGCGCCGCCTGACCGGGCCGGGCTGGAGCGTTTTTGCCCGCAAGGGCTTCCTCGCCGAATGGCGCGGCGGACGGCAGGTCGCCTCCATCGACCTGCGCCCGATGGGCAACCTGCCCGGCGCGCACAACCACCAGAACGCCTGCGCCGCCTATGCCGCGGCCCGAAGCCTCGGCCTCGCGCCGCGGCAGGTCGAGGCGGCCTTCGCGAGCTACCCCGGCCTTCCCCACCGCAGCCAGACCATCGCGATCTGGCGTGGCATCCGCATCGTCAACGACAGAAAGGCCACCAACGCCGACGCGGCCGAGAAGGCGCTGGCCAGCTTCGAGCGCATCCGCTGGATCGCCGGCGGCCGGGCGAAGGAGGGCGGCATTGCGGCGCTGCGTCCACTCTTTCCCCGCATTGCCAAGGCGTACCTGATCGGCGAGGCCGCCGCGGACTTCGCCGCAACGCTGGGCGGGACACCGAGCGCGATCGAACATACGATGGAGAGGGCCGTGGCCGCGGCGCTGGCCGAGGCCGAGGAGGGCGACACCGTTCTCCTCGCGCCCGCCTGCGCCAGCTTCGACCAGTATGAGAGCTTCGAGCACAGGGGCGCGCATTTCACCGCCCTGGTGCGCGAGCACATTGCTGCCAGGGGAGATGCGTCGTGAAGGGACCGGATCTGCCGATGGGTGGAAGCTGCCGCTGCGGGCGGGTGAAGGTCGAGATCAGTGCCGCCCCGCTCTTCACCTCCGCCTGCCATTGCCGCGGCTGCCAGAAGATGAGCGCCAGCGCATACTCGCTCAGCGTCGCCATCCCGTCCCACGGTTTCCGCGTCGTCGAAGGCGAGCCGGTGCTCGGCGGGCTGCACGGCGAGAGGATCCGCCATCACTTCTGCCCCCACTGCAAGTCGTGGATGTTCACGCGGGTTGTGGGGATGGATTTCTTCGTCAATGTCCGTGCCACCATGCTGGACGACGTCTCCTGGTACACACCCTTCCTCGAGACCTGGACCGACGAGCGGCTGCCGTGGGTGACGACGCCCGCCCGGCACAGCTATCCGGGCTTCCCGCCCGAGAGCGACTTTGAGCGCCTGCTCGCTGAATATGCCGTCGCGTGACGTGCCCGGCAGCCCGGGGGCGATACCGGCGGTCTACGACGCCAAGGCCGAGGTCTTCGACCGGCTGCGCAGTCGTGTGCTCTTCGAGCGCGCCTGGCTCGACCGCTTCCTGGCCCTCGTACCAGCCGGGGCGCCCGTGCTCGACCTTGGCTGCGGCGCCGGGGAGCCGATCGCCCGACATCTGAACGAGGCGGGCCGCCCGGTGACCGGCATCGACGCCTCTGCGGCAATGATTGCCCGCGCCCGGGCGCGCTTCCCCGAACAGGACTGGCAACTCGGCGACATGCGCGAGCTCGATCTCGGCCGCCGCTTCGGCGGCATCGTCGCCTGGGACAGCTTCTTTCACCTGACCCGCGACGACCAGCGCGCGATGTTCCCGCGGTTCGCCAGCCATCTCCAGCCCGGCGGTGCGCTGCTCTTCACCAGTGGCCCGGACGACGGCGAGGCGATCGGCGCCGTCGACGGCGCGCCGGTCTTCCACGCGAGCCTGGCGCCGGCCGCTTACGCGGGCCTGCTCGAGGAGAATGGCCTCGCGCTGCGCGCCTTCATCGCCGAGGATCCCGATTGTGCCGGGCATTCGGTCTGGCTGGCGCGGATGACCGCCTGATTCGCACGGCGCTGGCAATTCGGCGCTGAAACCGCTAGACTGGACCGATCAACCGCCGGGTGAACACGGTGGTGACGAGGCAGGCATTGGGAAAGGGCAGTTCCCGTTGACCGACATGGTGTTTGGCGCCGCGCCCGCCCGGGCCGGTGAGCCGATCCTTCCCGGCTGGTGGCGCACGGTGGACCGCTGGTCTCTGGCGGCGATCTTCGCGCTGTTCATGATCGGGATGCTGCTGAACCTCGCGGCCTCGCCTCCGCTTGCCGTGCGCAACGGGCTGGCTCCGTTCCACTACGTCACCCGACAGGCGGTCTTCGGCGCCGCCGCGCTGTTCGGAATGCTCGCGCTGTCGATGATGGCGCCGCTGCGCCTGCGCCGCTACGGGGTGATCGGCTTCGGCATCTTCTTCGTGGCGCTGATGCTGCTGCCGATCTTCGGCACCGATTTCGGCAAGGGCGCCGTGCGCTGGTACTCGCTGCGTGTGATCTCGCTGCAGCCCTCGGAATTCCTCAAGCCCTGCTTTGCCATCTTTGCCGCTTGGTTGATGGCCGCGAGCCAGGAGGAGGGCGGCCCGCCGGGCAAGGCGATCTCGTTCGGATTTCTGGTGCTGATCGCCGCCATGCTGGCGCTTCAGCCCGACTTCGGACAGGCGGCGCTGATCGTCGCCGCCTGGGGCCTCATGTACTTCGCGGCCGGCGCGCCGGTCGCGCTGCTCGGGGGGATCGGCGCGGCCGTGCTCGGGGTGGGCTGGTTCGCCTACCACAATTCCGAGCATGTGGCCCGCCGCATCGACGGCTTCCTCGCCTCCGAGGTCGATCCGCGCACGCAGATCGGCTATGCCACCTCCGCCATCCAGGAGGGCGGGTTCTTCGGCGTGGGTATCGGTGACGGCACGGTCAAATGGACGCTGCCCGACGCTCATACCGATTTCGTCATTGCCGTGGCGGCCGAAGAGTTCGGTCTCGTTCTCTGCGTGGTCATCCTCGCGCTCTATCTCACCGTCGTCGTGCGCTCGCTGATGCGCCTCGTGCGCGAGCGCGACCCGTTCATCCGCCTGGCCGGTACCGGGCTCGCGGTGCTGCTCGGCATGCAGGCGATGATCAACATTGGCGTCGCCGTGCGCCTGCTACCGGCCAAGGGCATGACCCTGCCGCTGATCTCGTACGGCGGCTCGTCGCTGATCGCGGCGGGCTTCGGGCTCGGCGTCTTGCTGGCGATGACGCGCAAGCGTCCACAGCACGAGCTTGACGACATCCTTGGCCCGGCGCGCTGACATGACCGCACCGCTTCTCGTCATCGCAGCCGGCGGCACCGGCGGGCACATGTTTCCTGCCCAGGCGCTTGCCGAGGCCATGCTCGCCCGCGGCTGGCGCGTGCGCCTCTCGACGGATGCCCGGGGCGCGCGCTACGCCGGCGGCTTCCCGCGCGAGGTCGAGCGCCAGGTGACTTCTGCCGGCACCCTCGGCCAAGGCAGCCTCGGCGCCCGCGCGACCGCGCCCTTCGCCATCGCCGCGGGTACGGTTGGGCAGATTGCCGCCATGCGCCGCGATCCGCCCGCCTGTGTGGCGGGCTTCGGCGGCTATCCCGCTCTGCCGGCGATGGCGGCGGCGGTGATCCTGCGCCTGCCGCGGCTCGTCCACGAGCAGAACGGCGTACTCGGTCAGGTCAACCGGCTCCTGGCCCGCCGCGTCGACGTGGTCGCCTGTGGCACCTGGCCGACGGAGCTGCCGGAGGGCACGCAGGCGGTCCATGCCGGCAACCCGGTCCGCGCAACCGTCCGCCAGCTCGCGGGCGCGCCTTACCAGCCGCCGGGAGATGGCCCGCTGCGGATCGTGGTGATCGGCGGCAGTCAGGGTGCTGGGCTCTTCTCGCGCATCGTCCCGGCGGCCCTGGCGCTCCTGCCACCCGAGATCCTTGCCCGGCTGGAGATCGCACAGCAGGTGCGCCCCGAGGACATGGCGCGGGTAACCGACGCCTATGGCGAACTAGGCGTGCCGGCAGAGCTGCGCGGCTTCTTCGAGGATGTGCCCGAGCGCCTTGCGGGCGCGCATCTGGTCATCAGCCGCGCGGGCGCCAGCTCGATCGCCGACATCACCGCCATCGGCCGGCCAGCGGTCCTCATTCCTTTTGCCGCCGCAACCGCCGACCATCAGACAGCGAACGCCCGCGGGCTGGTGGAGGCGGGGGGCGCCTTCATGATCCGCGAGGGCGAACTGACGCCTGAGGGTCTCGCAGGTACCGTCACCGCCATCCTCTCTGACCCAGAGGGGGCTGAGGCCATGGCCGCCGCCAGCCTCGCCGAGGGGCGACCCGACGCGGTGGAGGACCTTGCCGAACTCGTCGAGCACCTTGCCCGGCATTCTTTCATCCGCGAAAAGATCGCCTGAGAAGGGCCGCAGCACATGAACGGACAGACGCGCCTCCCGCATGATATCGGAGCGATCCACTTCGTGGGCATCGGCGGCATCGGCATGTCGGGCATCGCCGAGGTGCTGCTCAACCATGGTTTCGCGGTGCAGGGCTCGGACCTGCGCACCTCGCCGATCACCGAGCGGCTGGAGAAACAGGGTGCGCGGATCTTCATCGGCCAGCGGGCCGAGAACCTAGAGGGCGCCCAGGTCGTGGTGATCTCCACCGCGATCAAGCCCGGCAACCCCGAGCTTGACGCCGCCCGCGCGCATAACCTCCCCATCGTCCGCCGGGCCGAGATGCTGGCGGAACTCATGCGGCTGAAGTCGAACGTTGCCGTCGCCGGCACCCATGGCAAGACGACCACCACCTCGATGGTGGCCGCTCTTCTGGACGCCGGCGGCATGGATCCGACCGTCATCAATGGCGGCGTCATCCACGCCTATGGCTCGAACGCCCGGATCGGGCAGGGCGAGTGGATGGTGGTCGAGGCTGACGAGAGCGACGGCAGCTTCAACAAGCTACCCGCTACGATCGCGATCATCACCAACATCGACGCCGAGCACCTTGACCACTGGGGCGACTTCGACGCCATCCGTGCCGCCTTCGACACCTTCGTCTCCAACATCCCCTTCTACGGTCTCGCCGTCTGCTGCATCGACCACCCCGAGGTGCAGGCGCTGGTCGGGCGCATCACCGACCGGCGCACGGCCACCTATGGCTTCAACCCGCAGGCCGACGTGCAGTGCCGCAACCTGCGCTACGAGAACGGCGGCGCCATCTTCGACGTGGCGCTGAACGCCGAGGGGAGGGTGATCGAGGGCGTACACCTGCCGATGACCGGCGATCACAACGTCTCGAACGCGCTGGCCGCCATCGCGGTTGCTCGCCACCTCGGCATCCCGGCGACGGCGATCAAGGCGGCGCTCGCGGCCTTCGGCGGCGTCAACCGCCGTTTCACCCGGGTCGGCGTCTGGAACGACGTGACCATCATCGACGACTACGGCCACCACCCGGTCGAGATCGCCGCGGTGCTCAAGGCCGCGCGCCAGGCAACGAAGGGCCGAGTGATCGCCGTGCATCAGCCGCACCGCTACACCCGGTTGCGCGATCTCTTCACCCAGTTCTGCGCCTGTTTCAACGATGCCGATGTGGTGGCGATCGCGGACGTCTACTCCGCCGGCGAGCCTCCGATCGAGGGCATCAGCCGCGACACGCTTGTCGGCGGTCTTGTTGCCCATGGCCACCGCCGCGCGCTGGCGCTGAGCGGCGAGGAGGCGCTTGCCGATTTCGTGCGCGCCGAATGCCGACCCGGGGACATGCTGGTCTGCCTCGGCGCCGGTTCGATCAGCGCCTGGGCCAACGGCTTGCCGGCACGGCTCGGGGTCGAGAAGAAGAACGGCGCCCGGGAGACGGCTGACGCCTGAAGGGGCGAGGACGGCTAAATAGGGACGGCGTCGTCCCTGCGCGGCCGTCATTGATCAGGTGCGCCGTGGCTATGGCGCTGGACGCTCCGAAGCTCTTACTTCGTCTGATCCAGCAGCGCGGGCAGCTGCGAGGGGACACCTGATTGATTCAGGTCTCCGACATCGCTTGCCCGTCGCGAGCTAAATGCATGCGCAGGTTGATCACCCCCTTGCCGGCTCCCTCTGGCCCGATGTTCGGCGGCCTGGAAACCCTAGCACCGCGTTTGTCTTGAGACCGGCACCCCGAGCCACTACATTGAAAGACGTCGGCGCCGGGCAGAAATGGCGCGCTTTCGTGGAGGGAGCTCCCCTGACCCAGCATACCCCGGCCACCCTGGCCGTCGCCCCGAGGCTGGCTATGCCGCCGCAGCCGGGGCAGATCGACAGCGATACGCTGCTGTCCGCGATCCTTGCCTCGCTCGAGGATGACAAGGCCGAGGACATCCTCTCTATCCCCCTCGCTGGAAAGTCCGAGATGGCCGATCACATGGTGATCGCCTCGGGCCGTTCTTCGCGTCAGGTCGCCTCTATCGCCGACCATCTTGCCGAACGGCTCAAGCACGACCACGGGCTGATCGTGCGCATGGAGGGCAAGGAGACCGGCGACTGGGTGCTGATCGACGCCGGCGACATTGTCGCGCATGTCTTCCGACCTGAGGTCCGCGACTTCTACCAGCTCGAGAAGATGTGGATGCCGGCCGCCGCCGAGCCGCCGCGGCCGACGTCGCAAGGGCCGGCCTGAGCGGCAGGCTTGCGCATCACCATCCTCGCGGTCGGCCGGCAGCGCGCCGGTTCCGGCGCGGAACTGGTCGCCGACTACCTCACCCGCTTTGACCGTACCGGCCGTGCGCTCGGGCTAGGCCCGGTCCGCGTGATCGAGATTGACGATCGCCGTGGTGGTGGGCCCGAGACCGAGGGTGCGCTGATACTGCGCAGCCTACCCGACGGCGCGCGGCTCATCGCGCTCGACGAGCGCGGCCGCACCTCGGTGTCACCTGCCTTCGCATCCCGGCTGCGCCGCGAGGCCGATGACGGACTGCGCGATCTCGCCTTCGCGATCGGTGGTGCCGACGGATTGTCGGATGCGGTGCGGGACAGGGCGGACGACCTCCTGTCCCTAGGTGCGATGGTCTGGCCGCACATGCTGGTACGGGTGATGCTGGCCGAGCAACTCTACCGCGCCGCCTCAATCCTGGCGGGCGCCCCTTACCATCGGGAGTGACGGAGCCTGCGGCTCTGGGTGGGTCAGACCACCTTCACGGTCAGCGTGCCGACTCCCTCGACGCTGCCTTCCATGACATCGCCCTGGACCACCGCCGCGACGCCGGCAGGCGTGCCGGTCATGATGACGTCACCGGCGGCCAGCTCGAAATGGTCGGACAGGTAGGAGATCATCTCGGGGATCTTCCAGATCAACTGGTTGAGATCGCCCTCCTGGCGCAGCGCGCCGTTGACCTTCAGCTCCACCCGGCCCTCGGTGGGATGGCCGGTCTCGCTGGCGGGCCTGAGCGCCGTCATCGGTCCGGAGCGCTCGAAGGCCTTGCCGATCTCCCAGGGGCGGCCGAGCTTCTTCGCCTCGCCCTGCAGGTCGCGCCGGGTCATGTCGAGCCCGACACCATATCCCCAAACGCAGCCCATCGCCTTGTCGACCGGGATATTCACCCCGCCGCTTTTCAGCGCGACGACCAGCTCGATCTCGTGGTGGACGTCCGAGGTCATGGACGGATAGGGGAACTCGCCGGTGAAATCGAGGTTATCCGGGTTCTTCTGAAAGAAGAACGGCGGCTCACGATCAGGGTCATGGCCCATCTCGATCGCATGGGCGGCATAGTTCCGCCCGATGCAGTAGACCCGGCGTACCGGAAACTTCTGGTCCGACCCCTCGATTGGCGCGAACGCCTGTGGGGCTGGGGTGATGACGAATTCGGGCATAGCGGGCTTCCTCGGCGCGTTTCGTGGGCGACTGCCGGCTCCAGCTATCGCCGCACGGCGGCTATGACGTCAAATCATCAATGGCACGATTGGTTCGCGGCGCGGTGCATCGTAAGAGACTGAGCTGAGGGTGCGCGCGGCTTGAGGAGGCGAGTGAAGGCGTTCTCGGATTGTCAAGCATCTGAAATAATACCGATATTTTTCGGTGTCTGCCGCCAATAAGGGCTTGGGAGACCCTCGCGGGCTCCGTCGGGGACGGCGGCCCTCCCGGGGTCGCGGCAAAACTGCGGGCATGGTCTTTCGTCACTTGAGCCAGTTTCAGTAGCTCGTTCTGCCGGATGGCGCTGTCGCGAGAATAGCATTCCGGTTGCATTCATCCACTGAATCCATAGACTACAGGTGCATTGGGAGGGAATCGCCATGCCACGATTCATGTCGGGCGCCGTCGATTGGGCATTGATCCTCGTTGCGTTTGGGTTCCTGCTGTTCATCCTCTTCTCGCCCACGGGCAGCTTTGTTCGCACGCCCATGCAGCACACGGTTCAGGCGATCGAGGCACGCGAGGAGGGTGGCCTGCTTACGGTGCATGCAGCTCCGGCCGACCAACAGGGCCTGCACGCGGTTGCTGCCCACGAGTGACGCTGCGCGGATTTTTCGGTCGGGCGGTGATTAACGCGCTTGTGACGCGCTAGCGTTGCAAATCGGCATAACCGACTGACAATCCTTTACTTCGATTGCTGCCGGGCATTGCTTTCAGAGCCGGGTCGGTCCTAGGCTGTCGGCAACGCCGAAATCCGGTATCCGGAACCCTTACCAGAGGTTGTGCCCGTGCTTACCATGAGGGGCAAGTATGGTCTGAAGGCCATGCTGCATCTCGCGCGTCTCACCGAGGACGATCTCGCGCTTTCGGCCGAGATCGCCTTGGCGAATGCGATTTCGAAGAAGTTCCTCGACACGATTCTTCAGGACCTGCGCATGGCCGGGCTCGTGCACGCGCGCAAGGGGCGCGGGGGCGGCTACCGGCTGGCGCGGCCTGCGGAGCGGATCAAGGTCGGTGAAGTCCTGCGAGTCCTCGACGGGCCGATCGCGCCGATCCAGTGTGCTTCGCGCACGGCTTATCAACCTTGCAGGGACTGCCCGGACGAGGCGGCCTGCGCGGTGCGGCTCACGATGATCGACCTGAGGGACGCGATCTCTGACGTGCTCGACACCCGCAGCATCGCCGACATGGCGGCGCGTGCCGACCTGGTCGAGGAGCGTCGCGCCGCATCCTGAGAGCGCGGCAAGGGCCAAGGCAATGATTTCACTTTCGTTTTCTCGGAGGTGAATCGCTCTGGACATATCTCGACCAATGGTGTCGATTTAAGCGACATATTAGCCGGATTACTCCCATGGACCTGATAGACCGCAAGATCATCGCCACCCTGCAGGAGGATACCACCCTGTCGATCCAGCAGATCGCGGATCGGGTGGGCCTGTCGCAGACCCCGTGCTGGAAGCGGATTCAGAAGCTGGAGCAATCCGGCGTCATCCGGGGGCGGGTGGCGCTGGTCGAGCCGACCTCGATCGGGTTGGGGCTGACCGTCTTCGTTTCGGTCTCGACGGATGACCACTCCCCGGCCTGGCGCGAGGAATTCGCGCGGAAAGCGACGGCATTTCCGGAGGTTATGGATCTCTACCGAATGGCGGGCGAGGTCGACTACATGCTGCGCGTCGTGGTGCGCGACATGGCGGCCTATGACGCCTTCTACAAGCGGCTGACCGATGCGGTGGAGATCAAGGCCGTGGTCTCGCGCTTTGCCATGGAGGCGATAAAGTCGACGACCGCCTATCCGATCGACACCACGACGCGGTAGCGCGGGAAATCCCTCATTTTCAAGGGTTAACGCGATTCCGGACGATATGGAACGCGTATGGAATGCATATGGAACACGTATGTAGACCAAATCGCTCGGGGTTGAATCGTTAACGCGCGGCGGCGGTCATGGGGCAAAGATCCGCATCCGTCGCACGCCGAGCCCCGCCCGCTGGCCGGTGGCAAACTGCCCCGCGTCCCAGTCTTCGCGGGCAAGCTCGGCCTCGTAGAGGCGGCCCGTCGCGGCGTCGGTCAGCTCGACGCGCACCTGGCCGCCGCGGGCGACCCAGTGGTCGATGATCACCTGGCGCAGCGCCTCGGGGTCTCCGTCGGGCAGCAGGCGCAGATCGTGAGGGCGAACATATCCAGCGGCGCGGCCCGTCATGGCGCCGGCGGAGGGCTCGATCGCCGTCGCGGTCAGCATGCGGCCGTCGATCCGCGGCCCGTCGGCAGCAAGATCGACCTCGAACCGGTTCGACTGGCCCAGGAAGCCGTACATGAAGGGCGTGGCGGGGACCGCCTCGACCTCGGAGGGGCTGCCCATCTGCTCGATGCGGCCCGCGTTCATCACCACCACCCTGTCCGCGACCTCGAAGGCCTCCTCCTGGTCATGGGTGACGAAGACCGTCGTCACCTGGACGGCCTCGTGAAGCTTGCGCAGCCAGCGGCGCAGGTCCTTGCGCACCGCGGCGTCGAGCGCGCCGAAGGGCTCGTCGAGAAGAAGGACGCGTGGCCGGATCGCCAGGGCGCGGGCGAGTGCGACCCGCTGGCGCTGACCGCCGGAGAGCTGGGCGGGGAACCGGCCGGCGAGATCCTCGAGCTGCACGCGGCGCAGAAGCTCGGTGACGCGTTCACGTCTATCGGCTCGGGACGGCCGGCGGCTGGCGGGCATCACCCGCAGCCCGAAGTCGACGTTGTCGAAGACGGTCATGTGGCGGAAGAGCGCGTACTGCTGGAAGACGAAGCCCACCTGCCGCGCGCCGGCGCCGAGGCCGGTCGCGTCCTGGCCGTCGAGGTAGATGCGTCCCCGGTCGGGGAAGTCGAGCCCGGCGATCATGCGCAGGAGCGTGGTCTTGCCCGAGCCGGACGGGCCGAGGAGCGCGAGCAGCTCGCCCCCGGCAATGTCGAGGGTGAGGTCTCGCACGGCGGCGAAGTCGCCGAACTCGCGGGTGACGTTCTCGATGCGGATGGTCATGCCTGCGCCTCCGCGCCGCGTTCGAGAAGGTATTTCAGCACCATGGTCACCAGCGCGATGAAGGCGAGCGTCGAGGCCGCCGCGAAGGCGCCCGCCGTGTTGAAGTCGTTGTAGAGCAGCTCGACCTGCAGCGGCAGCGTGTTGGTCTGGCCACGGATGCGCCCGGAGACGACGGAGACGGCGCCGAACTCGCCCATGACCCGGGCGTTGGTCAGCACCGCGCCATAGAGCAGCGCCCATTTGATGTTGGGCAGCGTCACGTACCAGAAGGTCTGCAGGCCCGACGCGCCAAGGCTGACGGCGGCTTCCTCGTCCTCGGAGCCTTGCGCCTGCATCAGCGGGATCAGCTCGCGGGCAACGAAGGGGGCGGTCACGAAGAGCGAGACGAGGAAGATCGCCCAGATCGTGAACATGATCTGGATGCCGAAGGACTGGAGCGTCGGGCCGAGCAGGCCCTGGGCGCCGTAGAGGAAGAGGTAGATGACGCCCGCGACGATCGGCGAGACCGAAAAGGGGATCTCGACGAAGGAGATCAGCAGCCGCCGACCGCGGAACTCGTAGCGCGACACCGCCCAGGCGACGGCGATGCCGAACACGATGTTGATCGGAACGCAGACCAGCGCCGCCAGCACCGTCAGCCAGATGGCGTGCCGCGTGGCGGGGTGGGTGATGTTGGAGACATACACCTCCCAGCCGCGCGACAGGGCGGCGACGAAGATGTGCGCGAGCGGCACGACGAGGAAGATCACCGACAGCGCGATGGCGGCGGCAATCAGGATCGGGGCCCAGGGGCCGTCAGTCCGTCTTTTCATGACGCAGCGCCCAGGCCTGGAGGGAGTTGGTGATGAAGAGCAGCACGAAAGCGATGACGAGCAGCACCATCGCCAGCGCTGCCGCCGCCTCGTAGTTGAATTCGTCGAGTCGGATGTAGACCAGCAGCGAGGTGACCTCGGTGACCCGGGGAATGTTGCCGGCGATGAAGACGATCGCCCCGAACTCGCCGAGCGAGCGGGCGAAGGAGAGGGTGCAGCCGGCGAGGAAGGCCGGCAGGATCAGGGGCCAGATCACGAAGGCGAAGATCTGCCAGGGCCGGGCGCCGAGGTTGCGGGCGGCCTCCTCGATGTCGGGGGCGATGTCCTGGAGCACCGGCTGGACGGTACGGATCACGAAGGGCACCGAGGTGAAGGCCATGGCGATCATGATGCCGAGGGGCGCGTAGGCGACCTTTATGCCGATGGGCTCGAGGAAGCGGCCATACCAGCCGTTGGGCCCGAAGAGGGTGACGAGGGCCAGGCCGGCCACGGCCGTGGGCAGGGCGAAGGGCAGGTCGACGAGGGCGTCGAGCAGCCGGCGGCCGGGGAAGCGGTAGCGCACCAGCACCCAGGCCATGAGCAGGCCGAAGAGCGCGTTGAAGACGGTGGCGACCGCTGCCGCCGTGAGGGTGATGCGGTAGGTCGCGATCGCGCGGTCGGAGCTGACGATGCGCCAGAATTCCTCCCAGCCGAGGCTCGCCGTCTTGAGGAGCATCGCGGCGAGCGGCAGGGCGATGATGATGGACAGATAGGTGAGCGCGACCCCGAGGCTGAGCCCAAAGCCCGGCAACACGCGGCGGCGGCGGTCGATGCGGCTCATCGGCGAGACGGGCTCCGGGTTCTGTGCAAACGCGAAGCGACGGCGCGGTGACGCGCCGTCGCGTCATTGCTGGTCCGCGAGGCTACTGGGGGACGAAGACCCTGTCGAGCAGGCCGCCGTCGGCGAAGTGCTCGGCCGTGACCTGCGGCCAGCCGCCATAGACCTCCTCGACCGTGACCAGCCGCACCTCGGGGAACTGGTCGGCGAACTCGGCGACCACCTCGGCGTCATGCACGCGGTTGCCGCGGGCGGCGATGATGCGCTGACCCTCGGTCGAGTAGAGGAATTCGAGGTATTCCGTGGCCAGCTCGCGGCTGCCGCGGGCATCGACCACCGCATCAACGATCGTGGCCGGGAATTCGGCGAGCAGGCTGACCGGGGGTACGACGATCTCGTAATTGTCGGTGCCGAGCTGGTTGACGATCTGGATGACCTCCGCCTCGAAGGTCAGCAGCACGTCGCCGATGCCACGCTCGGCGAAAGTCGTGGTCGCGCCGCGGCCACCGGTGTCGAAGACCGGCACGTTCGAGAAGAACTGCTTCAGGTACGCCTCGATCTGCTCCTCGTCGCCGCCGAACTCCTCGATCGCCCAGGCGCGCGCGGCGAGGTAGGAATAGCGCGCGTTGCCCGAGGTCTTGGGGTTGGGCAGGATCGGGGCCACGTCCTCACGGGCGAGATCGCCCCAGTTCTGGATGTTCTTCGGATTGCCGGCGCGCACGACGAAGGCCGGCAGCGAGTAATAGGGTGAGGAGTTGTTCGGCAGCCGGCTCGCCCAGTCGGCGGGGATCAGGTTGCCGCGGTCGTGCAGGATCTGCACGTCGGTCACCTGGTTGAAGGTCACCACGTCTGCCTGGAGACCCTCGAGGATCGAGCGGGCCTGCGCCGACGAGCCGGCGTGGCTCTGGTCGACGGTGATGGTCTGGCCGGTCTCGGCGGCGTGTTTCGCGATGAAGGCCTCGTTGATATCGGCGAAGAGCTCGCGGGCGATGTCGTAGGAGACGTTCAGGAGCGAGGTGGGCTGCTGCGCGGCGGCGGGCACCGCTCCGAGCAGCAGGGCGGCGGCAAGCGCGTGCGAAAGACGTGTCATCGTTGTGCTCCAGTACAGCAGGCCGCTCGGCGGCCGGCGACGAGGGGGAACCTCGCCGTTGACGGGGCACAAGGCAATGAAACGCAGCTTCCTATTTTGGCGCTTATTCAGAAGAAAGCTACTGCACTGGCAGTAAAGAGGAGAATTTTCTTCGTGCGCGGCGCGGCACGAATCAGCCCGTGCGGGCTGGTCAGGATTGACGGCGGCGACGATTCCAGTGGATACACGGGTTGATAGCGCATGTTGCTGGCATACTTTGCAGGCCGGCGGTGGGCATTCGGGTTCAGCACAGGATGTCGGTTGCCGGCCGCGGCTGCTTCTCAAGTATTGAACTGGCCAAGGTTGGTGGGAGTACCGGTCGCATGATCTCGCTGAAGACGAAATACGCAATAAAGGCGTTGATCACGCTTGCCGAAGAGCAGGCCCGGGGCGGCAAGTCACTCACCATCGAGGAAATCGCCGAGCGGGGGAGCACGCCGAAGCGGTTTCTCGAGCATATCCTGCTGGAGGTGAAGCGCGCGGGTCTGATCGGAAGCCGGCGCGGACGCGAGGGCGGCTATGTGCTGATCAAGGCGCCGCAGACGATCTCGATCGGCTCGGTACTGCGGCTGGTGGACGGGCCGATGGCGCCGCTGCCCTGCCTGTCCCGGCGTGCTTATCAGCGGTGCGCGGATTGTGCCGATGAGGAGACGTGCCGGATCCGCGAGGTCTTCGGCAGCGTGTTCGCAAGCTATCTTCTGCTGATCGAGTCGCTGACCTTGGCCGACCTTGCCCGCGACGAGTCGCTGCTGGCGCAGGTCGAGCCGGCACCACAGCAGGCGTAAAACCTCCTGCGAGGCGGCACTGAAGTAGCATAACCTCCTGCAAGCAAAGCGCTAATCTGAAAAATCTTTTTTGTTGATTATTACGACAAACTCTGTCGTCATTATCAGGAAAGTGGTTTGGAGGACGATATGCAGAGCTACTCCCGTTCCGAAGCCGGACGGCCAGGCTATTCCAGCCGCGCCGCCGTCTTCTCCGAGAGCGCCGCCGCCATGTCCGCCGGGCTGGGCCCGCACGATGCGCTGGCCCCGGTCCATTTCGACATGTACGGCGCGATCCATATCGGCGAGTTCCGCCACCCGGGCGAGCCGATCGACTTTGCCGGTGTCTGGCGTTCGGCGATCCGCCGTGTCGCGGAGGGCGCTCGGCGGCTGGGCGTGGGGGCGGCGCTGGTCGCGCTGATCGGCTCGGGCCTGTTCGCCGAAGGCGCCTCGGCGCAGACGACGCTGCTCAACGTCTCCTACGATCCGACGCGCGAGCTCTACCGCGAGTTCAACGAGGCGTTCAACGCGCATTGGCAGTCGCTGGGCAACCCGCCGCTCGACATCCAGACCTCGCATGGTGGATCGAGCGCCCAGGCGCGCGCGGTGATCGACGGGCTCGACGCCCAGGTGCTGACGCTCGCGCTCTCGGCCGACATCGACGCGGTCGCCGACCACACCGGCAAGGTGCCGGAGAACTGGCAGGAACTCCTGCCGAACAACTCGGCGCCCTATACCTCGACGATCGTCTTCATCGTCCGCGCCGGAAATCCGAAGAACATCCAGGACTGGGATGACCTGATCCGCGAGGACGTGCAGGTCATCACCCCCAATCCCAAGACGTCCGGCGTGGCGCGCTGGAACTATCTCGCGGCCTGGGCCTATGCCAAGGAGCAGTTCGACGGCGACGAGGAGCAGATCCGCGAGTTCGTGGCCAACATCTACCGCAACGTGCCGGTGCTCGACACCGGGGCTCGCGGCGCGACGACGACCTTCGTGCAGCGGGGCATCGGCGATGTGCTGCTGAACTGGGAGAACGAGGCCTTCCTCGCGCTCGAGGAACTGGGTCCCGACGAATACGAGATCGTGCTGCCGTCGATCTCGATCCTGGCCGAGCCGACCGTGGCGCTGGTCGAGGGCAATATCCACAGTGACGAGCAGCGTGCGGCCGCCCAGGCCTATCTCGATTACCTCTACGGCTCCGAAGGGCAGGCGCTCGCCTTCAAGCACTTCTACCGCGGCAACGACGCGAGCGCGGCAGATCCCGAGGATGTCGCGCGCTTCCCCGACCTCGTCCGGGTGCCGATCGGCGAGCTCGGCGGCTGGCGTGAGGTTCAGCCGGCGCATTTCGGCGATGGCGGGATCTTCGACCAGATCTACGTGGCGCAGTAGGCCATGACCCCAGTGCGCGTACTTGGTATCCACCACCCGTCCCCGTTGCCGGGGTTCCGGCTGGCCTTCGGGGTGATGCTGGCGATGCTCTCCATCGTCGTGCTCATCCCGATCGGCGCCCTGCTTCTGCGGGGTGCCGGCATCGGCCCGGCGGAGATCTGGCGGGTGGTGAATACGCCGCGCGTCTGGGCAGCGCTCTGGCTGTCGTTCAGCGTCGCGTTCTACGCGGCCCTGTTCAACCTCGTCTTCGGGCTGGCGCTGGCCTGGGTGTTGACCCGCTACGACTTCCCCCTGCGCAGGCTGATCGACGCCTCGGTCGACCTGCCCTTCGCGCTGCCGACGGCGGTCAGCGCGATGCCCGCGACCGCCGTCG
>CAYLHK010000049.1:0-21644 GCA_964383295.1 uncultured Rhodovulum sp.
ACCCGCCCTTCGACATGGGCTACATCACCACCACCCATATCCTCGAGCGCATCCACCCGGCGACGCTGGTGGTCAACGATCCGTTCTGGGTGCGCAACTATCCCGAGAAGTTGCTGGTGCTGACCTTCCCCGATCTGACGCCGCCGACGACGATCGCGCGCGACATCGGGACGCTGCGCGCCTTCAAGGAGCGCCATGGCGATGTGATCATGAAGCCGCTCTACGGCAACGGCGGCGCGGGCGTGTTCCGGCTCGACCCGAACGATCGCAACTTCAGCTCGCTCTACGAGCTCTTCACCGGCATCAACCGCGAGCCGCTGATCGTTCAGAAGTTCCTGCCGGACGTCTCGGCCGGCGACAAGCGGGTGATCCTGGTCGATGGCGAGGTGGTCGGCGCCATCAACCGGGTTCCCCAGCCCGGCGAGACGCGCTCCAACATGCATGTGGGCGGCACGCCGATGAAGGTCGAGCTGACCGACCGCGACCGCGAGATCTGCGCCCGCATCGGTCCGCTCCTGCGCGAGAAGGGGCAGATCTTCGTCGGCATCGACGTGATCGGGAACTGGCTGACTGAGATCAACGTGACCTCGCCCACCGGCCTTCTGGAGCTCGAGCGCTTCGACGGGATCAACGTGACCGCGAAGATCTGGGAGGCGATCGAACGGCGTCGGGCGGGGTGAGCGGGAGAGGCGGCCCCCCCGTGGGCGCCATGCTGTGCGCGCAGGTGCGCGCCTGGCTTCTTTGATGGGCACGCGCGTGTTCGCGCGCGCCGGCGGGGAGCTCAAAACCCCCGCACCCCCGGCACGCCTCTCCAGGTTTCTGGCTGGAAGAAGGGCGCGATGAGCTGGCAGCTTCCCCTCGTGAACCTCTACCTGCGGCTGGTCGAGCGGCGCTATCTGGCGCGCGAGAGGGATTTCGTCCGCGGCCGCGCCCGGATGGAAGAGCAGGCGCGGCGGTTCGCCATCCCCGGCGGGCTGCGCTTTGCCGAGGCCGAGGTGGGCGGGGTGCCGGTGCTGCGGCTGGAGGCAGGGCAGGGGTCGCCGATCATCCTCTGGTTCCACGGCGGGGCCTATTGCGTCGGCTCGCCGCGTACCCACGCGGCGCTGGCTGCCGCAATGGCGCTGCGGATCGGTGCCGGCGCGGTGCTGCCCGACTACCGGATGGCGCCCGAACATCCGTTTCCCGCCGCCCCGGAGGACGCCCTGGCGGCCTACGCGGGGCTCCTGAGCGAGGGCGTGGCGCCCGGGCGCATCCTGCTCGGCGGCGACAGCGCCGGCGGCGGGCTCGCTTTCGCGGCCCTGCATATGGCGCTCGCCAGGGGCCTGCCGCCGCCGGCGGGCGTGGTGGCCTTCAGCCCCTGGGCGGACCTGACCGGCAGTGGCGAGAGCCTGCGCTCGATGGCCTGGCGTGACGCGCTGATCCCGGTGGCCCGATTCGCCGAGATCCGCGGCCTCTATCTGGGTGGCGCCGATGCGCGCGATCCCCGCGCCTCGCCGGTCTTCGGCTGCTTCGCCGGCGCGCCCCCGGTGCTGATCCAGGCGAGCGCGGCCGAGGTGCTGCGCGACGACGCGCGCATGATGGCCGATCGGCTGCGCGCCGACGGCGTGCCGGTGACGCTGGATGTCTGGCCCGGCGTGCCACATGTCTGGCAGATCCTCCAGGGGCGGCTGCCCGAGGCCGACCGCGCGCTCGACTGCGTGGCGGAGTTCGCAGCCGGGCTGCCGGCCGTGCGCTAGAGCGATTTTCGGCCGGACGGAATCGTCTAGTGGTTAAGAAATCACGCCACTTCAATAACCTAGAGCGGACGACCCGGCGTTGCCGGGCCGTCCGCTCTAGCGGCTCAGCTCGTGCACGAGCCCGGTGGTGCGGGCGAGCCGGCGGGCGAGCAGGGCGGCGATGGCTGCGTGCATGTCGCGGGCGAAATCGGGATCGTGGGCGGAGATCTCCGCCAGATCGTCGCGGGTGACGCGCCGGATCCGGCTCTCGACATCGGCCACTACGGTGGCGGTGCGCTGGCCACCGGCGTAGAGCGCGATCTCGCCGACCACCGTGCCGGGCTGGAAGCGGGCGACCGTGGTCATGTGCCCGTCGGCGCCGGCAACCCGGGCCGAGAGGAGCCCGTCCTCGATCAGCACCAGCGCATCAGCGGGCTCGCCCTGGCGCAGCACTTCCGCACCGGCGGCGACCGCCTCGGGCGGCGGGACTGCCGCGCCCATGGCCTCGGCGCGCGCCAGCAGGCGCGCCACTGGCGCCTGCGCGGCCGGATGCGCCGCGTCGCCGGCCTGTTCGGCCAGCAGCTCGTCCTCCACGGCGGTCAGCGCGGCGTCGAGGGTGGGGAAGGTGCGCAGCCGGTCGAGCACGCCCGCCCGGGCCAGCCGGTCACGCAGTGCCGGTCCGAGCCCGGTGAGGATCAGCCTGACCCCGCGGGCGCGGAACAGCGCCTCCAGCCGGCCGAAGCCGTGGATCGCCGAGACGTCGAGGCCCTGCACCCGTCGGCAGTCGAGGATCACCTGCCGCACGCCGGCGCCCGGGTTGGCGATGGCGGCGCCGAGCCGTGTGGTCAGCGCATGGGCGGTACCGAAGAAGACATAGCCCTGCAGCTCGAAGATCAGGGTCTCGCCCCCGCGCGCGGCCAGCAGGCGTGCGGCCGCCTCGGGGCGCTCGGTGGTCGAGCGGCGCAGGGCGGCATTGGCGGAGGTGCGCACCAGGTCGAGCCGCGAATAGGCGACGACGAACATCGCCGCCGCCGCCAGAACCCCCACCGCAATCGCCTGCAGAAAGCCGACCGTAGCGGCCGTGCCGAAGATCAGCGCCACGATCGCCGCGTCCTGGGGCGGCATCCGCCGCGGGGCGAGCCACAGCCGCTCGAGGAGCACGTCCAGTCCCATGAAGATCAGCACCGAGGCGAAGACCACCACCGGCAGCGCGGCCAGCACCGACGGCCCGAGCATCAGCACGAGCGCGCAGGCGAGCGCGACGCCGGCCCCGATCCAGCGCGAGCTGCCGCGAGTGAGCCGCCGGCCGAGCAGCGTCTCGGACAGGATGTGATAGCCGGGCGGCCCGCCGATCCCCGCCGTGGCGATATTGGCGATGCCGATACGGCGCAGGTCGCGGTTGGCGTCGATCGACTTCCCTGTCGCGAGCTCGAGCCCCGATATGTTGAGGATCGCGCCCATCAGCCCGAGACCGATCAGCGTCACGATCGCCGGCGTCTCGCGCAGGATCGCGCCGTAGTCCGCCCGCGAGATCACGGACGGATCGAAGCTCGCCGCCAGGCCCGCGCCCTCGGCGAAGGGACCGAGCAGCATGCCGCGCGCGCCGGCCTCCTGCAGCGAGAGGCCGCTCGCGCCGAGCCAGCCGTAGAAGCCGGCAAGCGTCGCCAGCATGATGGCGGGGATCAACAGCCCGTTGCCGGTCCGGCGCACCACTATGAGTGTGGCGAGGCCGATCGCCACCGCCGGCGCCCAGCGCCAGGCCGCCTCGGGTGTCGCCAGCCCGGCCAGGGTGTCCGCACCCGAGACCATGCCCAGCGAGCCGCGGGTGATCAGATAGCCGGTGGAGGCGAGGAAGCCGCAGAGCACCGGGAAGGGGATGAACCGTGCGAGGTGGCCGAGCCGTATCGTGCCCGCGAGCAGAAAGACGAGGCCCATGCCCAGCGAGGCGGTGGCGATCAGCATGACCACGGTGGCGTAGAGCCGCTCCGGGTCGGTGCCGATCTCGGTGCCCGCGATCCCTGCGGCGCTCAACCCGAGGATGACGGCGGTCACGTCCTGCGGATGCGCGACCGTGCCGCGGTAGGAGGCGGTCAGCGCGAGGATGCTGCAGAGGATCACCGCGCTGCCGAGCCCGAGGCCCACCCCGCGCCCCAGCAGCGGCGCGAGCGGGCCGCTGAAGATGATCGCGGTGAAGGAGATGGTGACCACGACCGCGAGGATGCAGACCATCAGCTCGGCCACGATCAGGCCGAGCCGGTCGAGGATGGATCGGGCCGGCGGCTCTTCCGTCACGCTGTCCCCCTTGTCCGGGGTGCAACCACAGGCCGAACCCGAACACATTCCCAATACATCAGGCGTGCAGACATTCCAGCAGGTTCTTGCGGTGCCGGCCGCCCCTCATGCCCGCGCCGCGGAGGCCTGCGCCGCGATGGCCAGCCGGGTGACGCGCAGCGCATGGCCTTCGGGCATGGCCGTGCGGCTGCGCGCGCGCACATCCTCGAGGAAGCGGCGGAAATAGACGAGCTCTGCGCCGGCGGAGTCGACGCGCCGGGTGCCCTCGGCGTTCGACAGGAACACGTGGTCGCCCCCCGGCCTGCCGGCGATGTCGACATACTTGCGCAGCTCGATGTAGCCCTCGGTGCCGAGCAGGAACAGCCGCCCGTCGCCCCAGACCGGCAGTCCGTCGGGAGTGAACCAGTCGACGCGGATGTAGCCCGAGGCGCCGCTGCCGCGGATCAGGATCTCGCCGAAGTCCTGGAACTCGGGCAAGTCCGGCATGCCCCGGTTGGCGGCCGTGCTGGCCACGATTCCGGCATCGGTGCTGCCGGTGAAGAACAGAAACTGGTCGATCTGGTGCGAGGCGATGTCGGTGAGGATGCCGCCGTAGGCGGCGGGATCGAAGAACCACTCGGGCCGGATCGCGCGGTTCAGCCGGTGCGGGCCGAGGCCGGTGGTCTGGATGACCCGCCCGATGGCGCCCTCGGCGACCAGCTGCGTCGCGACCTCGCAGGCGCTTACCAGGAAGCGCTCCGAGAAGCAGATCGAGAAGATCCGCCCGGTCTCGCGCGCGCAGGCATCGATGGCGTCGCATTCTTCCAGGGTGATGGCGCCGGGTTTGTCCATCATCACGTCCTTGCCGGCGCGCATGGCGCGGATGGCGAGGGCGGCGCGATCGCGGGGTACGGCGGCGCAGCAGATGAAGTCCACGCCCGGATCGTCGAGCAGTTGGTCGCGGGAGACGGCAGCGAGCTGCGGGAAGCGCTCGCGGAACCCCTCCAGCACCCGCGGGTCGGAGGTCTCGGGGCAGTAGCCGGCACAGGTCGCGCCGGCGGCGAGGAGCTGCGTCACATGGTCGTAGATGTGGCGATGATCGAGCCCGATGGCGGCGAAGCGGAGCGGACGGCTCATGACCCGGCCCCCGCGACGCGGACGGGTGCGCCGCTGCGCCCCGTCTCGATCAGCGCGTCGATCAGCCGGTGCACCTTGAGCGCCTCCTCGCCGGTCACCTTCGGGGCGCGGCCCTCGCGGATCGCGGCGGCGAAATCGGCCATGACGGCGCGGTGGTAGTCGTGGGGAAAGGCCATCGGGTCGGCGCCGGTGCCGCCGGGGCTCTGGTCGGAGGTGATCTCGATCACGCGGCCGTCCTGGAACCGCACGGCGAGCTCGGTGCCGGCGAGGGTCGCGGTGCCCTTCTCGCAGGTGATCTCGATGCGCTCGGCAAAGCCCGGATAGGCGGCGGTGGTGGCGTCGATGGTCCCGAACGCCCCGCTGGCGAAGCGCGCCGCGGCGGCGACCATGTCCTCGGTCTCCATCCGGTGCACGGGTGTCGTGGTCGCATAGCCCGTGACCTCGGCGACGGGGCCGGCGAGGCTCAGCATCAGGTCGAGCGTATGGATGCCCTGCGAGATCAGCACGCCGCCCCCGTCGCGGGCGAGGGTCCCGCGGCCCGGCTGGTCGTAATAGCCCGCCTGCGGCCGCCAGAGCCGGATGACGGTGGAACAGCCGACGATACGGCCGAGCTCGCCCGAGGCGAGGATCTCCGCCGCCCGCAGTCCCGCCGGGCGGAAACGGTGCTGGAGCACGATGCCGAGCGTCACGCCGGCATCGCGGCAGGTGGCGACGAGCTCCTCCGCCCGCGCCGTGGTGATCTCGATCGGTTTCTCCAGCAGCACATGCTTGCCCGCCCGCGCGCAGGCTGTGGCGATCTCCAGATGCGTGTTGGCAGGCGTCAGCACCAGCACGGCCTCGACGCTGTCGTCGCCCAGGATCGTCTCCAGCCGGTCGGTGAGCGGGAAGGGGAAACGCTCGGCAAAGCTCGCGCGCCGGGCGGCACTCGGGCTGAAGGCGTGAACCACTTCGATCTCGCCGTCGAGATCCACCAGCCCGCGCGCATGCGGCGTGACCGCCATGCCGAGGCCCACCACCGCGATGCGGGTCCGTGCCATTCGTTGTTTCCTTCCCTGTATCTCGGCGGCCTGGCGCCCCTCTCACGTCAGGCACGCTCGCCTGATGCTAGACCCATTGCCCCGGCATCATGGCGATCGTCGGCGCATAGGCAACAGAATGACGATCCCGAAATACGTGGGACCGTCGTCCCCCACGACATCATCGGCGCAAGGATGCGCACCAGCATCGGCGCCAGGCGGGTGAGAGATCGGGGCAGGTGCGGGCATCCGCACGCAACCGATTGCACGTTGGATTTCTTCTGGACAATTTTTGAGCCATAAGTACGGAGTATTTCAGAACACAAACGATTGCACGGAACCGGCCCTTATGGGCGACCAGATCACGATGAAGGATCTCGCGGCGATGCTCGGCATCTCCGTGTCGACCGTGGCGCGCGCACTGGCCGATCATCCCGGGATCAGCGTCGCGACCAAGGCGCGGGTGCGCGCGATGGCCGATCGCCATGGCTATGTCGCGCATTCGGCCGCACGTGCGATGCGCACCGGGCATTCAGCTCTGATCGGCCTGATCGTCCCGGACCTGCGCAACGATTTCTACGCTGCCGCCGCGATGGCGCTGGCGCGGTGCTGCGAGGAGGCGGGGTTCCAGCTCGTGCTCGCCGTGACCCGCGATGACCCTGGCTCGGAGCTGCGCCAGGTGCGCGCGCTGATCGAGGCGCGCGCGGCCGGGGTGGCGATCGCGCTCTCGCCGCAGCCGGCGCGCGAAACGCCGGCGCTGCTCGCGCGGGTGACGGCGGTCGAGCTGATCCGCGAAGGTGCGGGGCCGGGCCTGCCCTGGTTCGGCATCGACGACAGTGGCGGGATCGAGGCCGCCACGGCGCATCTCGCCCGGCGCGGGCATCGCCGGATCGGCTATATCGGCGGCCACGAGGGGCTCTCGACCGGGCGGCGGCGGCTCGCCGGATACCGCGCGGCGCTGAACGTGGCGGGCGTTGCACCCGATCCGCGTCTCGTCCGGCTCGGCCCGCCGGATGCCGACTTCGCCGAGGCGGCGCTCTCCGATCTCTGGTCGGCAGATCCGCGCCCGACAGGGCTTGTCGCCGCCGGGGCCGGGTTGACCGCCGGCGCGCTCGAGACGGTTGGCCGGCTCGGGATCGCCGTGCCCCGGCAGCTGTCGATCGTGGGCTTCGGCGACGCGCCCTGGTTCCGCTGGTGGGGGCCGGGCCTGACCACCATGGGCCTGCCGATCCATGACCTCGCGCTCGCCTGCGGGACCTATCTGCTGCGCCGCATCTCCGAGCGGCAGGCGCCCGCGGCGGGCGAGCCGCCCTACCACGCCATCCATGCACCGACGCTGATCGTCCGGGGAAGCACCACCGATGCCTGACCTCCGCCGCGCCTCCGACAAGATCGCCCCGCCACAAGGCCACCCCGGTCTGCGTGCCGCGAGAAACGGCACCCGGCCGAACCCGGAGGCCGTCGCGCCATGACCGAGCCCGCCCCCCAGATCCTCGCCTTCACCCGCCGCGCCGGCCTGGTCGAGGCCGGCGAGACGCCCGCCTTCACCGCTCTGACCGGGGGCGTCTCCTCGGACATCTGGCTGGTCGAAACGCCAGCCCGCCGCTTTGCCGTCAAGCGCGCGCTCCCCGCGCTCCGCGTCGCCGCCGACTGGCAGGTGCCGGTCGAGCGCAACGTCTTCGAGGCCGCCTGGCTGCGCGGTGCCGCCCGCGCGCTGCCCGGCGCGGTGCCGCAGGTGCTGGCCGACGACCCCGACGCGGGCATGCTGGCCATGGAATACCTGCCCCCCGACGACCACCGCTGGTGGAAGGCGGACCTCCTCGCTGGCCGGGCCGATCCTGCCATCGCCGCCGCCGTCGGCGAGGGCCTCGGGCGCATCCACGCCGCCTTCGCCCGCGACCCGGCGGCGCCGGCAACCTTCGCCAGCGACGCGATCTTCCACGCCATCCGCCTCGAGCCCTACCTGACCGAGACCGGCCGTAACCACCCCGCGCTCGCCCCCCGCCTCGAGGCCATCCTCACGCGCACCGCCGCGGCGAAGCACACCGTCGCCCATGGCGACGTCAGCCCCAAGAACATCCTGATCGGCCCCCGGGGCCCGGTCTTCCTGGACGCCGAATGCGCCTGGTGGGGGGACCCCGCGTTCGATCTCGCCTTCTGCCTCAACCACATGCTCCTGAAATGCCTGGCCTCCCCGCAGGCCGCGCCCACGCATCTCGCCAGCTTCGACGCGCTCCGCGACGCCTATCTCGCCCGCGTCGACTGGGAGCCCGCCGCGGAGCTCGAATCCCGCGCGGCGAGCCTGCTGCCCGGGCTTTTCCTCGCCCGCATAGACGGCAAGTCGCCGGTCGAATACATCACCGCGGACGCTGACCGCGACGCCGTGCGCCGCACCGCCATCCCGCTCATCGCCGCGCCGCCCACCCGCCTCGCCGCGACCCGCGACGCCTGGGCCGCGACCCTGCACGACCACCTGAAAGGACATCGCCTTGAGCGCTGACACGATCACCTCGGTCCACGCCCGCCGCGTCTGGGACAGCCGCGGCCGCCCCACCGTGGAGGTCGAGATCGCCACCGCCTCCGGTGCCTCGGGCCGCGCCATCGCCCCCGCCGGCGCCTCGCGCGGCTCGAACGAGGCCATCGACCTGCGCGACGGCGATCCTGCCTTCGGCGGCCTCGGGGTGCGGCGCGCGGTCGAGAGCGTCAACGCCGAGATCGCCCCCGCCATCACCGGCATGGCCGCCTCCGACCAGACCGGCATCGACGCGCGGCTGATCGCCCTCGACGGAACGCTGCAGAAGTCCCGCCTCGGCGGCAACGCGGTGATCGCCGCCTCCATGGCCGCGGCCCATGCCGCCGCCGCCGCCCGCCGCGAACCCCTCTGGCAGTACCTCGCGCAGGGGGCGACCCCCCAGATCCCCATGCCGATGATCCAGATCTTCGGCGGCGGGGCGCATGCCGGACAGCGCATCGACCTGCAGGATATCCTCGTCATCCCCGTCGGCGCCGCTAGCTTCGACGAGGCCACCGTCATGGTCGCCGAGACCTACCGCGCCGCCGGCGGCATCATGGCGGAACGCGGGCTGCTGCGCGGCGTCGCCGACGAGGGCGGCTGGTGGCCCGAATTCGCCTCGAACGAGGAGGCGCTCGAGACCACCGTGCAGGCGATCGAACGCGCCGGCTATCGCCCGCTCGAGGACCTCGGCATCGCGCTCGACGTCGCCGCCTCGCAGTTCGGGCAGGCGGGCCGCTATCGCCTTGCCACCGATGACCGCGACCTCGACACTGCCGGGATGGTCACGCATCTGACCGCCTGGTGCGACCGCTACCCGATCATATCGCTGGAGGACCCGGTCGCCGAGGACGACGCCGAAGGGATGCGCGCGATCACCAGGGCTCTCGGCCACCGCATCCAGATCATCGGCGACGACTTCCTCGTCACCTCCGCCGCCCGCGTGCGCGAGGCCGCCGCCACCGGGGCCTGCAACGCCGTGCTGGTCAAGCCCAACCAGACCGGCACCCTGACCGAGGCCCGCGCCGCCCTCGACGCCGCCCATGCCGCCGGCTGGCGCACCGTGGTCTCCGCCCGCTCCGGAGAGACCGAGGACGTCACTATCGTCCATCTCGCCACTGCCTGGCGCGCGCATCAGCTGAAAGTGGGCTCCTTCACCCGCTCCGAGCGCATGGCCAAGTGGAACGAGGCGATCCGCATCGAGGAGGCATTGGGCGCGGGCGCCATCTTCGCCGGCCGCGCCGCCGTGGGCGGCAAGCGGTGAAGGCGGTCCTGCACTACCGCGCCGGCCCGGAGCTGCGCGCGCTGGTCGCGGCCACCGCCGACCGCCTGCCCGTCACCGTGGTCGAGCCCGGCGACGAGGCCGGCCTCGCCCGCGAGATGGCGGATGCCGGGATCCTCCTGCACGTCCTCACCCCCGTCACTGCGCAGGTGATGGACCTCGCGCCAAACCTGCGGCTCGTCCAGAAGATCGGCGTCGGCCTCGACACGATCGACCTCGCCCATGCCCGCGCCCGCGGCATCGCGGTCGCCAACATGCCCGGCACCAACACGGCGGCCGTCGCCGAGATGACGCTGGCGCTCATCTTCGCCTGCCTGCGGCGCACGGTCACGCTGTCCGAGGCGACCAAGGCGGGGCAGGGCTGGTCCCTGCCGGTGGAGGCCCTCGACGGGCTCGGCGAGATCGGCGGGCGCACCGTCGGGCTCGTCGGCTATGGCGCGATCCCCCGGCACCTCGCCCCCATCCTGCGCGCGCTCGGCGCCCGCGTGATCGCCCATACGCGCAGTGGCCGGGCCGAGGGCATCGAGACGCTGCCGCTCGATGATCTCCTCGCCGCCTCCGACATCGTCTCGCTCCACATCCCCTCGACGCCCGAGACGGCCGGCATCCTGGACGCCCGCCGCCTGGCGCTGATCCGGCCTGGCGGGGTCCTCATCAACACCGCCCGCGGCGCGCTCCTGGACGAGCCCGCGCTGGTCGCGGCGCTCGCCTCCGGCCGCCTCGCCGCCGCCGGGCTCGACGTCTTCTCGGTCGAGCCGGCGCTTGCCAACCCGCTCTTCGCCCTGCCGAACGTGGTTGCCACCCCGCATGTCGCCTGGCTGACCCAGCAGACATTAACCCGTAGCATGACGGTGATACTGGAGAACGCGCGCCGGCTCGCGGCGGGCGAATCGCTGCTCAATCAGGTTGTCCCGTGAAGTTTGTTCATGTCACCGATCCGCATATCGTTCCCGAAGGCCCACTCTACGGCAGCGATCCCGCCGCGCGCCTGCGCACCTGCATCGCCGACATCAACGCCAACCACGCCGATGCGGCGGCCGTGGTGGTCACAGGCGACCTGACCGACGCCGGTGACGCGGCCTCCTATGCCCGGCTGCGCGACATCCTCGCCGATCTGATCCCGCCCGTGCATCTGCTCATCGGCAATCATGACGATCGGACCGCCTTCCGCGCCGCCTTTCCCGAGACGCCGGTGGATGCTGCGGGCTTCGTCCAGTACGGGTTTGACACCACCGCCGGCCGCTTCCTCTGCCTCGACACGGTGGATCAGGGCCACCACCACGGCCTTCTCGGCCCCGAGCGGCTCGACTGGCTCGAGGCTGAGCTAGACCGCGCCGAGGGAGGTCCGGTTTTTCTTTTCATGCATCACGCGCCGCTGCCCGTTGGCCATGCGCTCCTCGACGGGATCGGGCTTCTCGACGCCGACGACCTGGCGGCCGTCGTGTCGCGCCACACCAACATCCGCCAGATCTTCTTCGGCCACCTGCATCGCCCCATCTGCGGCCACTGGCGCGGCATCCCCTTCGCCGGCCTGCCCAGCCTCAACCACCAGACCGCGCTCGACCTCACCGGTTCGGACGTCTGGATCGGCAGCTACGAGCCCCCTGCCTATGGCGTCGTCCTCGCCCAGCCCGATGCCGTCGTCGTGCATGTCCACAACTTCATCGACGGCGCGAAGATCTTCGCCTATTGAGCGACGGGGGCGCGCCAAAGGGTTGATTTCGGGTTAACGCTCAAAAAATATCCCTTTTTAATCAGCATGTTGACGCGATGCTCAACGTTGAGCATCCGCGCGCGATCCCCCGAAATGGACATTGACAGCCCCCATCCCCCTGCGTATGAGCGGGCCTTCAGAATTCACGCGGGGGTGCAAGGGCGCCTCTGCTGGGCGGGGCGAGATCGTCCCGGGACGATCAGGAGTTGAGCGATGTCGAAGCGTACCTTCCAGCCGAGCAATCTCGTGCGCGCGCGCCGGCACGGCTTCCGGGCGCGTATGGCGACCAAGGGCGGCCGGCTGGTGCTGAACCGCCGCCGCGCCCGCGGTCGCAAGCGCCTGTCGGCCTGATATCCGACCGGCCATGGCCGCCGAGGGCGGCCGGCCTCTCCCCGGCCTCGTGACACTGACCCGCCGCGCGGATTTCCTCGCGGCCGCCCGCGCGCGCCGTCGCGCCGCCCCAGCCTTCACCCTCCAGGCCCGCCAGCGCCCCGAAGCCGAGACCGCCTTCGTGGCCCCGGACGCCCTGCGCGTGGGCTATACCTGCTCGAAGAAGGTCGGCAACGCCGTCGCCCGCAACCGCGCCAAGCGCCGCCTGCGCGCCGCTGCCCGCGAGGTCCTGCCCGGCGCCGGCCAGCCTGGCTGGGACTACGTCCTGATCGGCCGCCAGGGCGAGACCGCCGCCCGCAACTTCGCCGCCCTCTGCGACGACCTGCGCGCGGCCCTGGCCGCGATCCACGCCCCGGGCAGACCGGCATGACGCCCCTCGCCTGGACCCTCGCGCTGCCGGTCCGGGCATATCGCCTCGTCTTCTCGCCCTGGGTCGGGCACAACTGCCGCTACCAGCCCACCTGCTCGGCCTATGCGTTGGAGGCCCTGGAGAAGCATGGCGCGGTCAAGGGCGCCTGGCTCGCTGCCCGCCGCATCGCTCGCTGTAACCCGTGGGCCGGATCGGGCATCGACAACGTCCCCGACTGACCTATCCTCGTTGCGACCCGTCTGGCGCAGGGAGGCGCATCATGGCCGAGCCGCTCATCCTCTACACCAACCCCCGGTCCCGCGGCACCATCGCCGCCTGGATGCTCGAGGAGACCGGCGTGCCCTACGAGGCACGCATCCTCGATTTCGGGCCCGAGATGAATGCGCCGGAGTTTCTCGCTCTCAACCCCATGGGCAAGGTGCCGGTGCTGGTCCAAGGGAGCACGGTCGTGACCGAATGCGCCGCGATCTGCGCCTGGCTTGCGGATGCCTATCCCGAGGCGGACCTGGCGCCGCCACCGGGTGAGCGGGCCGCGTATTACCGCTGGTTCTTCTTTGCCTCCGGGCCGCTGGAAGCGGCGGTGACCAACAAGGCGCTTGGCGTCGCCGTCGATGCCAAGCAGCGCAGCTTCGTCGGCTATGGCGACGGGCTCGAGCGGGTGCTCGACACGCTGGAGACCGCGGTCACGACCAGTCCCTGGCTTGCGGGCCCGCGCTTTTCGGCAGCGGATGTCTACGTCGGCGCGCAGCTCGGATGGGGAATGATGTTCGGTTCAATCGAGCGCCGGCCGGCGTTCGAGGATTACTGGGGCCGACTGGCGGAGCGGCCGGCCAATGTCATCGCCCGCGCGATGGCCTCGAGCGGGCAGGGCTGAAGGGAAGGGTGATGACCGAGCGACTGACCGAGACCGAGCGCAACCGCGACCTGCCAGCGCTGGGGGAAGCGGGATGGGGCGCCAATCCCGACCGCGACGCGATCCGCAAGATCTGGAAGTTCGCGAGCTTCTCCGAAGCCTGGGGCTTCATGGCGCGCGCGGCGCTGGCAGCGGAGAAGATGAACCACCACCCTGAATGGACCAATGTCTACAACACCGTCGACGTGACGCTGACCACCCATTCCTGCGACGGGCTGAGCGCGCTCGACGTGGATCTCGCGCGCCGTCTCGACCGGCTGGCGGGGGAGGGGGCGGAGGTGCAGCGGGATCATTCGGAGCCGGTGGAATGCCTGTGCAAGCTGCATGCCGCGCAGCGTCCCAACTTGTGACGCAGGCTAACTAATTGAATAAAAACACAAACTAGAATGTCCCGCTGCGGGACGCCTGGAGGGTACAGTGGCCAGCGTGCTTCTTTGTCATTCGGTGCTCGGCCTGCGCGGACTTGAGCAGGCCGCCGCGGAGCGCCTGCGTGCGGCGGGGCACGACGTCACAACGCCCGATCTCTACGAGGGACGCACCGCGGACAGCATCGAGGCGGGGTTCGCGCTGCGCGACGCGGTGGGCTGGGACGTGATGGTGGCCCGTGCGGCGCGGGCGGCCGAGGACCTGCCCCCCGAGACGGTGCTCGCCGGCTTCTCGATGGGCGCGGCCGTGGCCGCGGCACTCTGGCCGGAGCGTCCCGCCACCGCAGGCATACTGCTGTTGAGCGGCCTGGTGGCGATCCCGGAGGGTGTGCGGCCCGGCTTGCCGGTGCAGGTGCATCTGGCCGAGCCCGATCCCTGGGAGGACGAGGATTTCGTGGCCGAATGGCTGGAGGATGCGAAGAACGCCGGGCTCGCAGTCGAGGCATTCCGGTATCCCTGCGTCGGGCATCTCTTCGCCGACGAGAGGCTGCCTGACTATGGCGATGCGGCGGCCGAAACGATGTGGCGCCGGGTGCTGGGCTTTCTTGGATAAGACGGCCGCGGCACCCGGGACCGGGAAGCGCCGGGGCCGACGACCGCCACCCGATCCGCCACGAGAATGACCGGGCCAGGGGTCAACGGCCACCGGGCGCCGGGGTTCCTCGGCCACCCGCTGATCATGGCTGCCGTGTCGGTTCAGACCAGCTCGAGCAGGGTCTCGCCGCCGCTGATGGTGCATTCGCGGCCGGGCTCGATGTTCAGCACGGTCACGACGCCGTCGTCCACCAGCATCGCGTAGCGCTGCGAGCGGCCAAAGAGGCCGGCAGCCGGCGCATCGAACGTCAGTCCCGCCGCGCCGGTGAATGCCGCCGCCGGATCGGCCAGCAACCGCACGCCCTTGTCCGACGCGCCGCTTGCATCCGACCAGGCCTTCATCACGAAGGGATCGTTGACCGAGACGCAGATGATCTCGTCCACGCCCTTGGCGCGGAAAGCGTCGGCCGTGCGCATGAAGCTCGGCAGATGCGCGGCCGAGCACATGCGGGTGAAGGCGCCGGGCAGGCCGAAGACCACGACCTTGCGCCCCGCGAAGAGGCCGGCGGACGGGACCTCGGCGATCGCTTCGCCGTCGAACTCGAGGAAGCTCGCCTCGGGCAACCGGTCGCCTTTGGAAATTGTCATCGTGACCCTCATCGCAGGAAGTTGCACCGCACCTGCCGCCGCATATAGACGGGCGGGGTTGCGAGGCCAAGGAGGATGCGCCCATGGATCCGAAGACGGCGCGGATCGTCGTGCTGGGCGGTGGTCAGGCCGGTGCCTCGCTGGTGGCGAGGCTGCGCGCGCTCGGCCATGCCGGGCCGCTGACGCTGATCGGGGCCGAGCCCGAGCCGCCCTATCAGCGCCCGCCGCTCTCCAAGGCCTATCTGAAGGGCGAGACGACGCGCGAGCGGCTGGCCCTCCGGGGGCCCGGCTTCTGGGATGAGGCCATGATCACGCTGGTGACCGGGCGGCACGCCGAGGCGATCGACCGCGGGGCAAGGCTCGTCCGGCTCGATGACGGGAGCGAGGTGCCCTATGACCTGCTGGCCCTGACCACGGGCGCGCGACCGCGGCGCCTGCCTGCGGCGGTCGGCGGCGACCTGCCGGGGGTGCTGACCATGCGCAGCCTTGCCGATGCGGACGCGCTCGCCGCCGAGGTCACCGGCGCGCGCCGGGCGCTCGTGGTCGGCGGCGGCTATATCGGTCTGGAGGCAGCGGCGGCGCTGCGAGCCAAGGGGCTGGCCGTGACCGTCGTCGAGGCGAGCCCGCGCATCCTCTCGCGCGTCGCCGCCCCGGCCACCGCGGACTATTTCCGCGCGCTTCATGGCTCCCACGGCGTCGAGATCCGCGAGGGGGCGGCGCTCACCCGGCTGACGGAGGCGGGCGGGCGTGTCTCGGGGGGCGAGCTCGTCGGCGGCGAGGTGGTGCCGGCCGACATCGTGCTGGTCGGCATCGGGGTCGCGCCCGAGGACGGGCTGGCGGCCGAGGCGGGCCTGGCCACCGGCGACGGGATCATCGTGGATGCGACCTGCCGGACCTCCGATCCCGCGATCTTCGCCGCCGGCGATTGCGCACGGTTTCCGTATGGCGGCGAGATGATCCGGCTGGAGAGCGTCCCGCATGCGATCGAGCAGGCCGAGGCTTCGGCGGCTGCGATGCTGGGCGAGGGGACGCCCTATGTCGCGCGGCCGTGGTTCTGGTCGGACCAGTATGACGTGAAGCTGCAGATCGCGGGGCTGAATGCCGGCTGGGACCGGACCCTGACGCGCCCGGGGGCGCGGGAGGGGAGCCAGTCGGTGTGGTATCTGGCCGGCGACCGCCTGCTGGCGGTCGATGCGATGAACGACCCGCGCGCCTACATGACCGCCAAGCGCTGGATCGAGGCGGGGGTCTCGCCCGATCCTGCCGGCCTTGCCGATCCGGGGCGCGATCTGAAGACGCTGGCCTGATGCGCATCGTCGGGGGGACGCATCGCGGGCTGGCGCTGGCCGGGCCGCCGGCAGGCAGCGGCGACATCCGCCCGACCACCGACCGGGTGCGGGAGAGCCTGTTCAACCTGCTCGCCCACGGGGGGTATGGCGATCCGGTGGCGGGGGCGCAGGTGCTCGACCTGTTTGCCGGCACCGGGGCGCTGGGGCTCGAGGCGCTGTCGCGGGGCGCCGAGACGGCCGTCTTCGTCGACCAGGGGCGCGCTTCGCTCGATCTCTTGCGGCAGAACGTCGCCCGCATGAAGCTCGGCGAGCGGGCGCGGGTTATCGCCCGCGACGCGACGCGGCTGGGCGCGAATACGGGCGCGGCCTGCGATCTCGTCTTTCTCGATCCGCCCTATGGCCGGGGACTGGGCGCGCGGGCGCTGGAGGCGGCGCGGGCCGGCGGCTGGCTGGCGCCAGGCGCGCTGGTGGTGATCGAGGAGCGCGCCGGCGTGGCGTTGCCCGACGGCTTGACCCTGCTCGATGCGCGCCGCTATGGCGACACGATGATCTCCATCCTTCGCGCACCATGACCGCGGCCCGCCATCTGCTCGCCTCGGTCTTCGGCTTTCCCGACTTCCGCCCCGGCCAGGAGGAGGTCGTCGCCGCCGTCGAGGCGGGGCGCGATGTGCTTGCCATCATGCCGACCGGCGGGGGCAAGTCCCTCTGCTACCAGCTGCCGGCGCTGACGCGGCCGGGGGTGACGGTGGTGATCTCGCCGCTGATCGCGCTGATGCGCGATCAGGTGCGCGCGCTGAAGGCGGCCGGGGTGGAGGCGGGGGCGCTGACCTCGCAGACGGATCGCGGCGAGGCGGAGGCGATCTTCGCGGCCATCGACGAGGGGCGGCTGAAACTCCTCTACATGGCGCCCGAGCGGCTGGCGGGCGGCGGGGCCATCGCGTTGCTGAAGCGTGCCCGCGCCGGGCTGATCGCCGTGGACGAGGCGCATTGCGTCAGCCAGTGGGGGCATGACTTCCGCCCGGACTATCTGCGGATCGGCGAGCTGCGCCGCTCGCTCGGCGGCGTGCAGACCGTCGCGCTGACCGCGACCGCCGACGAGGACACGCGGGCGGAGATCGTCCGCCAGCTGTTCGGCGCGCGCGCGCCGGAGGTGTTCCTGCGCGGCTTCGACCGGCCGAACCTGCATCTGGAGTTCCGCCCCAAGGACAATCCCCGCCGGCAGATCCTCGATTTCGCGGACGCGCGCAGGGGACGGTCGGGAATCGTCTATTGCGCGTCTCGGGCGCGCACCGAGACGCTGGCGGCCGCACTGGGCGAGATGGGGCATGCGGCGGTGGCCTATCACGCGGGGCTGGAGGCCGATGACCGACGGCTTGCGGAGACGCGGTTCCAGCGCGAGGACGGGCTGGTGGTCTGTGCCACGATCGCCTTCGGCATGGGGGTGGACAAGCCCGACATCCGCTGGGTGGCCCATGCCGACCTGCCGAAGTCGATCGAGAGCTATTATCAGGAGATCGGCCGCGCCGGGCGCGACGGGGCGCCGGCGGAGACGATGACGCTCTACGGCGCGGACGACATCCGGCTGCGCCGCACCCAGATCGACGAGGGCGTGGCGCCGATCGAGCGCAAGGAAGCGGATCACCGGCGACTGAACGCGCTCCTGGGTCTGGCCGAGGCGCATAGCTGCCGGCGGCAGGTGCTGCTCGCCTATTTCGGCGAGGTGCTGGCCGAGCCCTGCGGCAACTGCGACCTCTGCCGCGACCGGCCCGAGACCTTCGACGGGACCGAGGCGGCGCGGATGGCGTTTTCGGCGATCCTGCGCACGGGCGAGAGTTTCGGGGCGGGGCATCTGATCGAGATCCTGCGCGGCGAGCGGACCGAGAAGGTTCTGGCGCGGGGGCATGACCGGCTGCCGACCTTCGGGGTCGGAGCAGAGCGTTCGAAGCCGGAATGGCAGGCCATCTTCCGGCAGCTGATGGGGCTCGACCTGATCCGCCCCGATCCGGCGCGGCACGGGGCGTTCCGGCTGACCGAACCGGCACGGCCGCTGCTGCGCGGCGAGGCCAGCGTGACGCTGCGCGCCGACACGATCCGAAAGGCTGCCGCCCAGCGGAGGGCCGAGCCGGTGGCGCTGGTGGCCGAGGAGGACGAGGGGCTGCTGGCGGCACTGAAGTCCTGCCGGAGGGCGTTGGCGGATGCCGCGGGCCTGCCGGCCTACATGATCTTTGCCGACCGCACGCTGATCGAGATGGCGACGCAGAGGCCGGGCACGCTCGATGCGATGCGGGGGATCACCGGGGTGGGGGCGGTGAAGCTGGAACGCTACGGGGCGGAGTTCCTGAAGGTCATCACCGGCGAGGCGTCGCGTGTCCACCCGGCGCGGCGCCGGCTGGCGGGCAGTCCCGGCGGGCCGCTGATGGACCGCCTGCAGAGCGCGCAGCTGGTGCTGGCGCGGGGCGCGGACGGGCAGGGCAAGCCGCTGTCCTGCACCAGCGCCACGCTGGCCAAGATCGCTGAGACGCGCCCGCGCACCCTGGCAGCGCTGGAGCGCGTCCAGGGCATGGGACCGCAGAAGGCGGAGCGGTTCGGGGCGACATTCCTGGAGATCCTCGCCGAGGAGGAATGAGGATTCGCAACGTTGCGAATCCAGGTAAGCTATTGATACTAAAAGGTAGTAGTTCGGACATTAACCTGGCGGCAACCGCTGTCAACACTTCGTGGCCCAGAACGCCGCGCAGGCACCAGACCTAGAGGTCAGACGCCCCGGCGGGCGGGATGTGCCCATATCCTGGGTAACGATTTAGCCCAAAGCGGTCCCATCCGTTCCTGTCAGGCCGGCGCTTGCCTCCCGCGCTGTGCGACGCAGACGCTCATGCCCCAGCTGGCGCCGCGGGCGGCCTTTGCCGCCAGATTGCGCGCGCGGGTGCGCGCATTCCTTCTTTGTTGGCTGCGCGCGCGTTCGCGCGCAGCTGACTGCTCTCCAGGTAAGCAAACCTGCATGAAATCAGTCGGATGGCCCGGACGGGAGGCGTCGTGGACGGTGGCGGCGGGCGGGGCGGGGGGTGACCGGTGCCGGGGGCGCGGCGCGAGGCCGCACCCGGGCTTTCGTCGCCTGTCAGACCGGCGGTTGCATCCCGCGCCGTGCCTCCGCCACCTCGGCGCGGATCACGCAGCCCTCGGCATGGTCGTTGACCAGCCCCATCGCCTGCATGAAGGCATAGACCGTGGTCGGGCCGACGAATTTCCAGCCGCGCCGGCGGAGCTCCTTCGACAGGGCCTCGGAGCCGGGGGAGGTCGAGCGGGCCTGCGGCGGGGCATCGGCCGCTTCCTCGTAACGCCAGAGAAATGCGGCGAGGCTGCCCTCGGTGGCGACGATCTCGGCAGCGCGGCGAGCGTTGTTGATGACGGCCTCGATCTTGCCGCGGTGACGCACGATGCCGCTGTCGGCCAGCAGGCGCGCCACGTCCGCATCATCGAATTCGGCGACCTTGCGGAAGTCGAAACCGGCAAAGGCAGCGCGGAAGTTCTCGCGCTTGGTCAGGATCGTCCGCCAGCTCAGGCCCGACTGAAAGCTCTCGAGCGCGAGCTTTTCGAACAGGCGGGTGTCATCGGTGACCGGAAAGCCCCATTCGCGGTCGTGATAGGCGAAATACTCGGGTGTCGCGGCGCACCAGCGGCAGCGCGGGCGCCCGTCGGGGCCGGGAATGGTCTGCATTGCAGCGATCTCGCAAGGTGTCGGTGGCGCGGGATGCCTTGCATTCCGAAACTGGCTTCGGGGATACGCGGCATGGCCGCAGGATAGGGCAGCTGATCCGGCCGATCAATCCGCGGCGCCCGCCCCGGACTTGACCTTTGGCCCCCTTCGCTGTATCCGCGCCGCGAGTTTCCGGAGAAGGTGCGTCCTTTCCGGTCCTGAACTGCCAGGATCGCCGTCGGTCAGCGCGTTGCGCCCACCGGCGCGGTTCGCGTTTATTCAACGGGGGCCCGCGCCCATGTTCGAGAACCTTTCCGGCCGGCTCTCCGGCGTGCTCGACAAGCTCACCCGCCAGGGTGCGCTGAGCGAAGACGACATCGCCACAGCGCTGCGCGAGGTGCGGGTCGCGCTGCTGGAAGCCGACGTCTCGCTGCCGGTTGCGCGGAACTTCATCAAGGCGGTCGAGGAAAAGGCGCGCGGGCAGGCGGTGACCAAGTCGGTCACGCCGGGCCAGCAGGTGGTCAAGATCGTCCATGACGAGCTGGTGCGCGTGCTGGCGGGCGACGGCACCACCGAGGGCCTGCGTATCGACAGCCCGCCGGCGCCGGTGCTGATGGTCGGCCTGCAGGGCTCGGGCAAGACCACGACGACGGCCAAGCTCGCCCGGCGGCTCTCCGAGCGCGAGGGCAAGCGGGTGCTGATGGCCTCGCTCGACACGCGCCGCCCGGCCGCCATGCAGCAGCTCGCCATCCTCGGCACCCAGATCGGCGTGGACACGCTGCCGATCGTTCCCGGCCAGGACGCGGTGACGATCGCCAAGCGCGCGAAGCAGCAGGCGACCCTCGGCGGCTATGACGTGGTGATGCTCGACAGCGCCGGCCGGCTGCATGTCGATGACGAGCTGATGGGCGAGATCGCGGCGGTCCGTGACGCGACCAAGCCGCACGAGACGCTGCTGGTTGTCGACGGTCTCACGGGCCAGGACGCGGTGAATGTCGCGACCGAGTTCGACGGGCGGATCGGGATCACCGGCGTGGCGCTGACCCGGATGGACGGCGACGGGCGCGGCGGTGCTGCACTTAGCATGCGCGCGATCACCGGCAAGCCGATCCGCTTCGTCGGTACCGGCGAGAAGATGGACGCGCTGGAGGAATTCCATCCCCAGCGGGTGGCCGGCCGCATCCTCGGCATGGGCGATATCGTCGCCCTGGTCGAGAAGGCGCAGGAGACGCTCGAGGCCGAGGCGGCCGAGCGGATGATGAAGCGGTTCCAGAAGGGTCAGTTCAATATGAACGACCTGAAGAGCCAGCTCGAGCAGATGCTGAAGATGGGCGGCATGTCCGGTCTGATGGGCATGATGCCCGGCATGGGCAAGATGCAGAAGCAGATGGACGAGGCCGGGTTCGACGACAAGGCGCTGCGCCGCCAGATCGCGCTGATCAATTCCATGACCAAGGCCGAGCGGCGCCAGCCGGATCTTCTGCAGGCCAGCCGCAAGAAGCGGATCGCGGCCGGCGCGGGGCTGGAAGTGTCGGAGCTGAACCGGCTTTTGAAGATGCAGCGGCAGATGGCCGACATGATGAAGAAGATGGGCGGCATGGGCAAGAAGGGCCTCATGCGCGGTGGGCTCGGCGCGCTGCTTGGCCGCGGCGGGGCGATGCCGCCGATGCCGGGCCTGGGCGGGGGCGCGGGCGCGCCGGGCGGGCTGCCGCCGGGCATGGCGCTGCCGCCGGG
>CAYLHK010000050.1:0-21411 GCA_964383295.1 uncultured Rhodovulum sp.
TCGCCCATGAAGTGCATCACGCGGGCATTCTCGGCGAGGTTGAAGTAGAGGTAGACCTCCATGCGCCGGTCGTGGATGTGCGCCGGCATGGTGTTCCAGACCGAGCCGGGCGCGAGTTCGGTCATGCCGACGACGAGCTGGCAGGTCTGCGCGCCTTCCGGATGGATGAAGCGGAAGATCGAGCGCTGGTTGGACGTTTCGAGGCCGCCGAGATCCATGCGCAGCGCGTCGCCGATGCGGATCAGCCGCGTGGGGTAGGTCGTGTGCGCCGGCGCGCTCAGCAGGTAGAATTTCGCCGGTTCGGCCGCATCCAGCGAGCGGAACGAGACGCTCTCGCCCATGCCGACATAGAGCATGTCGCGATGCGCCATCTCGTTGTCGGCGCTGTTGGTGCTGACGACGCCGGGACCACCGATGTTGACGATGATGAGCTCGCGCCTCTCGAGGAAGGACTTCGTGCCCATCGACTTGACCGCTTCGAGCGGCAGGGGGTCGGCATCCGGCACCGCGCCGCCGACGACCATGCGGTCGTAGTGCGTGTAGACGATCTTGACCTTGCCGGGCTTGAACAGGCCGGGAAGGTGGAAATGCTCGCGCAGCGCGGCTGTGTCCATGTTCCTTGCGGCGTTCGGGTCGACGGCGTGGCGGCTGCTGTAGTTCTGGGCGGACATTGATGCTCCGGTGTGCGGTCAGCGCGCGGCGGCGCGGGAGGTGGTGTAGCGTTCCTGCTCGCCGGTCAGGCGGTCGCGATAGCGCTTCTGGCTGGCGCCGAGATGGTCGCGCATGGCCTGCCGCGCCATGTCGGGGTCGCCCGCGCTGATGGCCTTCAGGATGGCGAGGTGTTCCTGCTGGAGGCCCTCTTCGTATTCGCGCGACAGCACGCTGTCGGTGCCCCAGGGCGAGGTGACGTCGCAGGGAATGGCGCGAAGCCCGAGCGCGTCGAGGACCTCGACGTAGAAGGGGTTGTTGGTGGCCGCGGCGATGGTGCGGTGAAACTCGAAATCGTTGCGCCCCGTGGCCTCGCCGCGGTTCAGCCGCCGGTCGAACTCGAAGAAGGCTTCCTGGATGGCCGCGAGCTGCGCGCCGTTGCGGCGCTGCGCGGCAAGGCCGGCGCTCTCGATCTCGATGCCCATGCGCACCTCGATGACATTGAGCGCATGGCTGATCTTGTTGCCGATCTCGGCGCTGATCATCCCGAACGCGGCGGCCGCGCGGTCGAGCACGAAAACGCCGGCGCCCTGTTTCGGCTCGACCAGCCCGTCGGCCGCGAGCAGGGCGATCGCCTCCCTGATGACCGTGCGGGAGACGCCGAACCGGTCGGTGAGCTGGCTTTCCGTCGGCAGCTTCTGTCCGACCGGAAAGGCGCCGGACAGGATTTCCTGGCGGACGACGGACACCACCTTCTCCGAAAGCTTCGGCCTTCGTTCCAGCTTGAGGTCCGTCGTCAGTTCATCGGCCATTTCGTTCTCCTGCGCGCCTTCCGGCTACTTGAAGACGCCCGGAAGCCAAAGTGACAGGGCGGGAATGTATGTGACCAGCCCGAGCACGATCAGGCTGGCGAGGTAGAACGGCCAGATCGACCGCATGGCCTGCCACACCGTGATCTTGCCGACCGCGCAGGCGACGAACTGCACCGCGCCCACCGGCGGGGTGTTGAGGCCGATGCCGAGGTTGAGGATCAGGATCACGCCGAAATGCACCGGGTCGACGCCGTAATGCGCGGCCACCGGCAGGAAGATCGGCGTGGTGATGATGATGGTCGGCCCCATGTCCATGAATGTGCCCAGCAGCAGCAGGATGAGGTTGATCAGCAGCAGGATCACGATCGGGTTCTGCGAGACCGTCTCCATCCAGGCGATCAGCGAGGCCGGGATGCGCAGGAAGGCCATGAGCCATGCGAAGGAGGCGGCCGTTCCGATGATGATCAGCACCATCGCCGTGGTGCGCACGGCGCCCAGCGTCGAATGCACGAAGGCTTCCCAGCTCATCGAGCGATAGACGGTGAGCGTGACCAGCAGCGCGTAGAAGACCGCGATGACGGAGCTTTCCGTCGCCGTGAAGATGCCCGAGCGCACGCCGCCGAAGATGATGACGATCAGCATCAGGCCGGGCAGCGAGTTCAGGAAGAACCAGCCGACCTTGGCGAAGCCGGGAAAAGGCTCGGTCGGATAGCCGCGGTGGCGGGCGACGACATAGGCGGTGACCATCAGCGCCAGCGCGAACAGCAGGCCGGGGATGATGCCGGCCGTGAACAGGTCGGCGATGGAGATCTTCCCGCCCGCCGAGATCGAGTAGATGATCATGTTGTGCGAGGGCGGCAGCAGCAGCGCGATCAGCGCCGCCATCGAGGTCACGTTCACCGCGTAGTCGGCGCCGTATCCGCGCGCCTTCATCTGCGGGATCATGATGCCGCCGACCGCCGCCGCCTCGGCCACGGCCGAGCCGGAGATGCCGCCGAAGAGCGTGGAGGCGGCGATGTTCACCTGGCCGAGGCCGCCGCGAACATGGCCGACCAGCGCGCCTGCGAAGGCGACGATCCGCCCGGCGATGCCGCCGCGCACCATCAGGTCGCCGGCGAATATGAAGAAGGGGATCGCCATCAGCGTGAAGACGGACATGCCGGAGGCGAGGCGCTGGAAGACGACCAGCGGCGGCAGGCCCATGTAGGCCACGGTCGCGAAGCTCGACAGGCCGAGAGCGAAGGCGATCGGCGTGCCGACGAGCAGGAGCGCCGTGAACGAGCCGAAGAGGATCCAGAGTTCCATGCGTCAGGCCTCGCTGGCGGCGGCATCGGCGGCCGTCACCTTGCGATCGACCGGCATGCCGGCGAGGCGCCGCGCCAGACGCTCGAGCGCGAAAAGAGTGATGAGGGCGCCGCCAGCGACGAGAGGCATGTAGTTGAAGCCGCCGGGCAGATGCAGCACCGGGATCACCGCGGTCCAGGTGCGGATAGTGAGTTGCATCCCATAGACGACCATGCCGAGGCCGAAGGCGAGCACGGCGGTGTCGGAGATCCCGCGAAGCCAGGGCTGGGCACCCGCCGGCAGGAAATAGAGCAGGACGTCGAACCCCATGTGGAAGTTCTCGCGCACCCCCACCGCGGCGCCGAGCAGGATGAACCAGCTCATGATCAGGATCGAGCTCGCTTCGGTCCAGCTTGGCGAGTTGTTGAGCACGTAGCGCGCGAAGACCTGCCAGGCGACGATCCCCGTCATCAGGACGAGGCCTATTCCGGCCAGCCAGAGCGCGAGCCGGGAGAGAAGGTCGAGGACGTCGGCGACGCGGGCGAATGTCTGCTGCACGGAATCCTCCGCTACGAGGTGCCCGCGGCAGCACGCGCCGCGGGCGGAGGGCGGGCGCCGGGCAGCCCTTGCAGGGCGGCCCGGATCAGCTCACTCGACCGCCTGGATGCGCTCGACCAGCGACCGCAGTTCGGGCGTGGTGACGTGGCGCTCGTAGACCGGCACCATCGCCTCGATGAAGGGCGCCTTGTCGATGTCGGTGATGACCTCGACGCCGTGCTCGCGCACGATCGCTTCGGACTCCGCCTCTCGCTCGGCCCAGCGTTCGCGCATGAAGGGCACGGAGTCCTTGGCGGCCTGGCGGATGATCTCCTGATCCTCGGGGGTCAGGCGGTCCCATGCCGTCTTGGACATGACCAGCACCTCGGGCACGATCAGGTGCTGGTCGAGGGTGATGTAGCCCGCGACCTCGAAGTGGCCGGAGGATTCGAATGAGGGGAAGTTGTTCTCCGCCCCGTCGATCACCCCGGTCTGGATGGCCGAATAGACCTCGCCGTAGGGCATTGGCGTGGCATTGGCGCCGAGCGCACCGACCATGTCGACGAACACGTCGGACTGCATGACGCGGAACTTCATCCCCTCAAGATCTGCGATCGAGGTGATGGGCTTGGTGCGGTTGTAGAAGCTGCGCGCGCCGCCATCGTAATAGGCGAGCCCGACGAGGTCATGGGCCTCGAAGGCCGCGAGGATCTCGTCGCCGATCTCGCCGTCCATCACCTTGTGCATGTGATCGACGTCGCGGAAGATGTAGGGCAGCGAGACGATCGCGGTCTCGGGGATGAGGTTGTTGAACGGCCCCATGCTGATGCGGTTCATGTCGATCACGCCGAAGCGGGTCTGCTCGATCGTGTCGCGCTCCTCCCCGAGCTGGGCCGAGTGGAAGACGTCGATCGAGATGCGCCCGTCGGTGCGTTCGGACACGAGCTCGCCCATGTATTCCACCGCCGCGACGGTCGGATAGCCGTCGGGGTGGGTGTCGGACGAGCGCAGGACGATCTCCTGCGCGAGGGCGGGCAGCGCCAGGGCCGTGGAGGCCAGGAGCGCGAGGCAGGTGCCGGTAAGTGCTTTCATGGGTTTCCTCCGTATCTGTTGGTCTTGAGTTCGGGTCGATCTCAAAAGGCCGGGTTGATCCCGGCTCAGTCCTTGGTGTCGAGGCGGTAGGCCCGTTTGGCGAGCCCGTAGGCGAGGTCCTGGGCCAGTTCGTGCGCCTCGTCCTCGTCGAGCCGGCCGCTGGTGGTCAGGCTGGCGAGATAGGCGCAGTCGACCCGGCGCGCGACGTCGTGGCGGGCAGGGATCGAGAGGTACGCCCGCGTGTCGTCGTTGAAGCCTACGGTGTTGTAGAAGCCCGCCGTCTCGGTGGTCAGCTCGCGAAAGCGGCGCATGCCCTCGGGGCTGTCGTAGAACCACCAGGCCGGGCCGAGGCGCAGCGCCGGATAGGCGCCGGCGAGCGGGGCGAGTTCGCGGGCGTAGGTACTCTCGTCGAGTGTGAAGAGGATGAGCGTCAGCCGCGGGTCCATGCCGGTGGCGTCGAGAAGCGGCTTGAGCGCGCGGACATAGTCGGTGCGGGTCGGGATATCGAAGCCCTTGTCGCGGCCGTGGCGGGCGAAGACCGCCGGCGAGTGGTTGCGGAACGAGCCGGGGTGGATCTGCATCACCAGGCCATCGTCGAGGCTCATGCGCGCCATCTCGGTCAGCATCTGGCCGCGGAAGGCGTCGGCCTCCTCGGGCGTCGCGCTCCCAGAGATCGCACGGGCGAAGAGGCGCGCGGCCTCGGCCTGAGGCAGGTCCTCTGTGCGCGCGGTGGCATGGCCGTGGTCGGTGGAGGTGGCGCCACCCTCGGCCTTGAAGAAGGCGCGGCGGATGCGGTGGGCTTCGAGATAGCCTTCCCAGGTCGTGGTATCGGTGCCGGTGATCTCGCCGAGGCGCTCGACGTTGATGGCGAATCCCTCGAACTCGGGATCGACCACCGCATCGGGGCGATAGGCGGTGACCACGCGGCCGTGCCAGCCGCTGCCGCGGATCATCCGGTGCCAGCGCAGGTCGTCGAGCGCACTTTCCGTGGTGGCGATCACCTCGATGCCGAAGCGGTCGAACAGCGCCCGGGGGCGGTATTCCGGGTGCGTCAGGCTGTCGGCGATGCTGTCATAGATGCGATCGGCCGAGGCGGGCGACAGCCGTTCGGTGATGCCGAAGACACCCCGGAAGGCATGGTCGAGCCACATCCGGCTCGGGGTGCCGCGAAAGAGGTGGAAGTTCTCGGCGAAGCGGCGCCAGATCCGGCGCGGGTCGGTCTCGATGGGGCCGCCATCCACGCGCGGCACGCCGAGATCGGCCAGGTCGACGCCCTGCGAGCAAAGCATGCGGAAGACGTAGTGGTCGGGTGTGACGAAGAGCTGCGCCGGGTCGGGGAAGGGCGTGTCCTCGGCGTACCAGCGCGGGTCGGTATGGCCGTGTGGGCTGACGATCGGCAGGTCGGCCACTTCGGTGTAGAGCGTGCGCGCGAGATCGCGGGAGGCCGGGTCCTGGGGGAAGAGCCGGTCGTCGTCGGCTGGGCTGACCCGATCCGCAGCGTCCAAAGGATTCCCCCAAATCGCTTTTTGTTGCTCATCTAGTATGCTAGTCGACACATGGAGTCAACGAGGAGTGCTGGCATGGCGGAGGTGATGCTGGAGCCGCTTGCGCCGCCGCGCGGGCCGTCGGCGACGGATCTGGTGTTTGCGGAGCTCTACCGGCGCATCGTCGAACTGGACCTGCCGCCGGGCACAAAGATCTCCGAGCAGGAGATCGCGCGGCAGATGGGGATCTCGCGCCAGCCGGTGCGCGACGCCTTCTACCGGCTGTCACATCTCGGGCTGATCCTCATCCAGCCGCAGCGGGCGACAACCGTGTCGCTGATCTCGGAGGAGGCGGTGCTGCGGGCGCGGTTCGTGCGCACCGCGCTCGAGACCGAGACCGCGCGCATGGCCGCCCTTCACCTGCGCCGCCAGGACGTCGAGGAGCTCGAGCGGTTGCTGGCCGCGCAGGAGGCGGCCATGCAGGCGGGGGACCGGGTGAGGTTCCACGCGCTCGATGACGAGTTCCACCAGGCGATCAGCCTGGCTTCCGGCAACGGGTTTGCCTGGGCGCTGGTGCGCGAGAACAAGGCGCATATGGACCGGGTGCGCTGGCTGAGCCTCGGTTTCAATGCGGCGAGCGCGCTTGCCGATCACCGGGTGATCCTCGCGGCCCTGACCGCCCGCGATCCCGAGCGCGCGGCGGAGGCGATGCGGGTGCATCTGTCGCGGATCGTCGGGCTGATCTCGCAGATCCGCGCCGAGAGCCCGGCGATGTTCGCCGAGCCCGTGGCGGGAGGTGAAGGCGTGCTGCGCTGACGGGACGGCGTTTGTCGTCCACGCGGAACGCCACGACGGCTCTCCGGGTGGGAATGGCCTGGCCCTGCGGGGCCAGGCTGTCCTGAGAGCGGCCGCCGCTTTCCGGGTGCGCGCTCAGAACCGCGCCACGGCTCCGAAGATGAACGAGCGGCCGGGTTCTGACAGCGGGGTCACGTCCACGAAGTCCTGGCCGTAGGTCGAACGCGCCGAATACTGCTCGTCGAAGAGGTTGCGCACTTCGGCGCGAAGCGTGACCGTCGGCAGCGACAGCGGCTGGTATTCGGCGAAGACGTTGACGACCTGGTAGGAGGGCAGAGCCCGCCCGCCGTCCGTCGCCTTGGTGTCGTCATTCTCGAGCCCGAATTCGGCATCGCCGCCGATGGTGATGCCATGCGCCGGGAAGCTGTGGGTGACGTCGACCGTGAAGGCCTGTCCTGCCGGCACGCCGAGATAGTTGCCGTAGTAGCTGTCGGCGACAACTCCGTCGATCTCGACGTCGGTGTCGGTGTATCCGAACCGGGCCTGGCCGTTCGCCCAGGCGTAGCCGCCGGCGACCTCGAAGCCGTGCGTCTTGAGGTCGCGGGTCAGCGACCCGTTCACCCAGGTGGCGGTACGTACGTGGTCGATGTTCGTGTCGAAGTAGTTGCCCTCGAAGACGAAGGAGCCGAGATTGAACACGATGCCGGCCGTGTAGTTGTCGGCCTCCATCGGCTTCAGCCCGCCGGCATAGGTCCAGTCCGGGTTGGCGATGAAGTTCTCTGCCGTCGAGGGACCCGACCAGACGTGGGAGTAGGCCGCGCGCAGGGTGAGGCTGTCGGTGAGGTCGAATTCGCCGCCGACGTTGCCGCTGAAACCGGAGTTGTCGTAGCGCTGGCCGCCAACGCCGGTCAGCTTGTGGGTGTCGTAGCGCGCGCCGAAGCCGAACCGGGTGCGCGCGAAGGGTTCGAGCCGCGCCTGGGCATAGAAGCCGACATTCTCGGCCCGCTCACGGGCACTGTAGTCGGGGTCGGCATAGTCGGCCGTGTCGCGATAGGCGTCGATGCCGGCAACGACGGTCCCGAGGTCGAAGGTGAAGAGGTTCTCCGCGCGGCCCGACCAGCTGTCGGTCTCGCCTGTGCTCCCCCAGGGGTCGAGGACGCTGAGTTCGGTTTTCGCGTAGCCCACGACCACCTTCGGGTCGAGCCAGCCCACCGGCGCCTCGTTGCTGTAGGTAAACACGGTATTCTGCCGCTTCAGGTCGTAGTTGCGCAGCCCGGCATCGGTGCCGATGCTGCCGATATTGGCGCGGAACGGCCGGTCGGCATCGTCCTTGACCTGTTCGAAGCTGAGCTCGAACCGGTGTCCGGCCTCGGTCTCGTAGGCGATCTTGCCGAGACCGCTGACGAAGTCGGTGCTGGTCCCCTCGACGCGGTTGCCGTCGCCGTCGTCGAAGCTGCCGCCACGGCCGACGTTGATCGACGCGAGGCCCTCGAAGCCGTTGTGCATCGCGTAGGCGGTGAGCGCGCTCGTCGCCACGCTGCCGTTGGTGTCGAAGGTGTTGTAGGAACGTGCCCCGCGACCGTCCAGGCCGTCCAGCAAGTCCCGGGCGTCGATCGTCTCGAAGGTCACCGCGCCGCCCATGGCGCCCGGTCCCGCATCGGCAGGCGCCACGCCGGCCTCGACGCGAACCTGTCCGAGCAGGGCAGGGTCGATGGCATTGGTGGCGTTGTGATGGAAGATGCGGTTGTTCTGCCGGGCGCCGTCGATCGACACGGCGAGGTTCGTCTCCTCGACGCCGTTGACATAGAGCTTCTGCGACATCGGGATCGAGCTGCCGACCGAGACCGACGGCGTGATCCGGAAGAGGTCGGCGATGTCGCGGGGCGCCAGCCGCTCGATATCCTGCTGGCCGATCACCACCTGGCTCGCGCCCGGGGTGGAGTTGCCGCCGGCGCCGGTGACGAGAATCGGGCCGAGCAGCAGGCTGCCGTCGGCGACCGGCGCCGGCGCGGCCCCCGCCATCGCGGACAGCACTGCCGTCCGGGGGCCGGTGAAGCTGAACGCGTAGCCCGAGCCGGCCAGCAGCTGCCCCAGGGCGGCCTCGGGGCGGAGCGTGCCGCTGACCGTGGCGGAGGTTCCGGCAATGCCGCCCGCGGGCGTGACCACCTGCACGCCCGTGGCGGCGGTGAACTCGGCCAGCGCCGAAGTCATCGGCTGCGCGGGAATGTCGAGCGCGACCGCCTGGCTCGCCGCGCCCTGTGCCTGGGCGGCGGCGGGTGGCAGGGCGAGCCCCAGCGAGAGTGCAATGAGGGATGCGCCATGGCGGCGCCGGAAGGTTGCAAGCATGACTGTCCCCAGGTGGGCCGCAATATCGCGGTCCTCGCTGGTCAGACGCGCGAGCGGCCGGAACCCGTAAACAAATCGTGAGGACGGTCGCGCATCGCCGGCGCCCGCCGTCGGAGCGGGCGTGAACTGGCGGCTGTTGGGCAGGACCGCGCTAGCCCCGCAGGCACGCGATGTCAGCGGTTTCTCTTCCATGCCACGCAGGTCTCGAGCGCAGCGTGCAGCTCTTTCTCGACCGTACTCAGCGACACGCCGAGCTCGCGGGCGATCTGCGCCTGCGGCATCCCGTTGAGCCGCCAGAGGAGGAGCGCGCGCCGCCGCCGCGCCGGCATCCCTTCGAGCAGCCGCACGAGATCGCGCAGTTCCTGGCGCGCCTCCAGCATGGTCTCAGAGCTCGGGATTCCATCGGGATGAACTCCGGTGACGTCCCGGGCGCTGGCATCGCGTTGCGCCCGCCGGCGTATGCGGTCGATGGCCAGGTTGCGGGCCATCCTGGTGAGCAAAGCGCCGCCGCGCGGAACGATCTCACCGGCCATCAACCGCAGGAATACGTCCTGCACGATTTCTTCGGCATCGAGCGGGTCGGCGGTGATGCGACGTCCCACACGGCCGAGCCGCGCGCGTTCGGCGCCGTAGAGCGTGGCAACGTCGGCAGGCACGGGCATCTGGGAGCTCCCCGTTGGCGATCGGACCCGTTGCCGGGTCAGGCCGTTTGGGTCGCGCTCGGGGTGCCGATGCTGCCTGAATCTTTCTTGACAATTATTATCAACTTAACGGACCCAGCTCAAGTCGGCCAAGGCCCTGCAGGCCGATGGCTCGCAATGTCAGATCAGCGAAGGACGCGATCATGGAGAACGTGCCGGTGGACCATGCGGCAGGACACGCGGCTGAGGCGCGCGTGACGACGGACAAGGCGTCACGCTATCTCCAGCAGCTGTGCAAGCACTTCGGACACAAGGTTCCGGCCCGGTTCGACGCGCATGAGGGCCATGTCGAGTTTGCCATGGGCGCCTGCGCGCTCGCCGCGGGGCCGGAAGCCGACGAGCTCGTGATGCGGGTGACTGCCTCTACGCCGGGGGACCTGACGACGCTCGAGGAGATCGTCGGCGGCCATCTCGTGCGGTTCGGCTTCCGCGACGGGCTGCTGGTGGAGTGGCAGACGGCGTAGCGGCGACCGGCACCATTGTTGACGCAGCGCAGCATTGGAGGCAGAGGTAGCCGCGGCGGGCCGAAGCCGGGCCGGAAGCGCAGGAGTGAGGGATGCACGACGCGCGCGGGGTGATGGCGGAAGCACCCCTGGTCGGGGCCGCCAGCAAATATGACAGCCTCATCGCTGCCGCCCGTGACGGCGCGCCGGCGGTGACCGTCGTCGCCCATCCCTGCGACGAGACCTCGCTGCGCGGCGCAATGCTGGCGGCTGCGGAGGAGATCATCGAGCCGGTTCTCGTCGGTCCGGCGGCCAGGATCGTCGCCGTTGCCGCCGAGCACGGCATCGACATCGCGGGGTGCGAGATCGTCGATGCTCCGCACAGCCATGCCGCGGCCGCCCAGGCGGTGGCGCTGGTCCGCGAGGGCCGGGGCGCGTTGCTGATGAAGGGGAGCCTGCACACGGACGAGCTGATGAAGGCGGTGACCTGCTCGGCCACCGGCCTTCGGACCGAGCGCCGGATCAGCCATGTCTTCCTGATGGACGTGCCGGGCCACGCCGAGACGCTGTTCATCACCGACGCCGCGATCAACATCTTCCCCGACCTCGATACCAAGCGCGACATCGTCCAGAACGCCATCGACCTCTGGGCCGGCATTGGCATGGGCGTGCCCAGGGTGGCGATCCTCTCGGCAGTCGAGACGGTGACGACGAAGATCCCCTCGACCATTGAGGCGGCGGCGCTGTGCAAGATGGCGGATCGCGGCCAGATCACCGGCGGGCTGATCGACGGGCCGCTGGCCTTCGACAACGCGATCGACCCGGAGGCGGCGCGCATCAAGGGCATCGCCGGGCCGGTGGCCGGGCAGGCGCAGATCCTCGTGGTGCCGGATCTCGAGGCCGGCAACATGCTGGCCAAGAACCTGACCTTTCTCGCCCATGCCGACGCCGCCGGCATCGTGCTCGGCGCCCGCGTGCCGATCGTCCTGACGTCGCGGGCCGATAGCGTTCGCACGCGGCTCGCGTCCTGTGCCGTGGCGGCGATCTACGCCAGAGCCCGCCGCAGAGGCATCGCCGCGCTCGGCTGAAGCGGACGCCGCGCACGCGCTGCGCCGCCGCCGGCACGTATAATTGATCGAAACTGTCGGGATTATTGACCCGGGGCGGGGCCTGGTCTACCAGCCTTGCTGATCGGCCCTGCCGACCACAGGACGCTCCCGCAACCAGACCGGAACCACGCCATGATGTCCTTCTTCCCACGCCGGCTCGTGCCTGCCGTTGTCGTGCTGTCGACGGCACTGTCCGCGGGCGCCGTGCAGGCACAGTCGATCACGCTCCCGCATGCCCAGGGCGACACCGTCATCGAGGGCGTGCCCCAGACGGTGATGACGTCGGACTGGGCGACCTTCGACAATCTCACCGCGCTGGGCATTCCCGTGATTGGCGTGCCGTCGTCGAACGCTCCGGAATATCTCGTCGACAAGATCGCTCCGGATGCCGAGCGCATCGGCTCGTTGCAGGAGCCGGACATCGAGGCCATCGCTGCTGCGAACCCCGACCTGATGATCGTGGCCGCCCGCTCGCGCACGGCCTATCCGACGCTGGCGGCGATCGTGCCGACCATCGACGCCTCGATCGACAATGCCGACATCATCGGCAGCCTGAAGCAGAACCTCGAGACCTACGCCGGGCTCTTCGGCGTCGAGGCGCGTGCGGCCGAGTTGATCGCGGCGCTCGACGCGCGCATCGCCGAGGCCACCGCGGCTGCCGAGGGCAAGGGCACCGGCCTTGTCATCGTCACCAACGCCGGCAAGATCGGCATCTACGGTCCCGATTCACGCGTCTCCTGGATCTACAACGCCCTCAACGTGCCGTCGGTCTTCGACGAGGTCGACGACCGCGACCATGGCGGAGACGCGATCTCATTTGAGTATCTGCTCGAGGCCAATCCCGACTGGATTTTCGTCGTTGACCGCGATGCCGGTGTCGGCAGCGAGGGTGCTGCGCGCGCGCTGCTCGACAACGAACTGATCCACCAGACCAACTTCTGGAAGAACGATCATATCGTCTATCTCGACCCGACCGCGGCCTACATCAGCATGAACGGCTATGGCGCGGTGATGCTGCTCCTGCAGCAGGTGATCGACGGCTACCAGGCGGGCTGACCGCCCGCCGCCCGGAAGGCCAGGCCGCGGCAGCGCCGGGACCTGGCCGCGACGGCGGCACGGCGGCAGCATTTTCCGGGACAGGCAGCAACTTGGGGCGACTTATCCTCGGCGTGACGGCGACCGCTATCCTGGCCGTCGTGAGCCTCTTCATCGGGGCGAGCAGCGTCTCCCTGGGGACGCTCTTCGGCCCCGACCCTGACACCCGGGCGCTTCAGGTGCTCCTCATCAGCCGGATCCCGCGGACGCTGGCGCTGATCCTGGCCGGCTCGTCGCTCGCGATGGCCGGGCTGCTGATGCAGATGGTGATCCGCAACCGCTTCGTCGAACCCTCCACCACCGGCACCACCGAGTCGGCGACGCTCGGCTTTCTTGTCGTCACACTGATGGCGCCGGGATGGCCGATGATGGGCAAGATGCTGGTGGCCGCCGCATTCGCGCTGGCGGGGACGCTGCTCTTCCTGCGTCTCCTACGCTTCGTGCCGCTGCGCGACGCGATGCTGGTGCCGCTGGTCGGCATGATGCTGGCCGGGGTGATCGGAGCGGTCACGACCTTCTTCGCCTATCGCTACGACCTGCTCGCCTCGGTGCTGGCCTGGACCATGGGTGATTTTTCGGGTGTGCTGCGCGGCCGCTACGAGCTTCTCTGGCTCGGGCTCGCCGGCACCATCGTCGCCTATCTCGCCGCCGACCGCTTCACCGTGGCCGGGATGGGGCGGGATTTCACCACCAATCTGGGGCTCAACTATCAGCGGGTGATGGTCACCGGCCTGACCATCGTCTCGGTCGTGGCGGCCGTCTGCCTCGTCTCGATCGGCGCGATCCCGTTTCTGGGGCTGATCGTGCCGAACATCGTGAGCCTGATGATCGGCGACAACATGCGCCGCGCGGTGCCATGGGTCGCCATCGGCGGGGCGGCCTTCGTGCTCGTCTGCGACATCTTCGGCCGGCTGATCCGCTATCCCTACGAGATCCCGATCAGCGTCGTCGTCGGCGTGGCCGGGAGCGCGATCTTCATCCACCTGCTGCTGAGGAAGCGTCCCGGTGCTGCCTGAGCGCCTGCCGCCGCGGCCTTGGGTCGTCCTGATCGCGCTTGCGGTGCTGGCGGCGGTCTGCATCGCGCTGTTCATGACGCTCGGGGCGCGTGGAAACTGGGGCTTCGTCATCCCGTTTCGCGGGCGCAAGCTGCTTGCCCTGATCCTGGTCGGCTATTCGGTGGCCGTCTCGACGGTGCTCTTCCAGACCGTCACCAACAACCGGATCCTCACCCCTTCGATCATGGGGTTCGACGCGCTCTACGTGCTGGTCCAGACCACGACCGTCTTCTTCTTCGGCACGGTCGCTCTCGTCCAGACCGACCCACACCTTCGCTTCGCGATGGAGGTCGGGCTGATGATCGCCTTCTCCTGGATCCTGTTCCGCTGGCTCTTCCTCGGCGAGGAGCGCAGCCTGCATCTGCTGGTGCTCGTCGGCATCGTCTTCGGCGTCTTCTTCCGCAGCCTCTCGAGCTTCATGCAGCGCATGCTCGACCCGAACGCCTTTCAGGTGCTCCAGGACACGCTTTTCGCGAGCTTCTCGCGCGTCGACACCTCGCTGCTCGGCGTCTCCTATGCCATCGTCGGGGTGGCGACCCTCGTCCTCTGGCGGCTCGGCCCTGCCTTCGACGTGCTCACCCTCGGCCGGCCCCAGGCGATCAACCTCGGCGTTCCGTACAAGCGCACGGTGGTCGTGATCCTCGTCATCGTCTCGATCCTGGTCGCGGTCTCGACGGCGCTGGTCGGGCCGATCACCTTCTTCGGCCTCCTGGTCGCGAGCCTGGCGCACGGGCTCGTCGGCAACAGTCGGCACCGCTACGTCCTGCCGGCGGCCGTGCTTCTTGCCGTCGTCTGCCTCGTCGGAGGGCAGACCCTCCTGGAGCGGGTCTTCGCCTTCGACACGGCGCTGGCGATCATCATCGAGTTCGTCGGCGGTCTCGTCTTCATCCTTCTCGTCATCCGGGGGGCGGCCAGATGATCGTGGCAAGCCATGTCACCAAGCGCTACGGGCAGACCACCGTGGTCGACGACGTGTCGATAACGCTGCCGGCCGGGGGCATCACCTCGATCATCGGGCCGAACGGGGCAGGAAAATCGACACTGCTCTGCATGATAAGCCGGCTGATCGGCATGGATGTGGGGCAGGTGCTGGTGGGCGGCCTCGACATCGCGACAACGCCGAGCGAGGAGCTCGCCCGGCGCCTGTCGATCCTGCGGCAGGACAACTTCATGACCGCCCGGCTGACGGTGCGCGACCTCGTGGCGTTCGGCCGCTATCCCCACACGAGGGGCCGGCCGACGGTCGACGACCGCGAGCATATCGAGCGAGCGCTGGCCTATCTCGACCTCGGGGCGTTGCAGGACCGCTTTCTCGACGAGCTGTCCGGAGGCCAGCGGCAGCGGGCTTTCGTCGCGATGGTGCTCTGCCAGGACACCGACTACGTGCTGCTCGACGAGCCGCTCAACAACCTCGACATGAAGAATTCGATGATCATGATGAAGCTGCTGCGCCGCGCGGCGTCCGAGCTCGGCAAGACGGTCGTGATCGTGCTGCACGACATCAACTTCGCGTCGTGGTACTCGCAGAACATCGTGGCAATGCGGGCGGGGCGGGTGATCCGGCAGGGATCGCCCGAGGAAATCATCACCACCGAGACCCTGCGCGAGATCTACGACATGGAGGTTGCGGTCCACGAGCTGGGAGGCCGGCGGGTGGGGCTGTTCTACGAGTGAGGCCGCTCAGGCATGGAGGTCATTGCCCGCGGCGAGCTTGCCTTTCGCCCTGACGATCGCACCCTCGATTGCCGGGCCTATCCGACGCGGTAGTTCGGGCTCTCGCGGGTGATCTGCACATCGTGGACGTGGCTTTCGCGCAGGCCGGCGCCGGAGATGCGCACGAAGTTGCAGCCGGTGCGCATCGCGTCGATCGTGCCGTTGCCGGTATAGCCCATGGCCGCGCGCAGGCCGCCGACGAGCTGGTGGACCACGCCGGCAACCGAGCCCTTGTAGGGGACCTGGCCCTCGATGCCTTCGGGCACCAGCTTCTCGACCGTCGCTTCCTGCTGGAAGTAGCGATCCGCCGAGCCGCGGGCCATGGCGCCGACCGAGCCCATGCCGCGGAACGACTTGAAGCTGCGGCCCTGGTAGAGGATCACCTCGCCCGGTGCCTCGTCGGTTCCCGCCAGCATCGAGCCGATCATGGCGCAATAGGCCCCGGCGCCGATCGCCTTGGCGAAGTCGCCCGAGAACTTGATGCCGCCGTCCGCGATGATGACGTGGCCGGATTTCGCCGCCTCGGCGGCGCAGTCGAGGAGCGCGGTCATCTGCGGCACGCCCACGCCCGCGACGATGCGGGTGGTGCAGATCGAGCCCGGGCCGATCCCGACCTTGACCGCATCTGCGCCGGCGTCGAGGAGCGCGCGGGTGGCGGCGGCCGTCGCCACATTGCCGGCGATCACCTGGGCGGACGGGGCATGGGCCTTGAGCCGCGCGACGGCTTCGGCGACGCCCTTGGAATGGCCGTGGGCGGTGTCGATCACGACGACATCCACACCGGCTTCGATCAGCGCGGCCGAGCGCTCGAAGCCAGCGTCGCCCACGGTCGAGGCGGCGGCCACGCGCAGACGGCCGAGGTCGTCCTTGGCGGCGAGCGGGTTCAACACCGCCTGCTCGAGGTCCTTGATGGTCAAAAGGCCCGTCAGCCGCCCGCCATCGTCGACGACCAGCAGCTTCTCGATGCGGCGCGCCTCCATCAGGCTCTTGGCCTCACCGAGATCGGCGGGCTCGCGCAGCATGGCGAGATTGTCGGAGGTCATCATGACGCTGACCGGGGTCGCGTCGTCACTTGCGAAGCGCATGTCGCGGTTGGTCACGATCCCGAGCACGACGCCGCGGTCGTCCACCACCGGAAAGCCGGTGATCCGATAGCGGTCCTGCAGCGCCTTCGCGTCGCGCAGAGTCTGGTCGGGGCGCAGCGTCACTGGGGCATAGACCACGCCCGAGACGAAACGCTTCACGCGCTGAACCTCGGCGGCTTGAAGCTCGGAGGTGAGGTTGCGGTGGATGACGCCGAGCCCGCCGGCCTGAGCCATCGCGATGGCCATGCGCGCCTCGGTCACCGTGTCCATCGCGGCGCTCAGCACCGGGATGTTCAGGGGGATCGACGGGGTGACCCATGTTCGCGTGTCGGCGGTGGCGGGCAGCACGTCGGATGCCCCCGGTACCAGCAGCACATCATCGAAGGTCAGCGCCTCCCGCAACTCCATATCCCGTTCCTCCGGCCCGTGCGGTCAGGCCACGTCCTATTTCACGGCGTCGCGGGAATGAAAAGGGGGAGGCGGGGGTCTCGGGCTCAGACGAATTTCGGGATCGGCCCCAGCTGCGCCGTCGGGCGGAGTGCGAGGCTGAAGGCGATCTCGTCGATGTAGCACCAGCCCCAGTGCTCGGGTGGGTCGTATCCCTCGATGATCGGGTGGCCGGTGGCGTGGAAATGCGCGGTGGCGTGGCGGTTGGGCGAGCTGTCGCAGCAACCCACATGGCCGCAGGTCCGGCAGAGGCGCAGGTGGACCCAGGGGTCGCCGGTCTTGAGGCATTCCTCACAGCCCTTGGCGCTTGGTGTCACGTCGCGGATCGTGTCGAGATGGGTGCAGGGCATCTCAATCCTCCACCGAGACCTGGGGCCGGTCGCCGCCGCGGGCGATTTCGGCGTGCCAGCGCCCGCCCTCGTCCTCCCAGGTAATGCCGGCAGTCTCACCGGGGCGTTGCTGTTCCAGTGCCGCGCGGCAGGCGGCGAGATGCGCGGCTGCGTGGCTGGCATAGGTTTCGGAGTAGGTGCCGTCGACACGGTAGGTCCATCCCCCGTCATGCTCGACGATCTCGTAGGTGACGCGTGCCATATTGCCTCCGGCTTTAGGGCTGCGGGGTGAGAATAACGCGGCGAGGCGCTCGCAAGAAGCGGGTTTCGCGGCCGGGCGAACGCGCGCCGACGCAGGGGCGTATCATCGTGATGCACCCAGACAATCATTGAAATAAAAGGATAATTTGTTGTATGCACAGTTATATACGCCTCTAGCGGCCAGCTAGATCAAGGCGGCAAGACGGTGGATCGCCGTCCGCCCCCGGCAGGGCGTCGTTCACACGGCGGCTGCGGTGTTGTGCCCCCGAGCTTTCTTCCGCAAGCCCAACGGCGTCGGGGCACCGCTGATTCAACCAGAAGGCGAATCGCACATTAACAACCCCTAGTGGCTCGGCGGGGTGTCAACCACGAAATCTGTGGTCGGCGGCAGATAAAATCATTGCGACTCGGGGCGCGATTGCTTTTTGTAGTGCGTGGGCCGACTGGGTCCACAATATCTGGTAGCGGCCACCACCTGCTGACATGCCAGGACAATACCAGACGATCGAGATGAGGACAGGCCGATGCAGATCGAACGACGCTTCACCACCGAAGATGGCGGCGCCTACGGGGCGCTGGCGTTCCGACGCACGAGCTCGGAGATCCGCAACCCGGACGGCTCGGTCGTCTTCCGTCTCGACGACATCGAAGTGCCGGAGGGCTGGAGCCAGGTCGCTTCGGACGTGCTGGCGCAGAAGTACTTCCGCAAGGCGGGCGTGCCCGCGGCGCTGAAGCCGGTGAAGGAGAAGGGCGTCCCCGCCTTCCTGTGGCGCTCGGTTGCCGACGAGGCGAAGCTCGCGGGGCTGCCCGAGGGCGAGCGCATCGTTGGCGAGACCTCGGCTCGCCAGGTGTTTGACCGGCTGGCGGGCGCCTGGGCCTACTGGGGCTGGAAGGGTGGACATTTCTCCAGCGACGCGGATGCGCGCGCCTATTACGACGAGATGCGCTACATGCTTGCGGCGCAGATGGGCGCGCCGAACTCGCCGCAGTGGTTCAACACCGGGCTGCACTGGGCCTACGGAATCGACGGGCCGGGGCAGGGGCACTACTATGTCGACTATCGCTCGGGCGAGCTGGTGCAGTCGATCTCGGCTTACGAGCATCCCCAGCCCCATGCCTGTTTCATCCAGTCGGTCGCGGACGATCTCGTCAACGATGGCGGCATTATGGACCTTTGGACCCGCGAGGCGCGGCTGTTCAAGTACGGCTCGGGGACGGGCACGAACTTCTCCAGCCTGCGCGCCGAGAACGAGCGGCTGGCGGGCGGCGGCAAGTCTTCGGGGCTGATGTCCTTCCTGAAGATCGGCGACCGGGCGGCGGGGGCAATCAAGTCGGGCGGTACCACGCGACGGGCGGCCAAGATGGTGATCTGCGACATGGATCACCCCGACATCGAGGACTTCATCAACTGGAAGGTGATCGAGGAGCAGAAGGTCGCCGCACTCGTCGCGGGGTCCAAGGCGCACAAGGAGCGGCTCGAGGCGATCTTCGCCGCCATCCGTGCCTGGGACGGCGCCGAGGCGGATGCCTTCGATCCGAAAGCAAACGCCGGCCTGAAGACGGCGATCCGCGCGGCGAAGAAGGCGCATCTGCCGGAGACCTACGTGAAGCGGGCGCTGCAGCAGGCCGCGCAGGGCGTGACCGAGCTCGACTTCCGCACCTATGACACCGACTGGGACAGCGAGGCCTATCTGACCGTCTCGGGGCAGAACTCGAACAACTCGGTGCGGGTGACGGATGCCTTCCTGGAGGCGGTGCGCGCCGATGCCGACTGGCCGCTGATCCGGCGTACCGACGGCAAGCTGGCGCGGACCGTGAAGGCGCGCGAGCTCTGGGAGAAGATCGGCAATGCCGCCTGGGCCTGCGCCGATCCCGGCGTGCAGTTCCACGACACGATCAACGCCTGGCATACCTGCCCGGAGGACGGGCAGATCCGGGCGAGCAATCCGTGCTCGGAGTACATGTTCCTCGACGACACGGCCTGCAATCTGGCGTCGATGAACCTGCTGACCTTCCTGAAGGACGGGCGGTTCGACGCCCGTGCCTATGTCCATGCCACGCGTCTCTGGACCATCACGCTCGAGATCTCGGTCCTGATGGCGCAGTTCCCCTCGCCGCGGATCGCGGAGCTTTCCTACAAGTTCCGCACATTGGGCCTCGGCTACGCCAACATCGGCGGCCTGCTGATGACCATGGGCCACGGCTATGACAGCGCCGAGGGCCGCGCCCTCTGCGGCGCGCTGACGGCGGTGATGACTGGCGAGGCCTATGCGACTTCGGCCGAGATGGCGGGCGAGCTTGGGCCCTTCCCGGGATACGGGAAGAATACGGCGCACATGCTGCGGGTGATCCGCAACCACCGGCGCGCGGCGCAGGGGCAGACGACGGGCTACGAGGGGCTGGCGGTGCCGCCGGTGGCGCTCGACCACGCCAATTGCCCCGACAGTGCGCTTCTGAACCTCGTGCATTCGGTCTGGGATCGGGCGCTGGAGCTTGGACAGGCGCACGGGTTCCGCAATGCGCAGGTGACGGTGATTGCGCCGACGGGCACGATCGGCCTGGTCATGGATTGCGGCACCACCGGCATCGAGCCCGATTTCGCGCTGGTGAAGTTCAAGAAGCTGGCCGGCGGCGGCTATTTCAAGATCATCAACAACGGCGTGCCGGCGGCGCTGGCCAATCTCGGCTACACGTCCGCGCAGGTAGAGGAGATCGTCGCCTATGCGGTCGGCCACGGCACGCTTGGCAATGCGCCCGAGATCAACCAGACGGCGTTGATCGGCCATGGCTTCGGGCCGGAGGAGATCGCCAAGATCGAGGCGGCGCTGCCGACGGCCTTCGACATCCGCTTCGTGTTCAACCAGTGGACGCTGGGCGACGAGTTCTGCACCCAGGTGCTGGGCATCCCGGCGGAGAAGCTGAGCGATCCGACCTTCGATCTGCTGCGGCATCTGGGCTTCACCCGCGCCCAGATCGAGGCGACCAACAACCACGTCTGCGGCACGATGTCGCTGGAGGGTGCCCCGCATCTGCGCGAGGAGCACTACGAGGTCTTCGACTGCGCCAATCTCTGCGGGCGGATCGGCACGCGATATCTCTCGGTCGAGAGCCACATCCGCATGATGGCGGCGGCGCAGAGCTTCATCTCGGGGGCGATCTCCAAGACGATCAATATGCCCAACGAGGCGACCATCGGTGATTGCAAGGCAGCCTATGAGCTGAGCTGGTCGCTGGGGGTGAAGGCCAACGCGCTCTACCGCGACGGATCGAAGCTGAGCCAGCCGCTCTCTGCTTCGCTGATCGAGGATGACGAGGAACTGGAGGAGGTGCTGGCCGAGGCGCCGCAGGCCGAGCGGGTGACGGTTCTGGCCGAGAAGATCGTCGAGAAGATCATCTACAAGGAGATCGAGCGGGTGAACCGCGAGCGGCTCCCCGAGCGGCGCAAGGGCTATACCCAGAAGGCGATGGTCGGCGGGCACAAGGTCTACCTGCGCACCGGCGAATATGCGGACGGCTCGCTCGGCGAGATCTTCATCGACATGCACAAGGAGGGCGCGGCCTTCCGGGCGATGATGAACAACTTCGCGATTTCTGTGAGCGTCGGCCTGCAATATGGTGTTCCGCTTGAGGAATTCGTCGAGGCCTTCACCTTCACCCGCTTCGAGCCGGCGGGCATGGTGCAGGGCAACGACTCGATCAAGAACGCCACCTCGATCCTCGACTACATCTTCCGCGAGCTGGCGGTGAGCTATCTCGACCGCACGGATCTGGCGCATGTGAAGCCGACGGGCGAGAGCTTCGACGATCTCGGCCGCGGCGAGGGCGAGGGATCGAACGTGCGGCGGCTGGACGGCGAGGTCGCACAGAGCTCGATCGACGTGATCAAGCAGCTTTCCTCTACCGGCTATCTGCGCAAGCGGCTGCCGCAGGAACTGGTGCTGCTGCAGGGCGGGGCGGCGGTCGGCGGCGCGCTGTCGCTCGATGGCAACCTCAGCGGCCTGGCGGTGCGCAGCGGGACGACCGTGGCGAGCGTGACCACCATCGACGCCCGCACCAAGGCGAAGATGCAGGGCTACGAGGGCGATCCCTGCGGCGAATGCGGCAACTTCACGCTGGTGCGCAACGGCACCTGCATGAAGTGCAACACCTGCGGCGGCACCAGCGGCTGCAGCTGA
>CAYLHK010000051.1:0-4244 GCA_964383295.1 uncultured Rhodovulum sp.
CGAATCTGGTCGGCATGGGGGTCATTCCCTTCGAGTTCACCGGCGGGGCCGACCGGCACAGCTATGGGTTCCGCGGCGACGAGACGATCTCGATCTCGGGCCTTGGCGGCGGTGTGCTGAAGCCGCTGGCCGAGGTGCCGGCGGTGATCGGCTATGCCGACGGGACGGTGCGGGAGATCATGCTCAAGTGCCGCATCGATACCGCGGTGGAGATCGAATACGTCGAGAACGGCGGCGTGCTGCACTACGTGCTGCGCAACCTCGCGCGCGTGGTCTGATGCACGAGCAGACGCGCGGGATGCATTGAGCGATGCTGCCGCGCGGTTTTCCCGACCTGCCGCCGGTCTGGGCGGCAGGCATGGCGCTGGTCGCCTGGGGGCTGGCGCGGGCGGTGCCGCTGATGCGGCTGCCCGCGGAGCCGGGCTGGGCGCTCGGCGTTGCCGGGGTGGCGCTGATCCTCTGGGCCGTGCTGTGGTTCCAGCGCCGGCGCACGACGATCGAGCCGCATGAGGCGCCGCGGGCGCTGATCGTCGAGGGGCCGTTCGCGCTCAACCGCAACCCGATCTATACCGGCATGGCGCTGATCCTGGCCGGATGGGCCTTCATCCTCGGCAGCGCCGTGGCGCTGGTCCCCGTGGCGCTGTTTGTCCTGATCATCAACCGGCGTTTCATCCCGGCCGAGGAGGCGGCGTTGCGCCGCGCCTTCGGCAGCGCGGCCGAGGACTACTTCCGCCGTACCCGGCGCTGGTAGCGGCCTGGCGCCGGCAGGCCGCTCATCATGTCGCTCGCGAAGGGTTGACTGGCGCGGCACCCTCGTCCCCTCTAGGTCTGACGGACACCACGAAGAAGGTTCGAGATGCGTCTGCTTTGGCTGATGGCTGCCCTGCTCGTCGCTCTGCTCCCGGGCACGGGTCGCGCCCAGCCGGCGCCTGTGGTGGTCGAGCTGTTCACCAGCCAGGGCTGCACCTCCTGTCCGCCGGCGGATGCGCTGCTGAGCGAGCTGGCCGAGCAGCCGGGCGTGATCGCGCTGGCGCTGCATGTGGACTACTGGGACTATCTCGGCTGGCAGGATTCCTTTGCCAGCCCGGCATTCTCGGCCCGGCAGAAGGCCTATGCGCTGGTCTTCGGCAAGCGCTCGATCTTCACGCCCCAGGCGGTGATCCAGGGGCGCGAGCCGATGGTGGGGCATGACGCGGCGCTGATCCGCTCGCGCATCGCGGCGCATCAGGCCGAGACCCCGCCGGTGGAGCTGACGCTGGGGCTCGAGGAGGACGTCCTGTCGATCGGCCTGCTGCCGGTTGGCGGGCCGGTGGGGGCGGTCGACGTGTTCCTGGTGCGCTTCACGCCCTCGTCCGAGGTCTCGATCGAGGCCGGTGGCAATGCCGGTCAGCGCATCCTTTATACGAACATCGTCGAGAGCTGGGACACGGTGGCGAGCTGGGACGGGCGGGAGGCGGTGGAGTTCACGGTCGAGATCGACGGGCTCGGCGGGGCCGACGGGGCGGTGATCGTCCAGCGCGGCCGCGTCGGCCCGGTGGTCTCGGCGGCACTGCTGCCCTGATCCCGTCTGTTGGCCGGAGCCCCCGATCGCGGCCGCGGTGCGCTCAGGCCCGCCGGTTCACCCTGAGGCCGGGGATGAGACCGTTGCCCTCGGCGAAGGCGCGGGCGGCGGCGGTGATGCGGGCGGGTGCGGGCAGGGCACCGCTGGCGACAAGGAGGCCGTCGAGGGTCTGGGCCAGACGGCGCGGTGCAGATGGTGCGGCGCCGGGGCCTCTGCAGGCGCTGTCGCAGCTTCGCGGATCGCGCCGGGCGGCGGCATGTCGCCCCGGATGGCAGCCGATCCAGCAGCGCGCCGCGGTGGCCGATACGCCCGCCCTGACATGCATGTCCGCGATTCCCCGAAAAATCCCCTCAACTTTTCGCTATATACCGCGCATTGCGCGGGAGCGGTGCGCTCGGGACGTGTCAGGGTGAATTGGATAATCAGCTGGGCGCGAGGCCGCGGGTGTAGAGGCCGGTGAGGAAGTCCTCGGCCGCGGGGAAGGGATCGGTGCCGTCGTCGCCGAGCACGGCGCGGACCTGGGGGTCGAAATCGGCATAGTGCTGGGTCGCGGCCCAGATCGAGAAGATCAGGTGATGCGGATCCACCGGGGCGATGCGGCCCGCGGCGCTCCAGGCGCGGATCACGCCGGCCTTCTCGTCCACCAGCGACTTCAGCGGCCCGCTCAGCATGTCGGCGACATGGGGGGCGCCGCGCAGGATCTCGCCGGCGAAAAGGCGGCTCTCGCGCGGCTGGTCGCGGGCCATCTCGAGCTTGCGGGTGATATAGGCGCGGATCTCGGCCGCCGGCTCGCCCTCGGGGTCGATCCGGCGCAGGGGGTCGAGCCAACTGTCGAGCTGGCGGGCGAGGAGCGCCCGGTAGACCGCCTCCTTGGAGGGGAAGTAGTAGAGCAGGTTCTGCTTGGACAGGCCCGCCGCCTCGGCGATCTGGTCGAGCGTGGCCCCGCGGAAGCCGTCGGCGGAGAACACCTCGAGCGCCGCTGACAGGATCGCCTCGGTCTTTTCCCGCTGGATCCGGGTCCGGCGCCGGGGGAGGGCAGCCTGCTGCATGCGGGTTCCGTAGCTGCGCCGAGCGTGCGGCCAAATCCGCTTGACGGCCAAGGGGGCGATGATAGCGTCAGTATTTGACCGTCCGGTCATAAAGCATGACCCGCCTGGACGGGTCGAGACGAAATCGCCGCATCCGCGGCGCACAGGGACAGCCGCCATGTCGAGCCGCACAACTGCCGCCCCGAACGATCTTCGGGCGTTCTGGATGCCGTTCACCGCCAATCGGCAGTTCAAGCAGACGCCGCGGATGTTCGTGGGTGCGAAGGACATGCACTACACGACCTCGGACGGGCGTGAGGTGCTGGATGGGACCGCTGGGCTCTGGTGCTGCAACGCCGGGCATTGCCGGCCGAAGATCACCGAGGCGATCGCGGCGCAGGCCGGCGAGATGGACTATGCGCCCGCCTTCCAGATGGGGCATCCGAAGGCCTTCGAGCTGGCCAACCGGCTGGTCGGCATCGCGCCCGAGGGGATGGAGCATGCCTTCTTCACCAATTCCGGCAGCGAGAGCGTCGAGACCGCGCTGAAGATCGCCATCGCCTACCAGCGCGCCATCGGGCAGGGCAGCCGCACGCGGCTGATCGGGCGCGAGCGCGGCTATCACGGGGTGAATTTCGGCGGGATCTCGGTGGGCGGGATCGTGTCGAACCGCAAGTTCTTCGGCAGCCTGCTGACCGGGGTGGACCATCTGCCGCACACGCATCTGCCGGCGAAGAACGCCTTCTCGAAGGGCCAGCCCGAGCACGGGGCCGAGCTTGCGGACGAGCTGGAGCGGATCGTCACCCTGCATGACGCCTCGACCATCGCGGCGGTGATCGTCGAGCCGATCGCGGGGTCGACCGGCGTGCTGGTGCCGCCGAAGGGGTATCTGGAGCGGCTGCGGGAAATCTGCACGAAGCACGGCATCCTGCTGATCTTCGACGAGGTCATCACCGGTTTCGGGCGCACGGGCGCGGCCTTCGGCACCGACAAGTACGGCGTCACGCCGGACATGATCACCACCGCCAAGGGGCTGACCAACGGGGTGATCCCGATGGGGGCGGTGCTGACCACGGCGGCGATCCACGACGCCTTCATGACCGGCCCCGAGAACATGATCGAGCTGTTTCACGGCTATACCTATTCGGGCAATCCGATCGCGGCCGCCGCCGGGCTCGCCACGCTGGACGTGTACCGGGAAGAGGGGCTGTTCGAGCGGGCGGCCGCGCTGGCGCCGGTCTGGGAGGAGGCGGTGCATTCCCTGCGGGACTGCCCGCATGTCATCGACATCCGCAACGAGGGGCTGATCGGCGCGGTGGAGCTGGAGCCGATCGCCGGCGCCCCGACGCGCCGGGCCTTCCAGGCCTTCCTCGACGCCTATGACGCGGGGATCCTGATCCGCACCACCGGCGACATCATCGCCATGTCGCCGCCGCTGATCGTGAGCGAGGCGCAGATCGACGAGCTGATCTCGAAGCTGCGGGGGGTCCTGACCCGGCTTCAGTGAGCGTCCCAACTTGTGACGCTTGTCAACTGACTGAAATAACGGAGCTTTTGAGATGGTGGCGCCGGGCGAGAACCTGCGGATCGACGGGACCCGGCTCTGGGAGAGCCTGATGGACATGGCCGAGATCGGGCCGGGCGTGGCGGGTGGC
>CAYLHK010000051.1:4254-20984 GCA_964383295.1 uncultured Rhodovulum sp.
GATGTTCGCCACGCGGCCGGGCGAGGACCCGGACGCGCTGCCGGTCTATGTCGGCAGCCATCTCGACACCCAGCCGACGGGCGGGCGCTACGACGGGGTGCTGGGCGTGCTCGGCGCGCTGGAGGTGGTGCGTTCGATGAACGATCTCGGCCTGCGCACGAAGCATCCGATCGTGGTCACCAACTGGACGAACGAGGAGGGGGCGCGGTTCGCGCCCGCCATGCTGGCCTCGGGCGTCTTCGCCGGAGTGATCGACCAGGACTGGGCCTATGCGCGCACCGATCCCGAGGGCAAGACCTTCGGCGCCGAGCTCGCGCGGATCGGCTGGAAGGGTGAGGAAGAGGTCGGCGCGCGGAAGATGCACGCCTATTTCGAGCTGCATATCGAGCAGGGGCCGATCCTCGAGGCCGAGGGCAAGGATATCGGCGTCGTCACCCATGGGCAGGGCCTGTGGTGGCTGGAGTTCACCCTGACCGGCAAGGCGGCGCATACGGGTTCCACGCCGATGGAGCTGCGGGTGAATGCGGGCCTCGCCATGGCGCGGATCCTGGAGATGGTGCAGGCGGTGGCGATGTCCGAGCAGCCCTTCGCCGTGGGGGGCGTGGGGCAGGTGTTCTTCACCCCCAATTCGCGCAACGTGATCCCGGAGAAGGTGGTGTTCACCGTCGATATCCGCACCCCGGATCAGGCGAAGCTCGACCGGATGCGGGCGCGGATCGAGGCCGAGGCGGCGGCGATCTGCGAGGATCTGGGCGTGAGCTGCGCGGTCGAGGCGGTGGGGCATTTCGACCCCGTGACCTTCACGCCCGAGCTGGTGGCACGGGTGCGCGCGGCGGCCGAGCGGCTGGGCTATTCGCACCGGGACATCGTCTCGGGGGCGGGGCACGACGCCTGCTGGACCGCGAAGGTGGCGCCGACGACCATGGTCATGTGTCCCTGCGTGGACGGGCTGAGCCACAACGAGGCCGAGGAGATCACGCCCGAATGGGCGGAGAAGGGCGCGAACGTGCTGTTCCACGCCGTGCTGGAGACGGCGGAGGTCGTGGGGTGAGGGCAGCTGTCCCATTGTCGAGGCCGAGAGCGCCGTGTGGCGGCTCGCGGCCGTCGGCATGGAGACGGAGAAGACTGTTCCCGAAGATATCGGCTTCGTTTGATCACTTCGCGGATTTGTCCGTCGACAAATCCGCGCGCGCCTGCCTGCCTCTTGGCAGGCGCGGTGAACCGCGCCGCCCAGGCAGGCGCGCGCGGATTGGAGAGCGACGGTTATGCGTTCGACCCCTCGGCCTGCGCGCTCACGCGCTCCGGCCGACGAACCCGCGCGAAGCAGTGCTTCGCAAGAGCGGGTTCGTAAGACGGCCGTTGCACGCGACTCGGCCACGCGGAACCTGCACGAGATCAATCGGCACCTCGGCCTCATCGAGGCGGATTACGCTGGTCCTTCTCGTATCGACAGCCCCAGCGACCGTGTTGCCCGGAGCGGGACGCGCGCCGAACTTGGCAAAGGCTGAACGTCGGCTGGCAGGGCCGGCCGCATGACCGACCCCGACGCCGATCTCGACGCCATGGACCGCGCGGCGCTGATCGCGGCGGCCCGCGCCATGCGGGCGGCGATCCGGACGCATCGGGATTCGACAGGGCATGATCTCTGCTGGCATCATCCGCAGATGTGGGCGCTGCTGCCCGACCCGCCCGCGGGCGGGCAGGTGGTGCCGGACTGGCCGCAGTTCATGCGCGGCTGCATCGCCTATCGCGCGGCGCTCGACCGCGAGCTCGGGGACGCGCCGCGGAGCCGGAAGGAGTTCGGGGGATGAGGATCGGGAGCGGGCTGGCGGCCTTCGCGCTGGCCTTGGGCATCGGCGGCGCATCGCTCGCGCAGGAGGCGGGGCCGATGCGCTTCGCGATGATGGCCCATCCCGAGGGCGGGATCTGGGTGCTCGACGGCGCCGAGGGGCTGGTGTCGCGTTGCCGCGACGGGGGCGCCGGGGTGCCGCGGGTGATCGACGTGAGCTATGGTATCGCGGTGCCGCGGGCGCGCGACGGGGCGGGCCGGCAGCCCAGCTGCACCGAATGGACGCCGGTCGAGGCGCCGCGCGTGGTTCGGCCGCGGGTGGTGGGTCTGGCGCCGGCATGGACGGGAGGTTTCGAATGAGCAAGGTCATCCGCGGCGGCACGATCGTCACCACCGAGGGGCGCACCCGGGCCGATGTGCTGATCGAGGGCGAAAAGATCGCCGCGATCGGGCCGGGGCTGAAGGGCGATACGGAGGTGGATGCCTCGGGCGCCTATGTGATGCCGGGCGGGATCGACCCGCATGTGCATCTGGAGATGCCGTTCATGGGCGCGCATTCCACGGACGATTTCTACTCCGGCACCGTGGCGGCGGCGGCGGGCGGCACGACGACGGTGGTCGATTTCTGCATTCCGGCGCCGGACGGCTCTATGCTGGCCGCCTGGGACGAATGGGCCGCGAAGTCGCGCGACAAGGCGGTCGGCGACTATGCCTGGCACATGTGCGTGACGGGGTGGAACGAGCGCGTCTTCGACGAGATGGCGGAGGTCGTGAAGCGGGGGGTGAACACCTTCAAGCATTTCATGGCCTACAAGGGCGCGCTGATGGTCAACGACGACGAGATGTTCGCGTCGTTCCAGCGCTGTGCTGCGCTCGGGGCGCTGCCGCTCGTCCATGCCGAGAACGGCGACGTGGTCGCCGCCATGCAGGCGAAGCTGCTGGCCGAGGGGGTCACCGGGCCGGAGGGGCATTCCTATTCCCGCCCGCCAGAGGTCGAGGGCGAGGCGGCCAATCGCGCGATCATGATCGCGGATGCGGCCGGCTGCCCCCTCTATATCGTGCATGTGTCCTGCGAGCAGGCGCATGAGGCGATCCGGCGGGCGCGGCAGAAGGGGATGCGCGTCTGGGGCGAGCCCCTGGCGCAGCATCTGGTGCTGGATGACAGCGAGTACCAGTCGAAGGACTGGGTCCATGCCGCGCGGCGGGTGATGTCGCCACCCTTCCGTGGCAAGGAGCATCAGGCGAGCCTCTGGGCCGGGCTGGCGGCGGGGTCCCTGCAGGTCGTGGCGACGGATCACTGCGCCTTCACCACCGCGCAGAAGAAGGCCGGGATCGGCGATTTCACCAAGATCCCCAACGGCACCGGCGGGCTCGAGGACCGGATGGCGGTGGTCTGGACCTACGGGGTCGAGACCGGGCGGCTGACTCCGGAGGAGTTCGTCGCCGTGACCTCGACCAATTCGGCCAAGATCCTGAACATGCATCCGCGCAAGGGCGCGATCGCGGTGGGCGCGGACGCCGATATCGTGGTCTGGGACCCCAAGGCGGGCAAGACGATATCAGCGGCCAGCCAGAAGAGCGCCATCGACTACAACGTCTTCGAGGGCGTGAAGGTGAGTGCCACGGCGCGCTACACGCTGAGCCGCGGCGAGGTGATCTGGTCAGCCGGTGCGAACGCCGATCCGGCGCCCGGGCGCGGCCGGTTCATCGAGCGGGCGCCCTTCCCGCCGGTGGCGGCGGCACTGACGAAGTGGAAGGAGCTGACCGCGCCCCGGCAGGTGGTGCGCGATCTCGCCAACCTGACCTCGGGGGTATGATGCCGGCTCAGGGGCCGGTGATCGAGGCGCGGGGGCTGGATCTGGTCTTTGAGACCGGGGACGGGCCGGTGCATGCGCTGCGCGACGTGAACCTTTCGATCGAACGGGGCGATTTCGTCAGCTTCATCGGGCCGTCCGGCTGCGGCAAGACGACGTTCCTGCGGGTGGCGGCGGCGTTGGAGGCGCCGACGGGGGGCACGATCCGGGTGAACGGCGGTACGCCCGAGGCGGCGCGGCAGGCGCGGGCCTATGGCTATGTCTTCCAGGCGGCGGGGCTGTTTCCCTGGCGCACGATCGCGGGCAACATCCGCCTGCCGCTGCAGATCATGGGCTATTCGCGCGCCGAGCAGGCGGCGCGCATCGAGCGGGTGCTGGGACTGGTCGAGCTGTCGGGGTTCGCCAACCGCTTTCCCTGGCAGCTCTCGGGCGGCATGCAGCAGCGCGCCTCGATCGCGCGGGCGCTGGCGTTCGATGCGGACCTGCTCCTGATGGACGAGCCCTTCGGGGCGCTCGACGAGATCGTGCGCGACAAGCTCAACGAGCAGCTGCTCGATCTCTGGGCCAGAACGGGCAAGACGATCTGCTTCGTCACCCATTCGATCCCGGAGGCGGTCTATCTGTCCACGCGGATCGTGGTGATGAGCCCGCGCCCGGGTCGGGTGACGGATGTGATCGAGAGCCCGCTGCCGCGGGAGCGGCCGCTGAATATCCGCGAGAGCGCGGAGTTCCTGGCGGTCGCGGCGCGGGTGCGCGACGGGTTGCGCGCGGGCGTCGGTGACGAGGTCTGAGGATACCGCCGCCGTCGCGATCCGCGATGGCGTGCTCGCCGACGCGGGGGCCTGCGCCGCCATCACCAACGCCTGGATCGACGCGACGCCCTGGATGCCGCGCGCTCATTCGGCCGCTGAGATCGCGCGCTTCTATCGCGAGCATGTCTTCGCCACCTGCCGGGTGCTGGTCGCCGCGCGGGAGCCTGCGGTCCTGGGGTTCGCCGCGGTCGACGGCGAGGGGTTCGTTGCGGCGCTCTACGTGGATGCGGCGGCGCGCGGGCAGGGGATCGGCGGCGCGCTGCTCGCCGCTGCGAAGGCGCGGCATTTCGGCGGGCTGACGCTGTGGAGCTTCGCGGCCAATTCGGGAGCGCGGCGGTTCTATGCGCGCCATGGCTTCGTCGAGGCCGGCGCCACTGCCGGCGAGAACGACGAGGGGCTGGCGGATGTCATGCTGGTCTGGCGCGCGGGGTAGGTCCCGCACGGGGGTCAGAAGCTGCGGCGCACGCAGCCCGGGGCCTGCGGCGCGCCGGCCAGACGGGCCTCGGTCCATTCGATGAGCGGGCGTTCCAGCGCGCTGCCGGGGCGCAGGATGCCGCCGTGGTCCATCCAGGCGAAGCTCCAGTAGTCGAGCCGCTGACCGGCCGCGCAGCGCGCGCTGACAAAGGCGTCGGTGACGGGGGCTGCCACCACGGCGTCGCGCCGGCCCTGGATGACCAGCAGCGGGGCGGCGATCGGGCGGGCGGGGTTGTTCTCGGCGATACGGGCGGCGAGCGAGGGGTTGCGGGCGCCCTCGAGCGAGCGGCCTTCGAAGGAGCGCATCAGCTCGCCCACGCGCCGCCGGTCCTCGGCGGGCGCAAAGGCGCAGAGCCGGGCGATGTCGCGGCCTGCGGGCAGCGCCGCGGGGCGCAGCGCGCGATCGAAGGCGACATCGGGATAGAAGCGGCTGTAGGAGAGCGCGAGATAGGGGCCGAGCCGCTTGTCGAGGGCGGGATTGCGGGCGAGCAGACGCGCAAGGTCGGTCGGAGGCGCGATGGCGGCGATGCCGGCGATCTCGACGTCGGGCGCATAGTCCGGGCCGACGATGCCCGTCCAGAGCGCGGCATGGCCGCCCTGCGAATGGCCCCAGACCACGGCGCGCCCGTCGAGCCCGGCCCGGTCGAGCCGGCGCGCGGCGCGCAGCGCGTCGAGCGTCGCCCGCGCCTGGGCCTCGCCGATCAGATAGGGATGCGGCCCGTCGCCCTCGAGGAAGGCGTAGTCGGTGGAGACGACCGCCCAGCCCGCGGCGGCGATCCGTGCCAGCGCGGGGATCCCGCGGGTCGGCGTCCGGGACAGCGAGGGCATGCAGCGCCGCATGAGCCCGGTCGTGCCATGTCCCCAGGCGATCGCAGGCCGGCGCGTGCCCGCGGGCGCGGCCGGGGCGAGGACGCTGGCCGAGGCGACGGCGGGCGTCTCGTCGTCGATGGTGGTCGTGTAGAGGATGCGCCAGCCTTCGAGCCCGGCGGGAAGCTCGGCGCCGGTCAGCGGCTCGCTGCGCAGAAGCTGGCCCGGCCCGGGCGGCGCGTCGGGCGGCGGGTCGTAGAAGGCGCCGGGAGTGGCGCCCGTGTCCTCGACGCCCATTGGCGCGCCCTGGGCAAGGGCGGCCCCCGAGACGGCGAGGAAGCCCAGGAGCGCGATCACCGCGCCCGGGCGCATCCTTCGGCGTGGCTTGGTGGCGGACATGGAGCGCGGAACCGGGCCGGGGCAGGGGTGGCGGCAGCCTACACCACAACCGCGGCTGCGGGAACGTATTGCGGGACGCGGGCCTCGACGCGGCGGGGTTTGCTGATAGTCTCGCGGAAGCGGCGCGCGGGCGCGCGGCGGTTGCTGAGAGGCTGCGGTGGCGAGTGAGGCGATGCGGCGGACCGCCCCGGTGGCGGGGACGGGGACGGGCGGCAGCTGGCTGCCTGTGCTGACCGTCGTCGGCGGGATCGTGGTGGTCTGGTATCTGGCCACGGTCTGGCTGAACGCCGCCTGGGCCTATGATCAGGCGGGGCGGGCCGGCGTCGAGCTGGGGCTGGCCGATCTGATCCGCGAGACGATGAGCCAGGACCGCCCGCGGCTGCCGGCGCCGCACCAGGTGCTGGCCGAGCTGTGGCGGACCACGATGGAGGTGGCGCCCACCTCGCGGCGGAGCCTGTTCTATCACGCCTGGGTCACGCTGTCGGCGACACTGGCCGGGTTCGTGCTTGGCGCGGGGCTCGGCATCCTGCTTGCAACGGCGATCGTACATGACCGCACCACGGATGCGAGCGTCATGCCCTGGGTGATCGCGAGCCAGACCATCCCGATCCTCGCCATCGCCCCGATGATCATCGTGGTACTGAACTCGGTCGGCGTCGCCGGGCTGATGCCGAAGGCGATCATCTCGATGTACCTGTCCTTCTTCCCGGTCACGGTCGGCATGGTGCGGGGCCTGCGCAGCCCTGATCCGATGCTGATCGACCAGATGCGTACCTGGAACGCGAGCGGCGCGCAGACCTATCTGCGGTTGCGCTGGCCCTCTGCGCTGCCGTGGCTCTTCGCCTCGCTGAAGGTGGGCGTGGCGGCGAGCCTCGTCGGCGCGATCATCGGCGAGCTGCCCACCGGGGCGGTGGCGGGGCTGGGCGCGCGGATGCTCTCGGGCAGCTACTACGGGCAGACGGTGCAGATCTGGTCGGCGCTTGTCATGGCGGCGATCCTCGCCGCGGTGCTCGTGGGGCTGATCGGGCTGGTGGAGCGGGTCACGGCGCGGGCGATGGGCGGGCGGGGGTAGGTGCTTCCCGACTTTGCAGGGCAGTGGTGCCTAAGAATTTAGAAGGTTTGGATGGTAATGGATAAATTAAAAGAATCAATTGCAGGCGGCCTATATGCCGATATAGTTTCCACGTACGGTCTTACTCAATCTATAATATATGGACAGGCGCTTGCACACAAGGAGTTTATTGAACTAAGGTATAGGCAATACGCGAGAGAGAATACTCCTGTATTATTCTGTAGGGAGGATCCAAATGCAGGAACAGCTCAGTACGAATCCAAGCTGAGGGATCTAATCGTAAAGTCAGCAAAGGATGGTTACAATGTGAGCTTTCAGAAGTCTATGTCAATAGTTTATATTTATGCATTGTGGGAAAACAGGTATAGAAATGCAATTGCGGATGCAGCGTGTGTAAAAAGAGATGCTATAAAAAATAATGTTTTTGGAGATTTGAGGATATATAGACAATCTATTGTGCATAATAATGGAATTTTGGATAAATCTACAATTCATTTTAAGTTCCATAAAGTTGGAGATATAGTTATATTTTCTGATGACAATTACCACGAGATGTTTAGGCAACTTGTTATTGCGGTAAATGATATATCTAAGGCATATTTAAAAGTAGATAAGTCATATAGCCTTGACTTTGCTACAAGGCATGAAAAAAAGCATTTATTTGCCATAAGGATAGATCATATTTACGATGAGATGGCCAAGATGTACCATGTCTAAATTATAAAGCGTATTGCATAAAACTCTCCTGTCCGAACTCTTTATTTGTCCGCCAGGCAGGCCCATCACGATCCATTTGGGTGTGCCCGTGAACACAGGCGGATGCCTCGGGACTCACGCCTATCCGCCAATTCCGAGGGCAGTGGCGTGCGGGGGCGGCAGAAAAGCTCTCATCTCCTGCCCGCGCCCGTATTCGCCGTGGGGTGGTGTTGCCCACATATGGCGAACGTGGAATACTTCCTGCAGCCAGCCGGACCCGGCTCGTCATGCGACAAGTCCGCGGCCGGCAGCAACGCAGCCTGAGGAGGTCCGCAGTGGACGGCACCCAATCCCCAATCCCGACAAGACGAGAATTCCTCACCATGGTCGGCGCCGCGGGGGGCGCCGCGGTCATGTATCAGGCCATGGGCATGCTCGGCATGGCGCAGGCCTCGCCCTATGACGGGCCGATCCAGCTCGGGCAGGCCCCTGAGGGCACCAAGGTGCTTGTCCTGGGCGCCGGCATCGCCGGCATGGTCGCGGCCATGGAGCTCCGCGACGCGGGCTACGAGGTCGAGGTAATCGAGTTCCGTGACGTCGCCGGCGGGCGCTGCTGGACCCTGCGCGCGGGGGACACCTACGAGGAGCTGGGCGGGTTCACCCAGACCGTCGACTTCGCCGAGGGCAACTACTTCAATCCCGGCCCGTGGCGGGTGCCCTACAATCACTACGGGATCATGGACTATTGCCGCCGGCTCAACGTCGAGCTCGAGCCGCTGATCCAGATCAACAATTTCGCCTATGTGCATTCGGCCAGCGCCTTCGACGGCAAGCCGGTGCGCTATCGCGAGATCAACAGCGACTTCCGCGGCCATATCTCGGACCTGCTCTCCAAGGTCACCAACCAGGGTGCGCTCGACGAGGTCCTGTCCGAAGAGGACAAGACCAACCTGCTCGCGGGCCTGCGCACCTTCGGCGCGCTGAATGCGGACAACGAATACGTCTCCGGCAATGCCGCGAGTGGGCGGCGCGGCTATGAGCGGCCGCCGGGCGGCGGCGTCGATGGCGCGCCGATCCCCAACGAGATCCTCGATCTCTCGACGCTGCTGAGTTCGGGCCTCTGGAGCCGACTGGCGACCAGCGAGACGCTCAATTCGTCGATGCCGATCTTCCAGCCCAAGGGCGGCATGGACATGATCGCGCGGGCGATGGCGGAGAATCTCGGCGATCTCGTGACCTACAGCGCGCGCGTCATCCGCATACGCCAGAGCGACGAGGGCGTGACCGTCGCCTATGAGGACATGGCGAACGGGGGCGCGGAGGTCGAGGCGACGGGCGACTACTGCGTCTGCACGATCCCGTTCTCGGTGCTCAGCCGCATCGACCACGACTTCGCGGGACCGCTGTCGAGCGTCATCAGCACCATGTCCTATGCCACCTCGATCAAGGTCGGCATCGAGTTCAACCGCCGGTTCTGGGAAGAGGACGAGCACATCTACGGCGGCACGACCTACACGGATCTGCCGATCGCGCAGATCTCGTACCCGTCGAATGACTATCTCTCCGACAAGCCGGGCGTCCTGCTCGCGGCCTATGCCTGGGGGGCGACGGCCTATCAGTTCTCGGCCATGCCGGCCGAGGACCGGATCCGCTGGACGCTCGACTTCGGCAGCCAGATCCATCCGCAGATGAAGGACGAGTTCAAGGCCGGCGTTGCCGTCGCCTGGCACCGCGTGCCCTGGACGCATGGCTGCTACGGCATCTGGCAGGACAAGGAGGCGCAGTACCAGGACGCGGTGGCGATGGATCGCCGCATCGTCTGCGCGGGCGAGCATCTGTCCTATCTGCCCGCCTGGATGGAGGGGGCCGTCCTGTCGTCGCTCGACGCCATCAGCCGTCTTCATGACGTCGCCAGCAACGCCACGGGGGAGTGATCCGATGCGCAGCCATATTCTTGCGATCGCCGTCACGCTGACGGCCGGCGCCGCCGCGGCGCAGCAGGCCGACGACAGCCAGGCCTGGTTCGAGAGCCCGTCGCGGCTGACCCAGCAGACGGGCGAGGGCATCTACAATGCCGTCTGCGCGGGCTGCCACATGCCCGATGGCGAGGGCGCGGTCGGAGCGGGCGAGTATCCCGCGCTGGCCGGGAACGAGATGATCGCCTTTCCCGACTACCCGATCCACATCACCATTCATGGCCATGCGGCGATGCCGCCGCTTGGCGAGCTTCTCGACGACGCGCAGATCGCCGAGGTGGTGAACTACATCCAGACGAGCTTCGGCAACGATTTCACCGAAGAGCCAGCGACGGCCGAGATGGTTGCCGGCGCGCGCTGAACGCGCCCGACCGGTGCGGGTCACGTCCGCGCCGGTCCTGCACCCCCTCCCACCCCCTGAAGAGGTTTCAATGAAAGCATTTGCACTCGCAGCCGGGCTCGGCCTGGTCCTTGCCGGCGCGGCCGGCGCCGAGGTCATCCGTCACAAGACCCCCGGCTCCACCTTTCCGATCCTGCGCGCGGTCGAGATCCCGGCCGATGCCACGCTCGTCTATCTGAGCGGCGTCGTCCCCGGCGTCAGCAATCCCTCCGCGCCCGAGGGCTCGGCCGAGGCCTTCGGCGATACCCAGGCCCAGACCGTTTCCGTGCTGGAGCGGATCGCGGCCAACCTTGAGAGCATCGATCTTGAGATGGGCGACGTGGTGAAGATGCAGGTCTATCTCGTCGCCGACGAGAGCGGCTCGATGGATTTCGCCGGCTTCATGGAGGGCTACGTCCAGTTCTTCGGCACCGACGAACAGCCGAACCTGCCGACCCGCTCGGTGTTCGAGGTCGCGGGTCTCGCCAACCCCAACTGGCTGGTCGAGATCGAGGTCGTCGCGGTCCGCGACTGATCCGGGTCCGGGTCGCGGCGGGCGGTCAGATCGGCTCGTTCGCCGCGGCCAGCGGGTGCTTTTCCAGCACCAGTTCGCGCAGCCGCGCGTCGAGCACATGGGTGTAGATCTCGGTCGTCGCGATCGAGGCATGTCCGAGCAGGGTCTGGATCACCCGCAGGTCGGCGCCGTTCGCCAGCAGGTGGGTGGCGAAGGCATGGCGCAGGCTGTGCGGCGAGACGGCGGCCGGGTTGAGGCCCGCGTCGGCGGCAAGCTGCTTGACCAGCACGAAGAAGGCCTCGCGGGTCAGGTGTCCCTGCCTGCCGCGGGCGGGGAAGAGGAAGGCCGAGGACGGGCGGCCGGCGGCGCGTGCCGCATCGTCGGTCGCGTCGCGGACCACGAGCCAGTCGGTCAGCGCCGCGCGTGCGGGGGGAGAAAGCGGGACCATGCGCTCGCGCCCGCCCTTGCCGCGCACCAGGATCATTCGGGGATCACCGCGCGCGGCCGCGACCGGCAGGGCGACGAGTTCGCTGACCCGCAGTCCGGTGGCGTAGAGGAGCTGCATCAGGCAGCGGTTGCGCAGCCGCGCCTCGGGCGTGGCGCCGCGGGTCTCGGCCGCGTCCAGCAGGCGGTCGACCTCGGCCTCGCCGAGACTGCCCGGAAGCTGGCGTGCCTTCTTCGGGCCGCGGACGAGGGCGCCGGGATCGTCGCTGCGCCAGCCTTCGAGGAAGGCATGCCGGTAGAGCTGGCGGATGGCCGAGAGGCGGCGCGCGCGGGTGGCCCGCGCAAGCCCCTGGTCGGCGAGGCTGCCGACATAGGCCTCGATGTCGGCCCGCGCGGCTTCGCCGAAGCCGCTGCCGCGATCGGCGAGGAAGCGCGCGAAGTCGTCGAGGTCGCGGCGGTAAGACAGGACCGTGTTGCGCGCCGCATCCCGTTCGGCCTGCATCGCCTCGAGAAAGCGCCCGGTCCAGCGGTCGTGGGGGGCGGGGTCCGGCATGGCCTAGAGGCCGGCGCGGATCAGCGTCTGCAGGGCGATGACCCGGGCGGCCTCCTCCTGGCCGGCGCGAGAGAGCGCGAAGAGCGCGGCACGCAGCGAGACCGGGTCGATGCCCTCGGCCGCCTTGAGCAGTTCCAGCGCGGTGAGGATCGCCTCGGCCTGGCGCCCTTCGTCGAGGATCTCGGCGAGCCGCTGCTCGCGCTCGTCGCCAGGTGCAGCCGGCTGCAGCCCGGCATGCGCCGCCAGGGCGAGATCGCCGGAATTCGGGGGAAGCTCGCCATGGCCGGCGACGGCGAGCAGCATCGCCGTGTCGCGGGCTGGGGCATCCCCGGCCGCGGCGACCGCCGCCTCGATGCGGCCTGCACTGAGCAGCAGCCGCACGAGGACATGGCGTGCGGCGGGGTCGAGCCGCGTCGTCTCCTGCGCGGCGAGTGCGTCGGCATAGGCCTCGGCGAGCGCCACGTCGAGACCGCGGTCGGCCATGAGCGTGTCGGCGGCCTTGAGCGCGCTTGCGAGGGCCGCGGGGTCTACCGGATCGGCGGCCAGGGCGGCATCGAGGGCCTGAATGGCGCTCGCGCGTTCCCAGGCGCCGCCGGAGGCCGCCGGCCGGCCGGCGCGATAGCCCGCGATCAGCTTTTCGGGCGGAACGGCGTCCGACAGGATCAGCCGCTCGGCCGCCTCGACGCGCGCGCGCATCGGTGCGTACTGGTGGAGGTCGAGATGCAGGAAGGCGAGCGGCAGCGGCCCTGGCGGGCGCGGCAGGCCGACGGCCTCGCGCATCAGGAAATCGAGCGGGGTCAGCGGATCGGGGATCGGCGGCGCGGGCTCGCCCTCGAAGATGTCGGGGTCGAGGAAGCGCGCGAGCAGCGCTTCCTGTGCTGCCGGGATCGCGCCGACCTGTTCGCCGAGGGTCAGCGTGATCTCCGCCGCGTTCCAGTCGCCGCCGCGCGCGAGGCAGAACACGCGCGCGGGCAGGGTGGGCGAGAGCATCGGGTTCTGCCTGAGCGCCGCGCAGGGGGCCTCGGCGGCGCTCAGGAGGAGGCCGATGTCAAACCAGCGGCGGAAGACCTCGGGCGTGTCGGGCCCGGCGCGCTCGATCAGGGCGCGGGCCTCCTCGAGCGCGCCGCGCTCCAGCAGCCGGTCGATGCGCGCGAGGAGCAGGAGCGAATCCGAGCCGGCGCCCATGGGCGTATCGGCCTCGGCCAGCAGCAGCCGGCGGAAGAGCGCGCGGCTGGCCGGCACGCCGGCGTCGGGGTAGCCGAGGATCAGCGACCGGGCGGTCGCGGCGTCCGTCGGCCCCCAGAGATCGCGCGAGAAGCCGGTCTCGTCTGGCGTGAGCAGGCCGACCGCGTCACGGCTGACCTGGCCGAGCGTCGTCACGGTGATTTCCTCGCCGCCGCGGGGCGGGGCGGCGCGCGGGCGTGCAGGCGGGGGCGAGGCCTCGATGCGGATGCTCTCGGACAGCCAGGGTATGGCGCTCAGCGGCTCGTCCGCCGCCATCGCCTCCGGAGCGAGCAGCATTGAGACGAGGGCGATGGCCCTCATTGCACCTCGACGGGTCGGCTGACCTCGCGGGTGGGGGCGGGCAGGTCGGAGAAGATCGCGAGCCCGACCACGCCGAGCCCGGCGAGGACCAGCGCGATCGAAAGCGCCTTCAGGGCGAACCGCATCCTGTCTGCTCCGGCATGGCGACTTGACCGTCGCACCTTGACCTGTTCAATCGCGGGCGACCCCGCAACTGCCTCGCGACCAGTCTACCTGTCCCGCGGCCCGACAGCAATTGGCATGATGGACCGACCGAGATCCGCCGATGAGAGCCCGGGCGGCACGCCGCCGGCCCCGCCGCTGCGGCTGACACGCTCGCTGGTGCTCGTCGGGCTGATGGGCGCGGGCAAGACCAGCGTCGGCAAGCGGCTGGCGGCCATCCTCGGCGTGGGCTTCGTCGATTCCGATGCCGAGATCGAGGCGGCGGCCGCGATGACGATCCCCGAGATCTTCGCGCGGCTGGGGGAGCCGGCTTTCCGCGACGGCGAGCGGCGGGTGATCGCGCGTCTGCTGACCGAGCGGCCGCGGGTGATCGCGACCGGGGGCGGCGCCTTCATCCAGCCGGACACGCGGGAGGTCATCGCGCAGATGGGCACCTCGGTCTGGCTGCGCGCCGGCCTCGACGTGCTCTGGGACCGGGTGCGCGATCGGCCCGGACGGCCGCTGCTCGCCACTGCCGATCCGCGCGCCACGCTGGCGGCGCTCCTCGAGGCGCGCACGCCGATCTATGCCCTCGCCGACGTGACGGTGGACAGCCGCCGCGGCGCCAGCCATGACGCGATGGCCCGCCGGGTCATTGCCGCCGTGCGCGACCGCGACCTCACCCGGCCCGATCATTCTCCGGTACTGGAGCCCGTATCTTGAGCGATATCGCCACCGTCTCCGTCCCCCTGCCGGGACGCGAATACGACATCCGCATCGGGGCGGGCCTGATCGCGCGGGCCGGTGCCGAGATCGCGCCCATCCTGCGACGCCCGCAGGTGGCGGTGGTGACCGAGACCCGCGTCGCCGCCGCGCATGGTGCCGCGCTCGAGGCGGGGCTGGGGGCGGCCGGCATAACGGCGCGGATGCTGGCGCTGCCGCCCGGCGAGGGCACCAAGAGCTGGGGGCCGCTCGAGCGCACGGTGGAATGGCTGCTGTCCGAGAAGGTCGGGCGCGACGATCTGGTGCTGGCCTTCGGTGGCGGGGTGATCGGCGATCTGGCGGGCTTCGCGGCGGCGATCCTGCGCCGGGGCGTGGGCTTCGTGCAGATCCCCACCACGCTGCTGGCGCAGGTCGACAGTTCGGTCGGCGGCAAGACCGGGATCAACTCCGGTCTCGGCAAGAACCTGATCGGGGCGTTCCACCAGCCGCGGCTGGTGCTGGCCGACACCGGGCTGCTCGACACGCTGCCGCCGCGCGACTTTCTCGCCGGCTACGGCGAGGTGGTGAAATACGGGCTGCTCGGCGACGCCGATTTCTTCGCCTGGCTGGAGGCGATGGGGCCGGCGCTGGCCGCGGGCGATGCGGCGGCGCGCCTTCATGCCGTGCGGCGGTCCTGCGAGATGAAGGCCGCGATCGTGTTGCGCGACGAGACCGAGCAGGGGGACAGGGCGCTGCTGAACCTCGGGCATACCTTCGGCCATGCGCTGGAGGCTGCCACCGGCTACTCGGACCGGCTGCTGCATGGCGAGGGCGTGGCGATCGGCTGTCTGCTCGCCTTCGAGGTCTCGGCCGCCCTCGGCCTCTGCCCGCAGGAGGCTCCGAGCCGGGTGGCGGCGCATCTGGCCGCCATGGGCATGAAGCGTGGCCTTGGGGACATTCCGGGGGATCTGCCCGATTCCGACGGGCTGATGGCGCTGATGGAGCAGGACAAGAAGGTCCGCGCCGGGCGGATGGCCTTCGTTCTGGCCCATGACATCGGCCGGGCCTTCGTCACCCGCGATGCCGATCTGGCCGTTGTGCGCCGCGTTCTTGCCGATGGTCTCGCCGCGCGGCGGTGAGGCATTTGTGCCGCTGGGCGCGACCTGTTGGGGCCTTCCAGTCACGCATCGGTAAATGTGGCGTTAACCCATTCATGTTTCACTTGCCTTGTTGCCCACAGCGACCCAAATAGCGTTATGGATTTTCGACCGACTCGGTCGGGGAAGGCGGACGGCGGATGCGGCAGACGGGCGCTCTCATCTCACTGCTGACGGCCCTGTCGGGAACGCTCGGGGCAGGCATGGCCGCCGCGCAGGACGCCGGAGCGGCGCCGACGGCGCCGGTCACGGTGCCGCTGGCGGTGCCAGCGACGCCCGCCGGCACGGCTCCTTTGATCGAATCGCGGATGACGATCGGGCTCGGCGCCTCGGTGGGGCCGAACTATTTCGGTTCGGATGATTACGACATCGGCCCCTGGGGCACCGTGCGCTTCGACTACCTCCGTCTGCCGGGCGGCCTTTCCTGGGGCTCGGCGAATGCGATTGGTGTGCGCGAGGGCTTCGGGCTGCGCGGGTCGGTGCGCTATATCGGCAGCCGCACCGGGCGTGACAGTTCCGAGCTGCGCGGGCTCGACAACGTCGATGCCAGCTATGAGGTCGGCCTCGGCATCGGCTACGAGACCCGCGACTGGCGCGCCTTCACCGACGTGCGCTACGGGTTCGGCGGTCATGAGAGCGTCGTCGGCGAGATCGGTGCGGATGCGATCTACCATCCGACGGAGACGCTGACCCTGAACATCGGGCCGCGGCTCGATTTCGGCACTGGCAGCTTCATGCGCACCTATTTCGGCGTGACCGAGGAGGAATCGATTGCCTCCGGCCTGTCCGAGTTCAACCCGTCCGGTGGACTGACCGCCATCGGCCTCGAGGTTGGCGCGCGCTATGCGATCTCGGACGCCTGGGGCGTGGAGGGCGTGGCCGCCTACGACCGCCTCGTGGATGATGCGGCCGACTCGCCGATCACCGCGCTCGGCTCCGAGGACCAGTTCTACTTCCGCCTCGGCGTGACGCGCTCGATCAGCCTCGGCTTCTGAGCCAGGGCCCTTGGCCTCCCTGCATTGACACCCGCCGTCGCGCCGCTATAACGCCGCAGCCTGCCGTCCGTTTGGGCGGTGGCAACTATTGCGTCCGTGGTCCCCGCAAGGGGAATCCTGTCGGCCGGGGAGACCCGGCAAAGGAGGGCGCGCTGATATTTTAGAGTGTTGGAGATGACGCCGTGACCAAGCGCACGAGTGCGAAATACAAGATCGACCGCCGCATGGGCGAGAACATCTGGGGCCGCCCGAAGTCCCCGGTGAACCGCCGCGAATACGGCCCCGGCCAGCATGGCCAGCGCCGCAAGGGCAAGATGAGCGACTTCGGCACGCAGCTGCGCGCCAAGCAGAAGCTCAAGGGCTACTACGGCGACCTGACCGAGAAGCAGTTCCGCAAGATCTACGGCGACGCTGAGCGCCTGCGCGGTGACACCTCCGAGCTGCTCATCGGCCTGCTGGAG
>CAYLHK010000052.1:0-20804 GCA_964383295.1 uncultured Rhodovulum sp.
TCGGGCTGGCGCTCGGGCTCGTCGGCATCGACCTGCAGACCGGGCAGGCGCGGCTGTCGTTCGGCATCCTGGACCTGCTCGACGGGATCGAGGTGACGACGCTGGCCGTCGCGCTCTTCGCCATCGGCGAGACGTTGAAGGTCGCGGCCTCGTCGAGCCCCGACGACCGGCTGGAGGCGGTCAAGGGCTCCGTCTGGATGACGCGCGAGGACTGGGCGCGGTCGTGGAAGCCCTGGCTGCGCGGCACGGCGATCGGCTTTCCCGTGGGCGCCATGCCGGCGGGCGGCGCCGATGTGGCGAGCTTTCTCTCCTACACCACCGAGAAGACCTTCGCGAAGCATCCCGAGGAGTTCGGCCATGGCGCCATCGAGGGCGTCGCCGGGCCCGAAGCGGCCAACAACGCCTCCGCCGCCGGGACGCTGGTGCCGCTCCTCACCCTCGGCCTGCCGACCACGGCGACGGCGGCGATCATGCTGGCGGGCTTCCAGCAGTTCGGGCTTCAGCCGGGGCCGCTGCTCTTCGTCACCAACGCGCCGCTGGTCTGGGGACTGATCGCCAGCCTGCTGATCGCAAATTTCATGCTGCTGGTGCTGAACCTGCCGCTGGTCGGCATCTGGGTGAAGCTGCTGACCATCCCGCGCCCATGGCTCTACGCCGGCATCCTGGCCTTTGCCACGCTGGGCACAATCGGCGCCAACCCGTCGGTGTTCGAGCTCGGCCTGCTGCTCGCCTTCGGCGTGCTCGGCTACGGAATGCGGCGCTTCGGCTATCCGATCGCGCCGGTGGTCGTGGGGCTGATCCTCGGGCCGCTGGCCGAGCAGCAGTTGCGCCGGGCGCTGGCGATCAGCCAGGGCGACCCGGCGATCCTGATCAGCTCGCCGGCCGCGATCGTGCTCTACGTGGTGGCGCTTGCCGCGGTGCTGGTTCCGGCGATCCTGCGCCTGCGTGGACGCGGCGCCGTTCTCCGCCAGCTCGCTTCCGACGAGGACTGAGGCGGCCGCTGCCGCCTCCCGTCCTGTCCGAGATCAGACGTGGCCGATCCTGCGGAAGCGCTCGGGGTCGATGCCGAGCCGGATCAGGTCGGCTGCCGCCGGCTGGCGATGTCCGCGAACGGCCTCGGCCGTCGCAGCGGCGCTGTTGAGGATCGCAAGATACTCGCCGATCCGCGCGAGAACGTTCCGAATGTAGCGCATGGCTCCGTTCCAGTGCTCACCGGCAACACGCCGGTTGATGCCTTTCAACATGGGACGCGTCAGCACCGCAGGTGAGACGGGCTGCCGCAAGGCCGCCATGCAGGGGGCGCAGGGCAGCAACCGCGGACAAAACCGCGCCCCCGCCCCGTGCTAGGCTCGGCGCCACAAGACCAGCGCACCGGGCGTGATCCACAGGGGGATAACATGTCGACGACAGCAGGCCGCGGTACGGGCGGCATGGCGCGCCGGGGATTCCTTGTCGCGGCCGGGGCCACGGCCACCGGCGCGGCCGTCCTGCCTGCCGCGCCCGCCCGGGCCGAGGAGGACCTGCGCGAGGCCGATGTCGTGGTGGTGGGGGCGGGTTTCGCCGGGCTGAGTGCCGCGCGTGCGGTGGCCAAGGGGGGCCGCGCGGTGCTGGTGCTCGAGGCGCGCGACCGAGTGGGCGGGCGCGTGGTGAACCACCGCGTCGGGGACGGGGTCTCGGTCGAGGCGGGGGGCACCTATGTCGGGCCGACCCAGGACCGGATGATGGCGCTGGTCGGCGAGTACGGGCTCGCGACCTATCCCACCTACGATCGCGGCCGCCCGGTGCTGATGCCCACGATGGGCGGCGATCCGGCCGAGATCGTCGCTGCCTTCTCCGGGCTGATGGACCGGCTGGAGGCGCTGGCGGCCGAGATCGACCCGGCTGCGCCCTGGGCGGCGGAGCGTGCCGTCGAATGGGATTCGCAGACCTTCCAGACCTGGCTCGATGCCAATGCCACGCCGCTCGAGGCCGAGCTGATCACCGCCTCCGGGCACACGCTCTGGGGGGCCGAGCCGCGCGAGATGTCGCTCCTGTTCGTGCTCGCCTATATCGCTGCGGCCGGCAACGAGACCACGCCCGGCACATTGCACCGCCTGGCCGCGATCACCGGCGGTGCGCAGGAGTTGCGCCTGGTCGAGGGCTCGCAGGCGCTGGCACAGCGCATAGCGGCCGAACTCGGCCGGCGGAGGGTCGTGCTGTCATCGCCAGTGTCGCGGATCACGGTGACCGCCGACGGGAGCGTGCGGGTGGAGGGGGATGGGCCGACGGTGATCGCTCGGCAGGTCATCGTCGCCCTGCCGCCCCCGCTCGCCGGGGCCATCCGCTACGAGCCGCCGCTGCCCGAGGCCAAGGCGCAACTCCTCCAGCGCCGCCCCATGGGCACCACGGTGAAGGCCCAGGCGGTCTATGCGCGCCCCTTCTGGCGCGAGCAGGGGCTGTCGGGTGAGGCGATCAACCCGGCGACCACCCCCAACCTGATGTTCGACAACACTCCGGCTTCGGGCACCCCCGGGGTCATCGCCGGGTTTCTCGGCGGCCGGGCCGGGCGGGAATGGTCGCAGCGACCGCTCGAGGAGCGGCGCCACAACGTGATCCAGGCCTTCGCCACCGCCTTTGGGGCCGAGGCGCTCGAGGCGATCGACTATTTCGAGGTCGACTGGAGCGCCGAGGAATGGAGCCGGGGCGGGCCCGTCGCCTTTGCGCCTCCGGGGGTCCTGATCGACTACGGCGAATGGATCCGCCGGCCGGTCGGGCCGATCCACTGGGCCGGGACCGAGACCTCGGACTACTGGACCGGCTACATGGAGGGGGCGGTACGCTCGGGCGAGCGTGCCGCGGCCGAGGCGCTTGCCGCACTCGCCTGAACCACGCGGAGTTGACGTCCTTGCCGGGGAGCAGGTAGCCTGCCCGGCGGGGGTTCCATGGATGTCCGCATAGCCCGGGCCCTGCGCCTGATCGAACGTGACATGGCCGCACCGGTCAGCTTCGACGCGGTAGCCGCGGCCGTGGGCCTGTCATCCTCGCGCTTCCATCACCTCTTCCGTGACACGATGGGCGTGCCGCCCGGGGCCTATCTGCGGCGAATCCGCCTCGACGCGGCCGCGCTCCGGCTGCAATGGACCGGCGACACGGCCGGGCAGGTCGCCGTGGCCCTCGGTTATGACAGCCAGGCCTCCTTCACCCAGGCGTTCCAGCGCCGCTTCGGCACCGCCCCGGGGCGCTATCGGGCGCGCTATGCGCGCCGCATGGCCGACGGCGCCGCGGCCCGCGGCCATGGCCGGGTGGCGGTGCGCGAGGTGCCGGCCTTCCACCTGCTGGCGCGGCGCTATGTCGGCGCGCTGCGGGATCTGCGCAGCTTCTGGTCGGATTTCGAGGCGCATCTGCCGGGTGGGCTTCGCGCCTGGCGCAACGGCCTGTTCGTCGGCCTTCTGCACGACGACCCGCGCACCACGCCGGCGCACGAGATGCGATATGACTGCTGCGTGACCCTGCGCGAGGGCGGCGCACCCGATCCGGGCGAGATCGCCGCTGCCGGTCTGCAGGCGATCGCCACGCGCCCCGGCCTCTATGGCAGCCTGCGGTTCGCCGGTCCGCGTGAGGAGCTGGCGCCGGCCTACAGCCTCCTGTGCGACCACTGGGTGCGCAACAGCCGCTTCGCCATCACCGAGGACCCGGCGATCGAGATCCACGCCCGCCCGCGGCACCACATGGACCCGGCGCGGCTGGACCTGACGCTTCTTCTGGCGCTGGAATAGGGCGCAAGGCTTCGCTAACGAAGCTTTCCTAATGGTAAACGGATCGAAATCCGCCTTTGAAGTCAGTCACTTGAAAATTGCGCACATGTGCGCACCTGCGCGCGCACACGGCCTTGTCACGCGCGCCGCAGGTCGGGCGGGACCGCCTCGGCGCTGATCTCGGCGAGCGCCGCGTCGAGCGACATCACCGCGCTGTCCTTCTCGCCCAGCCGGCGGACGGAGACCGTGCGCTCCTCGACCTCGCGGTTGCCGACGGCGAGAATGACCGGGACCTTGCCCAGGCTGTGCTCGCGGACCTTGTAGTTGATCTTCTCGTTGCGAAGATCCGCCTCGGCCCGGATACCCGCCGCCTTCAGCGCCGCCACGACCTCCTCGGCATAGCCGTTCGCATCCGAGACGATCGGGGCCACGACGACCTGCCGCGAGGCGAGCCACAGCGGCAGCTTGCCGGCGTAATGCTCGATCAGCACGCCGATGAACCGCTCGAACGAGCCGAGGATCGCCCGGTGCAGCATGAAGGGCCGGTGCCGCGCGCCGTCCTCGCCGACATATTCGGCATCCAGCCGCTCGGGCAGGTTCGGGTCCACCTGGAAGGTGCCGCACTGCCATTCCCGGCCGATCGCATCCGTCAGCTTGAAGTCGAGCTTCGGTCCGTAGAAGGCGCCCTCGCCCGGGTCAATCTCATAGGCGCGCCCGACCTTCTGGATCGCGCTCTCGAGCGCGTTCTCGACGAAGTCCCATGCCTCGTCCGTGCCGATGCGCACGTCGGGCCGGGTCGAGAGCTTGATGTCGAAGCTGTCGAAGCCGAGGTCGGCATAGACCGAGGTCAGCAGCTCGATGAACCCCGCGCATTCCGCCTCGATCTGATCCTCGGTGCAGAAGATATGCGCGTCGTCCTGGGTGAAGCCGCGCACCCGCATCAGGCCATGCATCGAGCCCGAGGGCTCATAGCGGTGGCAGGCGCCGAACTCGGCCAGGCGCAGCGGCAGGTCGCGGTAGGACTTGAGCCCCTGGTTGTAGACCTGGACGTGGCAGGGGCAGTTCATCGGCTTCAGCGCGTTGACGCGCTTCTCCTTGGCGTGCTCCTCCTCGACCTCGGCGATGAACATGTGCTGCTGGTAGGTCTCCCAGTGGCCCGAGCGCTCCCAGAGGACGCGGTCCACCACCTGCGGGGTGCGGATCTCCTTGTAGCCCGCGGCGCGCAGCCGGCGGCGCATGTAGTCTTCCAGCGTGCGGTAGATCATCCAGCCGTCGGGATGCCAGAAGACCATGCCCGGGGCCTCTTCCTGCAGGTGGAAGAGCTTCATCTCGCGCCCGAGCTTGCGGTGGTCGCGCTTGGCAGCCTCTTCCAGCCGGTGGAGGTACGCCTTGAGGTCATCCCTGGAGCGGAAGGCCACGCCGTAGATGCGCTGAAGCATCGGGCGCGACGAGTCGCCGCGCCAGTAGGCGCCGGCGACGCTCATCAGCTTGAAGCCATCCGCCGGGACCTGGCCGGTGTTGGCCAGATGCGGGCCGCGGCAGAGATCCTGCCAGGGGCCGTGCCAGTACATGCGGATCGGCTCGACGCCCGGGATGGCCTCGATCAGCTCGACCTTGAACGGCTCGCCCAGCGCCTCGTAGTGGCGGATGGCGCGGTCGCGGTCCCAGACCTCGGTGCTGACGGGGTCGCGCAGCGCGATGATCTGCCGCATCTTCGCCTCGATCGCCTCGAGGTCCTCGGGGGTGAAGGGATCGGCGCGGTCGAAGTCGTAGTACCAGCCGTTCTCGATGACGGGGCCGATGGTGACGCGGGTGTCGGGCCAGAGCTCCTGCACGGCGCGGGCCATGATATGGGCGCAGTCGTGACGGATGAGCTCGAGCGCCGGCGCCTCGTCCTTCACGGTCACGATGGACAGGGCGACGTTCTTGCCGATCGGCTCGGACAGGTCGGCGAGCCGGCCGTCGATGGTCACGGCGAGCGCGGCCTTGGCGAGCGATTTCGAGATGTCGGCGGCGATCTCGGCGCCGGTCACGCCGGCGGGATACTGCCGGACCGCACCATCGGGCAGCGTAACGGCCACCTCCTGCGCAACAGCGGAAACGGTCATCCTACGCTCTCCTTTGGTTTCGGCGCCTACGGCACGCCCGGGTCTCAGGTGGAGCGCGGTTTATCCCCTGTGCGCGGCCTGTCAAGGTCGCGTGCGCCCGGGGGGCGACGGGTCTGGTCCGCGCGGCGGGGCTTTGCTAGGGGATCGGCATGGAACACGACATCCTGCAGACCGCCGACGGACGCCGCATCGCCTATTGCCGCACGCCGGGCGCCGCCCCGGGCCTGGTGTTCCTGGGCGGGTTCCGCTCGGACATGAGCGGCACCAAGGCCAGCCATCTGGAGGACTGGGCGCGGTCGCGCGGTCGGGCGTTCCTGCGCCTCGACTATACCGGGCACGGGGTGTCCTCGGGGGCGTTCGAGGACGGCTGCATCGGCGACTGGGCGCGGGATGCCTCGGATGCGGTCGATGCGCTGACCGAAGGGCCGCAGATCCTCGTGGGGTCGAGCATGGGGGGCTGGATCGCGCTGCTTCTGGCGCGCTGGATGCCCGAGCGCATCGCCGGGCTGGTCGGGATCGCAGCGGCGCCGGATTTCACCGAAGATTCGATGTGGGCGAGTTTCGACGAGGAACAGCGCCGCGCCTTGGCCGAGAAGGGTCGAGTGGAGGTGCCGTCGGAATATTCGGCGGATCCCTATCCGATCACCGCCCGGCTGATTGAGGACGGCCGTGCCCATCTGGTCATGCGATCGGAACTGGTGCTGCCGTTCCCGGTGCGCCTGCTGCAGGGAATGGCGGATGTGGATGTGCCCTTCGGCGTGGCCCTGCGGCTGGCGGAACATGCAATCAGCGACGATCTGCGCCTGACGTTGGTCAAGGGCGCAGACCACCGCTTCAGCGCACCGGCAGAACTGGCGCTGATCGTCGCGGCTCTCGATGAATTGACCGGGGCGGACTGACCCGCCGAGGGCCATGATGTGGAGCACCTTCCGTAGTGGTGGGAGCTCCGGGCGGGGGGCGATTCGCCGGCCCCGTCGCCGGAACGGGACGAAGTTTGTCCCGATCCGGATGCGCGTATCGCGATCAGCCTTCGGCTGACAGTCGGTAGATTTCTTCCTTGATGTGCAGCTTCTTGAGCTTGAGTTGCTTGAGGTTGAGGTCGTCGACCGCCGGATTTTTCTGTTCCGCTTCGATCGTCTCCGACAGGGCCTGATGCTTCTTGCGAAGCTCCGTCAGATGTGAACCCAGGCTCATGCGCATCCTCCTCTTCGAACGATTGCAACCCCTTCAGTAAACCATGGATTGTGACACCTGTCACGCAAACCGGTGACCGCCGGCAGGGACCGGCCGGAGGAGATCGGGGAGGCGCGGGAGGGAGGGCAGAGCGGCCGCGGCGACGGTGGCCGTCACGGCGGGCAGGGTCGGAAGCGCGGGCAGGCGCGGCAGGTCCGGCATGGCCGGGACGAGGCGCGCCAGCTTCCGCGGGCTCAGGCAGTCCGGCTTGAGCAGCGTCACGATGCCGCCGAGCGCGATGGCCATCAGGCCCAGAACGCTGGCGAGGCCGAGCGATTCGCCGAACCAGAAGAAGCCGACGGCGAGCGCCGTGATCATGTTGAAATAGAGGAACGGCGCCAGGATCGTCGCATCCGCCCGCTGATAGGCGGCAACCGTGAGGAAGTGGCAGATCGCGGAGATGGCGCCGAGCGACAGCGCCCCGATGATGAGGGTGGAGTTCAGCGTGGGCAGGCCGCCGGCCAGCGCGAAGGGCGCGATCAGTCCGGCGCCGAGCAGCGACTGCACGGCCAGCGTCGAGAGCGCATCGGCCTGCGATTTCGCGCCGCGGGTCGCGGCGAGATAGGTGCCGAGAAGCGCGCCGCCGAGCAACGCGAAGAGGCTGCCGGTCTCGATGCCGGCCTCGGGGCGCATCAGGATGGCGGCACCGACGAAGCTGATCGCCGACCCGGCCAGGCGGGTCGCGGTCGGCGGCTCGCGCCAGATGAGGATGCCGAGAATGCCCGAGACGATCGGGGCGATCAGAAAGCCGCCGACGGCCTTGGCCATCGGCACCATGCCGAGCGCGGCGATCAGCGAGGTCATGGCGCCCATGATCAGCGCGGTGCGGAAGACCTGGCCCAGCCGGTCGCCGGCCGGGATCACGACGCGGCGTCCGGTGCCGCGGGCGATCATCAGCGCGATAACGCCGGCGCAGAAATAGCGCAGAAAGGCGATCATCATCGGCGAGTGTTCCGCGCTCAGCGTTTTGGCGACCCCGTCAACCGCCGGGGTCAGAAGCATTGCCAGAACGAGAAAGCAGACGCCGGACTGCATGGCGGGGTACTCCCGAAAGCCCCGGGAGCGACGGTCGCCGAACACCCGTTAGTTGATACTTAATCTTCGTTACCACCCAAGCGTGCACTCCGCAATATGTCTGAATACGTGACTTCGGACATGTGTCGCAGGATGAGCCCGGCCTCTTTAGTATAGTCATCGCCGTCGCGAATATGAGAGCTGCCGTCATGCAAGGTTAACGCCTGGTGGAGCGTGAGGGGCGCCCTGCTACCCTTGCGTGCGCGCAGCAGGATCCGTCCCGCCGGGCGGCCCGCGCGCGGGGCGAGCGGCAGGATCTCGATCGCGCCCGCCCGCGTGCCGACCGCCGCGAGGATCTCCGGCAGCCGCTCGGTGCGGTGGACGACCGCCAGCCAGCCGCCGGGGTGTAGCCGCCGCAGGCCCGCGTCGATCCAGGCGGCCAGCGGCGTGTCCATGAGTTCGCGGTTTGCCGTTTCGCGACCTGCGTCCGCGGAAGAAGTGGATGCATTTTCAGTCATATACGGCGGATTCATCAGAACATGATCGAAGGAGAGCCCCCGCAGCCCGGGGGGGATGTGGCGTAGGTCGCCGGTATGGATCTCGGCCGGGATCGCGTTCTCGGCAGCGTTTCGGCGGGCGAGATCGGCATAGTCGGGCTGCAGTTCCAGCCCGTGCAACACGAGCCCCGGCACCCGCCGCCCGAGGCAGAGAAGCGCCGTGCCGACCCCGCAGCCGAGCTCCAGCACCGACTGCCCGGCGCGGGCCGGGACGAAGGCCGCGAGCATGACAGGATCGACCGCCGCCCGATAACCATGGCGCGGCTGCCACAGGTGCAGGCGGCCGTCGAGGAAGGCGTCGCGCGTAAGCGAGTCGGCGGGTCCGGACATGCGATCACCCCTGCCACCCGGCCCTGCGCCCTGTCCAGTGTGCGCTGCGGCGCGGCTTTGCAATCGCGCCGCCGCCCGGTATGCTGGCCCTGACCCGGCGACCGCAAGAGGATCCCATGACCCAGCGCCTGCACCTCGTCTTCGGAGGCGAGCTGACCGACACGCAGGGCACTGAATTCGCGGATGTGAGCGCCATCGACATCGTCGGCATGTTCCCCGACTATGCCTCTGCCTACGTTGCCTGGAAGGCGCGGGCGCAGGCGACCGTGGATCAGGCGCAGACGCGCTACTTCATCGCCCACCTGCACCGGTTGGTCGACGAGGAGCGCGCCGCGAGCCCGACCGAAGAGATCGGCTGAGGCACAAGGTTCGCATGAATAAGCCCGAACGGTCGGCCCTTCTGGGGCTGTATCTGGCGCTGTCGCGTCGCGCCGGCCCCTATGCGCTGCGCTGGCTGAAGCGGCGGCAGGCCCACGGGCGCGAGGATGGGCCCCGTCTCGACGAGCGGATGGGCATCGCCGGCGTGCCGCGGCCCGAGGGCCGGCTGGTCTGGTTCCATGCCGCGAGCGTGGGGGAGGCGGCGTCGCTGCTCGAGCTGTTGCGGCGGCTCGGCGACGGGCGCCCGGACCTGACCTGCCTCGTGACCACCGGCACGGTGACCTCGGCGCAGTTTCTGGAAGGGCGGCTGCCGGAGGGGTCGATCCACCAGTATGCCCCGCTGGACGTGCTGCCCTGGGTCAACCGTTTTCTCGCCCACTGGCGGCCCGACATGGCGGTCTGGACCGAGAGCGAGCTGTGGCCGGCGACGCTGTTTGCCACCTACCGCCGCGACGTCCCGATGCTGCTCATCAACGCGCGGATATCGCACGGAAGCTTCCGGTCTTGGCGGCTGGCGCGGCGCATGGCGCGGGGACTGCTGCAGCGATTCGAACGGATCCTCGCGCAGGACGAGCTGGCGGGGACGCAGCTGCTGGCGCTGGGCGCGGACCCCGAACGGCTGCAGGTGCTCGGCACGCTGAAGGAGGGGGCCGCGCCGCTCCCCTACGACGAGGCGGAGCGGGGTGCGATCACCCGGGCGCTGGCCGGGCGGCCGCTGTGGCTTGCCGCCTCGACCCACGAGGGCGAGGAGGCCGTCGCTGCGGCGGTGCATGTCGAGGTGCGGCGCAGCACGCCGAACCTCGCGCTGATCCTCGTGCCACGTCATCCCGATCGCGGTGACGTGGTGGCGGACATGCTGCGCGAGCGGGGCCTGTCGGTGGCGCGGCGCTCGCGAGGCGAGGCGATTGAGCTGCATACGGATGTCTATCTGGCCGACACGCTGGGCGAGATGGGGCTCTGGTACCGGATCGCGCCGGTCAGCTTCGTCGGCGGCTCGCTGGTGGCGGTGGGGGGACACAACCCGTTCGAGCCGGCGCTGCTTGGCTGCGCCATCCTCCACGGCCCCTTCGTGCGCAACTTCGCCGACGCCTATGCGCGGCTGGCCGCGGCAGGTGCGGCGATCCGGGTGCGCGACGAGGGCGAGCTTGCGCGCGCGCTCGCCGTGACGCTGGCGCCGGACCGGGCGGCGGCAATGGCGGCGGCAGCCTGGGGGGCGGTGAGCGAGGGGGCGGAGGTGACCGACGCGGTCGTCGCCGAGATCGCCGGCCACATCGACATGCCCGCGGTCGTGGACCGCGGCTGATGCAGGCGCCGCGCTTCTGGGCGCGCCCGCCCGACGCGCCGGGGTGGCAGGCGCATCTGCTGGCACCGCTCGCCTGGCTGTGGCGCGCCGTGACGCGCCGGCGGGTGGCCCGGCCGCCGGAAGTGCACTTGCCGGTGCCGGTCATCTGCATCGGCAACCTGACCGCCGGGGGCGCGGGCAAGACGCCCACGGTTATGGCGCTGGTCGAGCGGCTGCAGGCCCAGGGCCGGGCGGTGCATGTCGTCTCGCGTGGCCATGGCGGTCGGCTGGAGGGGCCGGTGGCGGTCGATCCGCGCCTGCACCGGGCGGAAGACGTGGGCGACGAGCCGCTCCTGATTGCCGCCATTGCCCCGGTCTGGGTGGGGCGTGACCGCGGTGCCGCCGGGCGGGCGGCGGTGGCGGCGGGGGCTGAGGTCGTGGTCATGGACGACGGGTTCCAGAACCCGGGGCTGGCCAAGGACGTCTCCATCCTGGTGGTCGATGCGGTGGCGGGCTTCGGCAACGGGCGGGTGATGCCGGCCGGGCCGCTGCGCGAGCCGGTGGATGCCGGGCTGGCGCGGGCGCAGGCGGTGCTGGCGATCGGCTCGCATGCGGCGCGGGCGCGGCTGGTCGCGGACTGGCCCGCACTTGGGCGCCTTCCGCTGATCGCAGGGCGGATCACGCCGCTGGCGACGGGGATGGATTGGCAGGGACTGCGGGCTTTGGCCTTTGCGGGGATCGGACGGCCGGAGAAGTTCTTCGCCACGCTGCAGGGGCTCGGCGCGGAGCTGGTCGGGCGGCACGCACTGCCCGACCACGTCCCTTTCGCCCCGGCGCTGCTGACCCGGCTGGAGGCGGAGGCGCGCAGCAAACGGGCCCAGCTGGTGACGACCGAGAAGGATGCCGTGCGCCTGCCGGCGGCCTTCCGTCCCAAGGTGCTGGTGGTGCCCGTGCGGCTCGAGGTGGAGGACTGGTCGGCGCTCGACGCCCTGCTGGCGGCGCAGCCCCGGGCCGATTGAGATTGACGCAGGGCCGCCCGCCCAAGCATCTTGCGCCCTCATGAGGCGGCACGGCATCGGCGGCGCCGGGAGTCGAGGACCCAGGAAGGGAAAGCCATGAAGATCGCTGCGGCAGCCTATCCGGTCGACTGGCACAACCGGTGGAACGATTTCGTCGGCAAACTGCGCGTCTGGGTGCGGACCGCCTCCGAGCAGGGTGCCGAGCTCCTGGTCTTTCCCGAATATGGCGCCATGGAGCTGGCGAGCCTGGCGGAGGAGAGCAATTCGCGCGACCTCGCCCGGGCGGCGGCGGCGGTGAATTCACGCATCGGCGATGTGGACGACCTTCATTCCAGCCTGGCGCGGGAGTTCGGGGTGCATATCTGCGCCGCCACCGCGCCGCTCAAGCGTGAGGATGGCGGGTTCGTCAACCGCGCGCGGCTCTTTGCCCCGGACGGCAGCCGGGCGGCGCAGGACAAGCTGATCCTGACGCCCTTCGAGCGCGAGGAATGGGGGCTGGTGCCGGGCCGCGGTCTGACGGTCTTCGAAACCGCGCTAGGGCGGATCGGGATCCCGATCTGCTACGATGCGGAGTTTCCGCTGGTGGCCCGCGCGCTGGTCGCGGCGGGGGCGGAAATCTTGCTGGTGCCGTCCTGCACGCGGACGCTGCAGGGCTACTGGCGGGTGCGGATCGCCGCCATGGCCCGTGCGCTGGAAGGGCAATGCGTCGTCGCGCAGGCGGTAACCCTGAGCGATGCCGACTGGCTGGCCGCAGCCGGCAAGGGCGTCGGTGCGGCCGGGATCTTCGTGCCGGCCGACGGCGGCTTTCCCGACGAAGGGGTGCTGGCGACCGGCAAGCTGGACACGCCGGGCTGGGTCTATGGCGAGGTCTCGCTGGAAGCGCTGCGCGAGGTCCGCGAAACCGGATCGGCGCGCAACGTCCAGCACTGGGTCGAACAGGACGATCGGCTGTCCGAGGTTGCGGTGACGGTGCTGGGGTCGCCGAAGCAGGAGCCCGAGGCGGAGTCCAAACCGCCGCCCGAGGGTTAAGGCTCAGCGCGCCTCCCGCTCCGCAACCAGCCGCGCCAGCCGGCAGAAGCCCTCCAGCGACACCTGCTCGGCGCGCTCGGTGGGCGGGATGCCGGCTTCGGTCAGCAGCGCCTCGACATCTCCACCGAGCGGACGCAGGCTGGCGCGCAGCATCTTGCGCCGCTGGCCGAAGGCGAGCGCGGTCACCCGCTGCAGGATCTGCGGATCGGCGGGGAAGCGCGGCGCCTCCAGCCGCTCGATCCGCACCACGGCGCTGGTGACCTTGGGCGGGGGCGTGAAGGCGCGCGGCGGCAGTTCGAAGGCGATGCGGGCATCGGCGCGCCACTGCACCAGCACCGCCAGACGGCCATAGGCCTTCGATCCCGGCCGCGCCACGATGCGCTCGGCAACCTCCTTCTGGAACATCAGGGTCATGCCGGTCCAGAACGGCGGCCATTGCGCCGGGGTCATCCAGCGCACCAGCAACTCGGTGCCGACATTGTAGGGCAGGTTCGCCACCACCTGCACCGGAGGCGTCAGATGCGCGAGCGGGTCGATGCGCAAGGCATCGCCCTCGATCACCTGCAGCCGACCGGGCCAGACGGCGGCGATCTCGGCCAGCGCCGGCAGGCAGCGCTCGTCGCGCTCGATGGCCAGCACCTTGCGCGCGCCCTCGGTCAGCAGGGCGCGGGTCAGCCCGCCGGGGCCGGGGCCGATCTCGAGCACATCGCAGGCGCCGAGATCACCGGCGGTCCGCGCGATGCGGCCCGTAAGGTTCAGGTCGAGCAGGAAGTTCTGCCCCAGCGCCTTGCGCGCGGCCAGCCCATGCGCGGCGATGACCTCGCGCAGCGGCGGCAGCCCGTCGGGCGTGCTCACGCCGCCGCGCGCCGCCGGGCGCCGAGTTCATGCGCCATGGTGAGGGCCGCGATCAGGCTGGAGGGATCGGCGATGCCCTTGCCCGCGATGTCGAAGGCCGTGCCATGGTCGGGCGAGGTGCGCACGAAATCGAGGCCGAGCGTCACGTTCACGCCCTCGTCGAAGGCGATGGTCTTGATCGGGATCAGCGCCTGGTCATGGTACATGCAGACCGCGGCGTCGTAGCCCGCCCGCGCGGCGGGGTGGAAGAGCGTGTCGGCGGCCAGCGGCCCGGAAATGTCCCACCCCTCGCCGCGCAGCCGCTGGAGGACCGGGGTGATGATCTCGACCTCCTCGCGGCCCATGGTCCCGCCCTCGCCGGCATGGGGGTTCAGCCCCGCGACCGCGATCCGCGGTGCATCGATGCCAAAATCCGAGATCAGCCCGGCACGGGTGACCCGTAGCGTCTCCTCGAGCAGCGGCATGGTCAGAGCGGCCGGCACCTCGGTCAGCGCGATATGGATGGTGACGGGGACCACCCGGAGCGCGGGGGCGGCGAGCATCATCACCGGGCGGGGCGCGCTGCAGAGGGCGGCGAGATATTCCGTATGGCCGGGGAAGGCGAAGCCCGCGCCCTCGAGCAGCAGCCGCTTGTGGATCGGATTGGTGCAGAGCGCCGAGGCGGCGCCGCTGCGCACCAGTTCCACGCCCCGGGTGATGAACTCGATCACCGCCGGGGCATTGTCGGGGTCCGCGACACCCGGGGTGGCCGGGCGCGGCAGCGGGTGGTGCAGGACTGGCAGACCGGCGCCGCCGGCGCCCACCTCGGCCGGAGACGCGATCTCGCGGATCGCCGCGCCCTGTTCGCGGGCGCGGTCTGCCATGTAGTCGCGATCACCGATCAGGAAGAACGGCACCTCTGCGCCGAGACGCGCCCAGGCCATGAGCGCGATCTCGCCGCCGATGCCGGCGGGATCACCGAGCGTCAGCGCGACCGGGGCGGTCATCGCTCGACGATGAGCGCGTCCGCCAGCAGCTCCTGGAGATACCCCTGGCCGAAGACGCTGATGCGTTCGTTGAAGAGTCGCAGGCTAAGCGCCTGACGGGCCTCGATGTCGTCATCCGCGATCGGCGTCGGCGGCTGCTGGCGGATGGAGACCAGCTGGAGGATGGCGATGCCGCCCGGGATCGGGATCGGGCGCGTGGTCTGCCCGGGGCGCAGCAAGAGGACCTCGGTGCGCAGGGCCGGGGGAATCTGCATCGCCGCCATGGCGTCGAGAAGCCCGCCGCCCTCGGCGGTGGCGCTTCGGCTGTACTGCCGGACCGCGGCCGAGAAGCTCGCGCCGCGGCTGAGGTCGCGGTGAAGCTGGTCGGCGAAGGCGATCGTCTCCGCCTCGCCGCGCTCGGCGAAGGGCATGGCGATCTCGGCGAGCTGGTAGACCTCCTGCGGGGTGGTCGAGGCGATTCGGATCGCCGCATCGACGTCCTCGTCGCTCGGCATCGCACGGCCGCGGAAGCGCGCGCCGAGCACCTCGCGCCAGATGATGTTGGCGGCGACGAAGTCGTCCATGGTCTGGCGGTCGATGCCGCGCGCCTCGAGAACCTGCAGCACGTCGTCCGCCTGCAGCCCGCGCTGGGCGGCGAATTCCTCGAGCCCGGCCTGGATCATGCCGGCGTCCGGCACCACGCCGATCGTCACCCCGGCCTGGAGCTTGAGCTTGTCCTCGGTCAGCTGCTCGACCGCCATCTCCCGCAGATTGCCGCTGGCGCCCAGCGCGCCGAGCAGGCGCACGCGCTGTTCGATGTCGTAGAAGGTGACGGCCGAGTTGTTGACCGTCAGCGCCGCGGAAAACGGCTGGGCGGCGGCGCCTGGCGCGCCGAGGGCGAGCCCCCAGCAGAGCGCCGCGACCAGTGATGCCTTCAGCATGCGTCCTGGCATGCGTGTCCTCCTGCCTGCCTTAACCCGGAACCGCCGTGCACGTCCGTTCCGGCCACGCCGTTGCACCGGCCTCTCCGAATCCGGCGAGGCGGACGTTGAAGCCGATGGATGTCGAGGGTGGGACGTTATCCGATGACGTGAACCGGCGCGAGATCGAAAGGTCGAACTCGGTGCAATCATTGCCGTAGGTTATGCCCGCGCCGGCACGCAGGCTCTCGGAGGCCTTGATGTCGTAGCGCCAGAGCCCGCGCAGCTCCCAGTTCGGCAGCGCGCGGTAGCGGCCCTCGAGGAAGAGCTCGTTCGTCTCCGGGACGTCGCCGAGCACGGGATTGGAATCGTCCTGGGCAAAGTAGGTGTAGGTCGCGGCGAAATCCGCACGCCCGGTCTCGTAGCGCAGGCCGAGCTCGTTGCGCCGGAAGGTGAAGTCGTTGTCGAAGAGCGCGCGGTTGCTGACCCGCAGCCCCGCGACGGTATCGACCGACACGCCGGCGACATAGTCCGACCAGCGCCCTGCGAGCCCGCTGCCGTCGGAGAAATCGTCCTCGGGATCGGCGCGCACCACGCGCCCGATGGTGAAGCCGAGCGACCAGCCGGCCGGATCGTAGCGGGTATAGCCCATGCCGAGATTGGCGCGCAGCCCGGTCTCGTAGCGGTCGCGGCCCGGAAAGCGGTTCAGCGAGAAGAGGTTGGTCTCGTCGAACTCCGGCAGCCGGCTGTCCTCGTTCGGCATGTCGGTGTCGCCGAATGCGTGCGAATAGACGACCTGCGCGATCGGCTCGACCACATGCGCGGCGCGCCCGCCGTAGCGCACCAGCGGCCAGCGCATTTCGGCGGCGGCGATCGGGACCACGCGCGTCAGAAGCTCGCCGTCCGGCACGTCGGGGTTGTCGCGCACCTGGTACATGTCGAGGTTGGTAACCGCCGTCGCGCTGGCGAGAACGCCGCGCGGCAGGATCCAGTCGCCCTTCCAGTCGACGCTGCCGCCCATCCGCAGCATGTCGCTGCCCACCCGCCGCGTCACGCCGAGAGCCTCCAGCTCCATGCCGACGCGCCCCTGCCCGCCGGGCAGGGCGGTCGAGCGACGGTAGAGGAACTCGGGCAGGATCAGCGGCACCGTGTCGTTGGGCTCGTCGTCGCGCATGCTCTGGAAGCCGAGGGCACCGAAGCCGACGTACTCCTCGGCCAGCGTACGGTGGACGCTCGCGAAGCTGGTCAGCCGGTCGGCATCGGAATAGTCGAACTGCTGCAGGAAGGACCGGTCGCTGGCGATGTTGATGTCGAAATCGGCGATGAAGCCGCGTTCGAGGGCGAAGGCGCCGACCGTGGCAAAGGCGCCGCGGCCGTGGCCGCCGAGCCCGTCGTTGATCGCGAGAACGCCCCAGAGGTCGAAGCCGCCGCGGGAGAAGCGGCGGCGGTACTCGCCCTCGACCAGGACCGAACCCTTGGTGGTCAGGAAGGGCGTGATCGTCGCATCCGCCGACGGTCCGATCACGTGATAGTACGGAAGCCGGAAGCCGGTCCCGTAGATGTCGGAGCGGCGGAACTCCGGGGTCAGGAACCCGCTCGCGCGTGTCGACCGGGGGTCGGGCACGCTGAGCCAGGGCAGCCAGGCGACCGGAAACCCCATGACCTCGAAGGTCGCGTTGTCGAAGTAGATGCGCTGCGTCACCTCGTCCTGGGTCACCCGGGTGGCGCGCACCGCCCAGGTGGGCGCGCTGTCGCCGGCGCAGACGGTGCAGCTCGAGGCCACGACGCGGTGGAGCGTGCTGTAGCGATCCTGGGAGCGCCGCACCTCGGTGGCGGCAAGCTGCAGCTGGTCGTCGATCATCAGCCGCGCGCCGCGGATCAGCCCGTTGCGCAGATCGGCATCGAGCTCGGCCTCGTCGGCGATCACCACATTGCCGTGACCGTCGGTCAGGGTGATGGGCCCCTGGGCGCGGATGACCTCCTCGCGCGCGTCGTAGGTCAACGCGCGCGCCCGCAGCAGCCGGCCGTCGTAGAGCACCTCGACATCGCCGGTGGCGGTGAGGGTCTCGGTCTGCGCGTCGTAGGAGACGCTGTCGGCCAGCAGGGTCGCGGGCATATCCTGCCCGAGGAGCCCTGCCGGATGCGGCACGGCTGCAAGCCCGATGCAGAGGAGCGCGATGTCCCGGATGCGTCTGAGCGCCGCCAACAGCCTTCCTGCCTTTCGCTCCCCCGGGGTGATTATCCGTCCTCGAGGTGCAACAGCAAGCCCAGTGCCAGGAGTATCGCGGCAACCGGGGGGGTCCAGGCCGCGACCATCAGCGGAATCTGGCCGCGCGCGCCCAGCGTCTCGGCGAAATCCTTCAGGAAGTAGAGCGAAAATCCGGCCAGGATCGCCAGAAGGATCATCACACCCGTCTGCCCGAACCGGCTCGGGCGCAGGGCGAAGGCCGCGCCGATCAGCACCATGGCGGCGAAAAGCACCGGCTTGGCCAGCTCGCTCTGCAGGAACAGCCGGTGGCGCTGGCCGGAGAAGCCCGACTGCTCCATCTGCGAGATGAACGCGCCGAGCCCCCAGATGCCCACGGTCTCGGGCGGCGAGAAGCTGTCGAGGATGTGCTCGCTGGTCAGATCGGTCGGCAGGCGCAGCTCGTCGCCCGCCTGCACGCGCGCGAAGTCCTCGTTCGCATCGGCCTGCCAGAGCAGCGGCGCCTGCACCAGCCAGGCCCCCGGCGTCAGCGTGACCAAGGGGGCGTCGATGCGCGCATAGAGCTGGCCGGCCGCGTCGAAGCGGTGCATGCGCACGTCGCGCAGCTCCGAGCCGTCGGCGTTGGCCCTTGCCGCCTGGATCACGGTCTGGCTGCCGTCCGAGCGGCCGTCGGGACCGATGTCGGCCTGGCGCAGCCAAAGCCCCTCCGACGAGAACGACAGAAGGCTCGCCCCCGCGCGGCGGAATTGGTCCTCGGCCTCGATCCCGCGCTTGATCGCGGCGGCGACGAAGGGATTGACCGCGGCGACCATGACGATGCCGAAGAGGAGCGAGGCAGTGACCGGCACGCTGATCAGCCGGATCGCCGACACCCCGGAGGCGCGCATGACCACCAGCTCGCTGGTGCGTGCGAGCCGCAGGAAGGTGACGAGGCTCGCCAGCATCACCACCAGCGGCAGCGCCTGGTAGAGCGGCTCGGGCACCTGGAACAGCGTGATCTGCAGGATGTCGCCGGTGCTCGCCCCGCTGTCGCCCAGCCGGCGCAGGTTCTCGACGAAGCCGAAGAACAACAGGATGAGCAGCACCACGGAAAAGACCCCGGCGAGCGAGCGCAGGAAGCTGCCGAGGATGTAGCGCCACAGCGTCATGCCGGCAGCCCGCGCGGCGGATGCGGGGTGCGAAGCCAGTGCACCAGCCCGCCGACATAAGCCAGCCCGAGGAGATGCGGCAGGTACATGACCGGCCAGAGCCCGGTATGGCGCGAGGCCTGTTCGCGGGCCATGATCAGGATGACCTGCAGCACGACGGAAACCGCCACCGCGACGACGACCCGCCGCCCGAACCCCGCGCGCCGGTATCCGCCCGCCAGCAGTGTCACCAGCGCCACCATCGGATAGATCATGGCCAGCAGCGGCAGCGCGATCTTGTAGTGGCCCTCCGAGACGTAGTCGGCCCGCTCGTAGCGGCGCACATCGAGCATCTCCTCGGTCGGCCACAGCAGGTCGAGCACGAAGTATTCCGCCGGGCGCATGGTGCGGCTTCCCTCGTCCCGGATCAGCTCGCTGAGGTCGAAGACGAACTGGTTGAAGGTGACCGTGTTCAGCGTGCCGCCAGGGCCGGGGCTGAGGGCGATGCCGTCGAGCATGACCAGGCGCGCCTCCATCTCGTCGCGCAGGAGCAGCGCGCGTTCGGCCGAATAGGTGATCACGCGCTGGGGATCGCGCTGGTCGTTGAGGAAGATCCCCGCCATCTCGCCTGCATTGCTCGTGTCGCTGATGAAGAGCGTGAGCCCCTTGAGCGGGTGGAGGAACTGCCGCTCCACGATCAGCGCATTGGCGAGATCGGAGCGCACCGCCTGGCTGCGCTCGGCCAGCGTGCGGCTCGCCCAGGGCAGGACCAGGATCATGTTGACGGCGAGCAGCAGCCCCATCGCGAGCCCGAAGATCGCCACGGGGCGCAGGAGCGCGCCGGGGCCGAGGCCCGCCGCCATCATCACGATCAGCTCGCTGTCCGAATAGAGCCGGTTCAGCGCGTAGAGCGCCGCGCCGATCCCCGACAGCGGCAGAACGATCAGGAACACCTGCGGCAGCACCAGCGCCGAGAACTCCAGGAACACCCGCGCCGTCTGCCCGCTCGCCACCACGGTATCGATCAGCCGCACGGCCTGGGTCAGCCAGACGACGCCCGTGAAGATCAGCACGAAGAAGCCGACCGCGGCGACGAGATGGTAGAGGACATAGCGGTCGAGACGGGTCAATTCGGGCCCTTCGCTCCGGCTGGCGGGCGCACTGGCCAAGGGGGGAGAAAGCCGCTAGGCCTTGGCGCCGGCATCCATGAATCCATGCTTTAGGGGGACTCCCGTGACCGCGCCACTCAAAACCGTGTTTGCCGCGGCGGACCCCGCCGGCCTCGCCGCGATCGAGGGCCGCATCGCTGTTCTGGTCGGGCCGGACGGCGCGATGGATGCGGTCGCACGTCGCCTCGACCGGCTGACCAGGGGCGCGATCTCCCGGCTTGCCGGCAGCGAGGACTTCTCCCGCGCCAGGCCGGGCAGCGGGAAGGTGCTGGCCTGGCCCGCGGGGATCGCAGCCGAGGCGGTTCAGGTCGTCAAGCTCGCGCGGCGCCCCTCGGCGGCGGAAGCGCGCAGCGCCGGTGCCGCGATCGCGAGGTTCAACGCCTCGGCGCCGCTGACGGTGCTGGCCGGTGCCAACGCGCGGGTCGCCGATCTCGCGCTCGGCCTCACGCTGCGCGCCTACCAGTTCACCGAATACCGCACCCCCGAGGCGGATGCCCGCACGCCCAACGACACCGCGACCATCCTGGTGCGCGACCCGGAGGCGGCCGAGGCGGCCTTCGCCCCGCTGGCGGCGCAGGCCGAGGGGGTGATCTTCACCCGCGATCTGGTCAGCGAGCCGGCGAATGTGCTGACGACCACCGCCTTCGCCGGGCGGCTGGCGGAACTGGCTGCGCTCGGCCTCGAGGTCGAGGTGCTGGACGAGGACGAGCTCGAGCGGCTCGGCATGCGCACGCTGCTGGCGGTGGGCCAGGGGTCGGACAGCCCCTCGAAGGTCGTCGTCCTGCAGTGGAAGGGCGGCGGTGACGAGGCCCCCGTCGCACTGGTCGGCAAGGGCGTTGTCTTCGACACCGGCGGCATCTCGATCAAGCCGGCCGGCG
>CAYLHK010000053.1:0-17868 GCA_964383295.1 uncultured Rhodovulum sp.
TTCCCCGCCTACACACTTTCCAGGCGTGCGCCTTCGACCACTCGGCCACCTCTCCGGCGCGCGGACAAAATCATTTCCGCGCAGGCAGTGCAAGGCCCTGCGAGCGACCGTCTGGGAGTGATTGCCTTCGGCCGATGATGGTTCGTCCTCCTCGCCATCCAGGGGCGGAAGAGTCCGGCTCGCACAGGCCCGGATTCGGGGGAGGATCGGGGCACGCCTGCCGCTGGGTTCCGCGTCCATCCACCCGGGGCACGTTGTGGCTTGTGAGGCGCGCGCTGCACCGACGAGGCCGCGCGCATGGAGCGGGCCCTCGCGATTGCGCGCGGGCCGGGCGTTGGTCAACTAGGCTGGCGGTCGCGTGGCGCAGCGGCGCGGGCGAGGCGGTCGTTGATCGCGCGGCCAAGGCCGTCGGACGGGATCGGGGCCACTGCGATTCGGGTCGCGCCGATGCGGGCGGCCAGCGTGTCGGCCGCGCGGAGCTGCGCGAAGAGGTTGGCCGCTGCCTCGGCGAGGTCTCCGCTCGGCGAGAGGTTGAACGCGGCGGCATCGTCGGGGCCGAAGCCGATGCGAATCTCGTCCGGCGCGGGCGTGGCAGCATCTAGGCGCAGGGCCGCGCGCGGCGCGTAATGCGAGTTGAGCTGGCCGGGTGCGGTGATCGCTCCGCCTTCGGGCCGGGCGGGGGCGCGGCCGAGGACCGTCTCGATCGCCTCTACGGGCAGGCCGCCGGGACGCAGCAGTACCGGCGCATCGCCCTCAAAGCCGATGATGGTCGATTCGAGCCCTACCGGGCAGGGGCCGCCGTCGAGCACCGCGGCGATCCGGCCGCGCAGTCCGTCGAGCACATGCTCGGGCGTGGTGGGGCTGACCTGGCCGGAGGGATTGGCCGAGGGCGCCGCCAGCGGGCCCGCGAATTCGGCCAGCAGCGCGCGTGCCAGCGGATGCGCCGGCACCCGCAAGGCAACGGTCGCCAGGCCGGCGGTGGTACGTTCGGCGAGCCCGGCGCCCGCCCGGCGCGGCAGCACCAGCGTCAGCGGGCCGGGCCAGAAGCAATCGGCGAGCGCCGCGGCGGGGCCGGTCATCTCGCCGAGCGCGGCGGCGCCCGCGGCATCGGCGACATGCACGATCAGCGGGTTGAAGGCGGGTCGGCCCTTGGCGGCATAGATGCCGGCGACGGCGCTGTCGGAGCGCGCGTCAGCGCCGAGGCCATAGACCGTCTCGGTCGGGAACGCGACGAGCGCGCCTGCGCGCAGCAGGCCCGCGGCAGCGCGGATGCCGCGGTCGCCTGACGAGAGCGTCACCGTGTTCTGCGCGTCCATCCCGGCCTTTCCCGAGCCCGGGCCGCTTGTCGGCCCCGCCGCCGGCTCCTATCCTCCGGCCGGCAGATCGGCTTTACCCGCTCGTTCTGCGCCCCGAAAGCCCCGACGGGCCCCATCCGAGGAATGCCATGACCTACCGCGCCCCCGTCTCCGAGATGCGCTTCCTGCTCGACCGGGTGCTGGGGGCCGACCGTCTGGCCGCGACGGAGCGCTATGCCGAGGCCGGGCCCGAGACCGTCGAGGCGGTGCTGGGCGAGGCGGCGCGGCTGGCCGAGGAAGTACTGGCGCCGCTGCGCCGGTCGGGCGACCTCGAGCCCGCGCGGCTGGAGAACGGCGTGGTGCGCACGACCACCGGGTTCGCCGATGCCTACCGGGCGATCGCCGAGGGCGGCTGGGTGGGGATCGCCGCCGATCCCGAGCACGGTGGCATGGGCCTGCCGGTGGTGGTGCAGATCTGCGTCGGCGAGATGATGGCGTCGGCGAACCTGGCGCTGTCGCTCTGCCCTCTGCTTTCCCAGGGACAGATCGAGGCGCTGGAGGCGCATGGCGACGAGGGGGTGCGCGCGCTCTACCTGCCGAAGCTGATCTCGGGCGAATGGACCGGCACCATGAACCTGACCGAGCCGCAGGCAGGCTCGGACGTGGGCGCGGTGCGGGCGAAGGCCGAGCCCAACGGTGACGGGACCTATGCGGTGTCGGGGCAGAAGATCTTCATCTCCTGGGGCGACCACGACCTGGCGGAGAACGTCTGCCATCTCGTGCTCGCCCGCCTGCCGGACGGGCCGGCGGGGACGCGCGGCCTGTCGCTGTTCCTGGTGCCGAAGTTCATTCCCGACGATGCCGGCAGGCCCGGCCCGCGCAATAGCGTGCGGGCCGTCTCGCTCGAGCACAAGCTCGGCCTGCACGGCTCGCCCACGGCGGTGATGGAGTTTGAGCGCGCCACCGGCTGGCTGGTCGGCGGCCCGCATCAGGGCATGGCGGCGATGTTCACGATGATGAACAACGCCCGTCTGGGCGTCGGCGTCGAGGGCCTGGCACAGGCCGAAGGCGCGCTGCAGGCGGCCGTGGCCTTCGCAGCCGAGCGCAGGCAGGGGCGCACGGCCGATGGGTCGGGCGCCATCGCCGGTCATGCCGACGTGCGGCGGATGCTCGCCACCATGGCGGCCTTGACTGCGAGTGCGCGGGCGATCTGCCTCGACTGCGCGGTCTCAATCGACATGGCCCGGGCCACCGGCGAGGCGGGCTGGCGGGCGCGGGCCGCTTTCCTGACGCCGATCGCCAAGGCCTTCGGGACCGACACGGGCTGCGAGGTCGCGTCGATGGCCATGCAGGTCTTCGGCGGCATGGGCTATATCGAGGAGACCGGCGTCGCCCAGTTCTGGCGCGACGTGCGGGTCACGGCGATCTACGAGGGCACCAACGGCATCCAGGCCATGGATCTCGTGGGGCGCAAGCTTATGGACGGTGGCGTGGCGGCGCGGGCGCTGATCTCGGGGATCGAGACGACGGCATCGGCATCCTGCGGCGACCGGGCGGCCCGGATGGAGCTGGCCGCGGCCCGATTGTCGGCGGCGACCGACTGGATGCTCGCGGCCGAGGCCGAGGACCGCAACGCCGGTGCGGTTCCGTACCTGCGCGCCTTCGCGCTCGCGCTTGGTGCCGATTATCTGGTGCGCGCGGCGCTGGCTGACCCTGCGCGCGCGCCGCTCGCGGATGTCCATCTGCGGCGCCTGCTGCCCGAGGTGCAGGCGCTCTGCGCCGCCGCCTGCGAGGGGGCGGCGGGGCTTTCGGAGGTGGAGTTCGACGGCTAGCGCATTGCCCCGGCGATCTGCCGCCGCGGGCGGACTTTTGGCCTGACAGCGGGCGCTCGGGACGCTAGAAGGGCAGGGATGGCAGCCGGCGGTTCAGCCCGCCGGTGGCCGAGGCATCTGACGCAGGAAGACGGGCAATGGCCGAACACCACGATCACGCACATCCGCAGGACGACGCACACACCCATGTCCGGGGCACGATGGACATCAGCGCGCAGCAGAAGATGTTTGCGGGCTTCATGCGGTTTTGGGTCTACTTGTTCGGTGGCTCGATCGCGATCCTGATCTTCCTCGCGCTCTTCAACTCCTGAAGCCTTCCGCGGTTATGGGGCGCATCGGGCGGCTGTCAGCGCTGCGGAGCGGGCTTGTCGTCCTCGCGTCGCTGCTGGCGCTCGCGGGCTGCGCGATCTATGAGCCGGCGTCTCCGGACGAAATCTCCCGCGCCCGCTATGTGAGCGAGGAGCCCTATTCGGTGACGCTGATCTCGATGGTCAGCAACCGCAGCGGACGCTCGGCGCATTCGGCGCTGCTGATCAATGGCTCGGAGCAGGTGCTATACGATCCGGCGGGGACCTTCACCCATCCCGACCTGCCACGGCGGGGCGACATCCACTACGGGGTGACGCCGCGCTATCTGGACTATTACGAACGCTACCACGCGCGTTTCTCGCACCATGTGCATTCGCAGACGGTCTATGTCAGCCGCGCGACCGCGGATCAGGTGCTGGCCAATGCCCAGGCGCAGGGTCCGACCCCGAAGATGCTGTGCAACACCGCGGTCGCAGCGGTGCTGCGGCCGGTGCCGCCGTTCACCGAGGTGAGCGGCAGCATCTTCCCCGAGCCCGCGCGGCAGGATTTCGCGCAGATCCCCGGGGTGGTGGAGCGCTTTGTCTACGGCGACGCGGCCGAACAGACACGCGTCTGGGAGACCGAGGGCGCCGCCGCTGGCGGATGACGCGGGCCCGCTCGCGTCAGACCTGGTAGTAGAATTCCTCGCGCACGATCTTGCCCGTCGCGTCGACCGTGTAAATGCCGACCTCCTGCGAGCGGCTGCGCTCGCCGGTGCTGCGGTCGGTGACGTCGAAGCCGAAGATCACCGCGAAACGGTCGCTGCCGTGGATGAACGGTCCGTCGGCGGTGGCGGAATGGACCTCCATCGTCTCGTCCCACCAGTCGTGCTTGCCCTCGATCGCGGCGAGCCCGTGCGTCTCGGCGCTGCCGCTGCCCGGCATCGGCATGGCTTCGACCGATACGGCGTCGGGGGCGTAGAGCTCCTTCAACCCCAGGCGCTCGGTATGGGCGCGGCAGTGTTCGACGAGTCTGCGGGCGGTGGCCTTCAGGATTTCGTTTGACATTGCGGCTCTCCGATGTTCACGGAATGTTCAATGATGAGTAGTGCCCGTGCACGAGTCGCGCAAGAAAAATCAGGGAGACGGCGGACTATCGCTGTGGAACCGTCGAGCCGCAGAGGCGGCCGGCATCGCGAGGCATGACTGCCTTTGCCGAGCCAGGACCGGCGTGTCGGCCTGGATTCTCAACATTGAGAATCCAGGCATCATTCTGATAAAAAAAGATAATCCCCGGCGCGTTAACCGCACGGCAACCTTTGTGGCCGGGCTTCCGCCTAGAGCCCCTCGGCTTGGAAGAGCGCGCGCAGATCGGCCTCGGGCCGCGCGCCGATATGGGAGATGACTTCGCCGGCGGCGGTGCATCCCATGCGCGCGCAGGTCAGCCAGTCGCGCCCCGTGGTGACGCCGTGCAGGAAGCCGGCAGCGAAGAGATCGCCGGCGCCGGTGGCATCGACCACGCGAACGGCGGTGGCCGGCGAGTGCCAGCGGCCGCCGTCGGCCAGAACATGGGCGCCCTGGGCGCCGACCGTGCAGGCGGTCACCGGGACCTGGGCCGCGGCGCGGTCCATGGCGGCGGCGAGATCGTCGGTCTGGTAGAGCGACATCAACTCGTGTTCGTTGGCCACCAGCAGGTCGACCTCGCCGTCCAGCATGCGCAGGAATTCCGCCCGGTGGCGCTCGACGCAGAAGGGATCGGATAGGGTGATCGCCACCTTGCCGCCGGCGGCGCGGGTGGCGGCGATCGCCTTGCCGAAGGCGGCAATGCTGTCCGGTCCGTCGAAGCGGTAGCCTTCGAGGAAGATCCATTCGGCGGCCGCCATCTGGGCCGCGTCGATGTCGGCGGGCGCCAGGAACTCCGACACGCCGAGATAGGTGTTCATCGACCGCTCGCCGTCGGGTGTGACGAGGACCATGCAGCGGCCGGTCTCTGCGGGATGATCGCGGGGGGCGAGGGGGGTGGCGTAGTCCGCACCCTGGGCGCGCAGGTCATGCGCGAAGATCGCGCCGAGCTGGTCGTCCTTGACCTTGCCAACATAGGCGGTGCGCGCGCCGAGGGCGGCAAGGCCCGCGATCGTATTGGCGGCCGAGCCGCCGGAGATCTCCTGCGCCGGGCCCATATGACCATAGAGCTCGACCGCGCGGGCGGTGTCGATCAGCTGCATGATGCCCTTCTCGACGCCGTTCTCGGCCAGGAAGGCATCGTCGGTATGCGAGAGCACGTCGACCAGCGCATTGCCGATGCCGACGACCTGGTAGGGTTTGGTCAAAGGGTCTTCTCCTCGTACTCGCAGAGATCGTTGATAATGCAGACGCGGCAGGCCGGTTTGCGCGCCGTGCAGGTATAGCGTCCGTGCAGGATCAGCCAGTGGTGGGCATGAAGCGCAAAGGGGGCCGGGACCTGGTCCTCGAGCGCGCGCTCGACGGCGACCACGTCGCGCCCCGGCGCGATGCCGGTGCGGTTGCCGACGCGGAAGATATGGGTGTCGACGGCCATGGCTGGCTGGCGCCACCACATGTTCAGGACCACGTTGGCGGTCTTGCGGCCGACCCCGGGCAGGCTCTGCATCGCCGCACGTGAGGAGGGAACCTCGCCGTCGAAGCGCTCGATCAGCAGACGTGACAGCGCCATCACGTTCTTGGCCTTGTTGCGGTAGAGGCCGATGGTGCGGATATGCTCGATCAGGCCTTCCTCGCCGAGGGCGAGCATCTTGGCCGGCGTGTCGGCGATGGGAAAGAGCGCCTCGGTGGCGCGGTTCACGCCCTTGTCGGTTGCCTGGGCCGAGAGGGCGACGGCGACCAGCAGGGTGAAGGCATTGACGTGGTTCAGCTCGCCCTTCGGCTCGACTTCGGCCGCGTGGAAGCGGCGGAAGATCTCGTGGATCGTGGCGTAGTCAAGCTGGGCCGGCATGGCGCCGACTTAGGCCAAGGCCGCGCGCCGCCGCAAGGGGATTGCGCAGGTTCCGGGTGGTGCCGGCGCGGGGTGTCGCTATCTTCGGATCCAAGGAGACGAGCGATGAGCGACATCATGACCGGGGATCGCGATCCCTACCATTACAGCGTGATCGGCCGGGCGATCGAGACGATCGCCGAGCGGCGCGAGGAGCAGCTGAGCCTCGACGAGGTCGCGGCGGGCGTCGGGCTGAGCCCGGCGCATTTCCAGCGGGTGTTCTCGCAATGGGTTGGGATCAGCCCGAAGCGGTATCAGCAGTACCTCACCCTCGACCATGCCAAGCGGCTCCTGGCCGAGCGTCACAGCGTGCTGAGTGCCGCCCATGCCACCGGCCTGTCGGGATCGGGGCGGCTGCACGACCTGTTCCTGCGCTGGGAGGCGATGAGCCCGGGCGAATACGCCCGCGGCGGCGAGGGTCTGGAGGTGGCCTGGGGCTGGTTCGAGACGCCCTTCGGGCCGGCGCTGGCCATGGGCACGGCGCGGGGCCTCTGCGGGCTCGCCTTCGCCGCCGAGACGGGACGCGAGGCGGCCATGGCCGACATGGTGGCGCGCTGGCCGGGGGCGGCGTTCGTGGAGGCGCCGGAGCGGGTGTCCCCCTGGGTCGAGGCGGCGCTGAAGGGCGGGGGCGAGATGCGGCTGCACCTGATCGGCGCCCCGTTCCAGATCAAGGTCTGGGAGGCGCTGCTGCAAGTGCCCTCGGGACATGTGACGACCTATTCCGACATCGCCGCGGCGATCGGGCGGCCGAAGGCAGTGCGCGCCGTCGGCACGGCGGTGGGGCGCAACCCGGTCAGCTGGCTGATCCCCTGCCACCGGGCGCTGCGCAAGGCCGGCGGTCTGGGCGGCTATCACTGGGGGCTGGGCGTGAAACGCGCGATGCTGGCCTGGGAGGCGGCCCGGCTGGAAGGGGCGGCGTGAGGCGGTACGCGGGGCGGGATTCTCGCGCGGGGGAATCCTGGTATCGCTTTGATATGAAATGCATTCGTCTGCGGGATTAACCTGAAATTCACATTGCGCGACGCTCAGGCCGTGGCCGGCGTCGCGGGCGGCCACTGCCGCCATATTGCGCGCGCGGCGCGCATTTCTGTTTGCTGGCTGCGCGCGCGCCCGCGCGCAGTTGACTGCTCCCCAGGCCAGCTTTCCTCTATGAAAGCAGGGGGATGGCCCGGACGGGAGGCGGCGGGCGGTACCGGAGAGGCTCGGTGAAAGCGGGCCGTGCCGTGTGCCGTGCCGGGTGCCGTTCCGCAAGCCTCACAGACGCCGCGCCGCGGCGGTCAGGCGGCGCAGGCGCGGCAGCGGGGGGCCTGGGGCAGGATGTCGAGGCGGGCTTCCTCGATCGGGTCACCGCAGGACGCGCAGGTGCCGTAGCTGCCGTTGGCGATGCGGTCGAGCGCAGCCTCGATCATGCGGATCTCCTGCAGGCCGGCGGTGCCGAGATCCTCGAGCACTTCCTCGCCCTCGCGCTCGGTGGCTTGGTCGGAGAAATCCTCGCTGACGGGCTGCTCGAGCTCGGTCTCGATGCGCTGCAGGCGCGAGGCAAGCTCCCGCAGCCGTTCCTCCAGCTGTGCCTTGCGCGCGTCGATGGACGTCATGCTTTCCTCCCGGACATGCCCGTGCTGACTGGCAGCACAAATGTGGCATGGCTTTGATCCGGATCAAGGTGGCGAAAAATGAAGCGGGCGGGAGCGCCTGCGCGTCCCGCCCGTCCGATCCCGGCAGGTTATGCCGGTGTCAGTGCAGCTTGGCGCCCACTTCGCGGATCGCCGTGTCGACCATCGCATCGGCCTGCTCGGCGCTCATCCGGGCGCGGATCACCTCACCGGCGGCAGCGATCGCCACCGAGGCGGCGCGATCGCGGATCTCGCGGACCGCGCCCTGTTCGGCAGCGGCGATCTGCTCGGTCGCCGCGTGGAGCCGGCGGGCGACGGTGCGCTCGATCTCGGCCCGGGCGGCGACGGCGGCCTGCTCTGCATCGCGGCGCGCGCTGGCGACGATCCCTTCGGCGAGGTCGGCCACCTCATGCTGACGGCGCTCGAAGCTCGCGAGCAGCAGCTCGGCCTCCTCGCGCAGGGCCTTGGCCTCGGCGAGATCGGCGCGGATCTGCGCGGCACGGGAGTCGAGCCTGCTGGTCAGCATCCCCGGGACGCCGAAATAGACCAGCACGCCGAGGAAGATCACGAAGCCGATGGCGACGACGATGTCGGTGTTGTTCAGGAAATCCATCGGATCAGCCCTTCACACGCGTGGCCACGGCATCGGCCACCGCCTTGTCGTCACTGGCGCCGGGCAGGAAGTGCTCGACGATCTCGCGGGCCGTGTCACGGGCGACCTCCTCGACGCTGCGCGCCGCACCGTCGCGGATCTCGCGAATGCGCGCCTCGGACTCGGCGGCGCGCGCGGCGATCTCCGCCTCGGCCTTCGCCGTCAGCACGGCAAGGTCCTTGCCGATCTCGGCCTTGGTGTCGGCCGCGATCTTGTGCGCCTCGTCGCGCGCCCGGGCGAGGGCGGCGTTGTAGGCGGCCTCGGCCTCCTCGGCACGGCGCTTCAGGAGCGCCGCCTGCTCGAGATCGGTGGTGATCGCGTCTGCCCGCTCTTCCAGGGCCCGGGCGATGCGCGGCAGCGCGATCCGGGTCAGCAGGAAGTAGAGCAGGACGATCGACACCGCGAGCCAGAAGATCAGGTTCGGGAAGGTGTGGATGTCGAGCTGCGGCATACCGGTCGCGGCATGCTCGATCTCGGCCATGCCGTGCAGGTCCGCCGGGTTCACCTCGGCGGCATGCTCCAGACCCTCGGCCACACCCACGGTGTTCTCGTCTTGCTCCATCTCGGCCTCCGCCTCGTTCAGGTCGCGGTCAGACCGCGAACATCAGCAGGAGGGCGACCAGGAACGAGAAGATGCCGAGGGCTTCGGCAAAGGCGATGCCGATGAAGAGGGTGGCCATCTGCTCGCCGGCCGCGGCCGGATTGCGCAGCGCGCCCGCGAGGAAGTTGCCGGCCACATGGCCCACGCCGATGCCCGCGCCGCCCATGCCGATGCAGGCGAGGCCCGCGCCGATGAACTGGCCCATGCTTGCGATATCGCCTTCCATGTTCTGTCTCCTGTGGATTGGAATGGCTGGGTGAGGTTGCGCTGCGAGGCTCAGTGACCGGGATGCAGCGCGTCGTTGAGATAGACGCAGGTCAGGATGGCGAAGACATACGCCTGGATCGCCGCGACCAAGAGCTCGAAAGCATAGAAGCCGGTAATCGCGATGATCGGGACGACGGCACCGATGCCCAGCGCTCCGGCAAAGCCTGCGAAGACCTTGAGCACCGCGTGGCCGGCCATCAGGTTGCCGGCGAGACGGATGGAGTGGCTGAGCGGGCGCACGAAGTAGGAGATGACCTCGATCACCGAGACCACGATCCGCAGCGCCAGCGTGGGCGCGCTTGCCACCCAGAAGAGCTTGAGAAAGCCCAGCCCGTGCTTCACGAAGCCGATGACCGTGACGCTGATGAAGACCGCGAGCGCCAGGACCGCCGTGACCGCGATATGCGAGGTGCTCGAGAAGCTGGTCGGGATCAGCGCCAGCAGGTTGGCGAAGAGCACGAAGAGAAAGACCGTGAAGATGTAGGGGAAGTACTTCGCCCCTGCCGGTCCGGTCACGTCGGTGACCATCTTCAGCACGAAATTATGGAAGAGCTCGGCCACCGACTGCGAGCGCGAGGGCACCAGCGCCTGCTGGCGCATGCCGGCGATCATGACGAGCGCGATGGCGCCGACGGTCAGGAACATCCACAGCGTGGCATTGGTGGGGGTGAACCAGCGCACCGGGCCGTCGCCGAACAGCGGCTCGACGATGAACTGGTCCATCGGATGGATGTTGAAGCCGCTGCCAGAATCGCCCGCCATGTGCCTCGCTCAGCCCTCGTTCACGTCGCGCCGGGATCCCCCGGTCCTTGATCCTTCGGGCGCCGCCCGATCTCCGTCGCGGTCCGCAGCATGGCGCGAACGCCACCGCCGAAACCGAGTAGCGCGAAAACCACGAGGAACACAGGACGTGTCCCGAAGAGGCTGTCGAGCCCTAGTCCGATGCCAACCCCGAGCAGCATCCCGACGACCAGCTCGGTCACCATCCGCCATGCGAGCGAGCTCTGGTTGAACTCGCGCGCCGGTCGTGGTGCCGGCTCTTCGTGCGCGGACCTGGCGGCGTTCAGCCGGTCTTCGAGCCGCTTGAGACGCTCGGAAAAGGCATCCCTTTCCATCTTGCGCCCCCTTCGCACTCGCGACCGGACGTCCCGCCGCTACGGGTCTGACTTGTGCAGGGTCTTAGGGGGGCGGGACGGACCTGTCAAGGCGCGATCGCGCGGGGGATGTTTCCAGTAAGTGGCTGTAAATACGCCTTGTTCCGGCGATCGGTGATTGGCCGTCCGTGGGTGGGCGCGAGGGTGACCGAACGAATCCCGCGGCCATCGACGGGCCCCGGATCATCAACCGAATGGTTGACTTTCGTGCTGCGCTGCCGTGGAACGGCCGCATGAGCACAGCTGAGCCCCCCGATCTCGATGCGGTCTTCGCCGCCCTCGCCGACCCGACGCGGCGGGCGCTGCTGACCATGCTGCTGGGCGGGCCCCGGCCCGTGGGCGAGCTGGCCGCGCCGCTGCCGATGTCGCTGGCGGCGGTCTCGAAGCATCTGCAGATCCTGATGCGCGCCGGGCTCGTGACCCAGGAGCGGGTCGGGCGCGAGCGGACCTGCCGGCTGGAGCCCGACGGGCTGCGCGCGGCGGGGATCTGGATGCAGGGCATGGGGGGCTTCGCGCCCGAGGACTACGACGCGCTGGAGCGGCTGCTGGGCGGAGTGTTCGACGAGGGCGGGGAGGGGCCTTAGCGGCTTGGTCCCAGGGATGGAGGGATCCCGCGGCCCGGCCAGTGTACGTCCGGCGGAGCCGGTCAGAGCATGGAGCCGAGCGCCACGAGGGCGCCGCCGAGGAGCGCCCCGCTCAGGCCCCAGGCCCAGTCCGGCAGGCCCCGCGGCGGCGGCGGGGGCGGGGGCGTGCTGGCGCGGATCAGCGCGGCCTCGGCCAACTGCGGCAGCCGCGGCCCGAAGCGGGACAGGACGCGCACCGTGGCGGACAGGTCGCGCAGCATCGCCGCCGGGCCCAGCGTCGAGGCGATGTAGTCGGTGACCACGGGGCGCGCGACCTCCCACATGTTCATCTGCGGGTCCAGGCTGCGCGCAACGCCCTCGACGACGACCATGGTCCGCTGCAGCAGGATCAGCTCGGTGCGCGTCTCCATCCCGAACCGCTCGGTCACCTCGAAGAGATGCGCGAGCAGCCTCGCCATCGAGATCCGCGTTGCGTCCTGGCCGAAGATCGGCTCGCCGATCGCGCGGATCGCCTGGGCAAAATCCGCCATGTTCCGGTCGGCCGGCACATAGCCGGCCTCGAAATGCACCTCGGCCACCCGCCGGTAGTCGCGGCGGAGAAATCCGATCAGGATCTCGGCATAGACCCGGCGCGTGTAGGGGTCGATCCGCCCCATGATCCCGAAGTCGAGGCTGACGAGGGCATTGTCCGGCCCGAGCTTCAGGTTGCCCTGGTGCATGTCCCCGTGGAAGAACCCGTCGCGCAGCGCATGGCGCAGGAAGGACTGGATCACCAGCTCCGAGAGCCGCACGAGATCGGTGCCCGATGCCTCGAGCGCGGCCAGGTCGCCGAGATTGATCCCCTCGACCCATTCGAGGGTCAGCACCCGCCGTCCGGTCGCCGGCCAGACCACGGCTGGCACGCGGAAGTCGGGATCCGCCGCCGTCGTCTCGCGGAACTCGGAGGCCGCGGCCGCCTCGGTACGCAGGTCGAGCTCGGCCTGCACCACGCCCTCGAAATGCTCGATCACCGCCCGGGGCCGCAGCCGGCGGGCGAAGGGGGCGAGGGTCTCGATGAGCCAGGCGGCAAGGTAGAAGGCATCGACGTCGCGCAGGAAGGCGCGCTCGACGCCGGGGCGCAGCACCTTCACCGCCACGTCCTGCCCGGTCTCGACCAGCGTCGCGCGGTGAACCTGCGCCAGCGAGGCGGCGGCGACGGGCTCGCCGAAGGTGGCGAACAGCGCCTCGACCGGCTGGCCGAACTGGTGCTCGATCGCGGCGCGCGCCTCGGCGGTGGGGAAGGGGGGCAGCTTGTCCTGGAGCACGCTGAGCTCGCGGGCGAGCGCCGGCCCGACCACGTCAGGCCGGGTCGAGAGGAGCTGGCCGAACTTGATGTAGGCGGGCCCCAGCGCGGTCAGGGCGCGCAGCACCGGCGGCTGGCTCGGGTCGCCCTGATAGCCCAGCCACTGGAACGGCCAGCCGAGCACGCGCGCCGCCACCCGCAGCGACGGAGGCGCGTCCACCGCCTCGAGCACCTGGCGCATCGCCCCGGTGCGCTCGAAGGTCGCGCCGGTGCGGATCAGCCGCCAGATGTTGTGCGGACCGCGCATCAGATCTTCCAGCCGGAATGCAGCGCGGCGATGCCCATCGAGAGGTTGCGCCAGCTCACCTGTTCGAAGCCGGCGGCGCGGATCATGGCGGCGAAGCGCTCCTGGTCGGGAAAGCGGCGGATCGATTCCACCAGGTACTGGTAGCTCGCCCGATCGCCGGCGATGGCCTGGCCCATGCGCGGGATGACCTGGAAGGAATAGAGATCATAGAGCCGGCGCAGCATCGGCTGCGGCACCTGGCTGAATTCCAGCACCATCAGCCGCCCGCCGGGACGCAGCACGCGGAAGGCCTCGGCCAGCGCGTCCTCGATGCGGGTGACGTTACGGATGCCGAAGGAGATCGTGTAGGCGTCGAAGCTGCCCGCCGGGAAGGGCAGGGCCATGGCGTCGCCGACGATCCAGTCGAGCTGGTCCGCGCGGTCGGTGGCCTCGGCGCGGCGGCGGCCCTCGGCCAGCATGTCGGCCGTCATGTCGAGCACGGTGGCATGGCCGTGCCCGTCAAGTCGCTCGAGAAAGCGGAAGGCGACATCACCGGTGCCGCCCGCCACGTCGAGGAGTCGCATCCCCCGCCGCGGCGCCAGCCAGTCGATCAGCGCGGTCTTCCACAGGCGGTGGACGCCGAGGCTCATCGCGTCGTTCATCACGTCGTAGCGCGAGGCGACCGAGGAAAAGACGCCATGCACCCGGCGGGCCTTGTCGGCCTCGTCGACGGTCTCGAAGCCGAAATGCGTGGTCCGGGGCGGCGTGTCGGTCATCGGGGCGGGGCCTCATGGCTGTCGCGCCCCTGCTTATAGGCTGGGTCCGCGGGTGACAATCAGGTCACAAGCACGGCCCCGCGCGGGCGCAACACAATGATACGCTGGCATTTCCTTTGAAAACAAAGGACAATATTCGCGTATACACAAGGGGTATACAATCGGATCAGAGGGCCGGAACGCCGCCGTCGCCCGCCACCGGCCGCTGGCGGCGGAACTCGGCCGGCGCCCGTCCGGTCGCCTTGCGGAAGGCCCGGGCGAAATTGGCGGGCGAGGTGTAGCCGAGATCGAGGGCAATCTCGGTGATCGAGGCGGTGGTGCCGCCGAGCAGCTCGCTCGCCCGGCGTGTGCGCACCGCATTGGTCAGGGTGCGGAAATCCGTGCCGTCGCGGTCGAGCGCGCGCTGAAGCGAGCGGATGCTCATGTCCAGCGCCAGGGCCGCACTGTCGATCGACACTGCCCCGGACAGCACCTGCGCCCGGATCTGCGCCGAGACGACGCCCGTCAGGTGCTCGCGGCTGGCCGGCTCTAGCCGCGCCCGGGCCACGTCCTCGATGGTGAAGAGATGCGCCGGGGATCGCTGCGGCGGGCGTGCGTCGAGGAGGTGCGCAGCGAAGCAGACCGCGGTCGTCGGCGCCTCGAAGACGACGGGGCAGGCGAACGCATCGGCGAAGGGTGCCGTGTGCCGGGGCCGGGGGATGTCGAGCTCGACCGCAACCGGTCGCCAGTCGGGGCCGAGGTAGGCGCGGAAGAGGCTGAGCATGACCCCGGCCGAGCCAGCTGCGACATGGCAATAGCCCTCGCGACCGCGCGCCGCGCTGCGATAGCGCAAGCGGGCGCGCTCGCCGCTGACGTCCAGCGCGGTGCGGTCCCCGATGCTGTGATAACCGATCGCTTCCCTGGCGCGGGCGATGGCGGCGGCGAGCGTGGCGCCGCCGAGCACGTAGCGTCCCCAGCACCCGTAGGCCGCGACCGTGAGATGCGGCGCGATCAAGAGCCCCAGATCGGCTTCGCCGCTGCGCCGCGCCACTTCCGCGAGGAAGCTCGTCATCGTGGCATGGGGGATGAAGCAGTCGCTGTCCTCGATCAGCTCGATCTCGAGCATCGCGGCCCGGTTGGCCTGCTGCAGCACCCGCTCGCCGAAAGCCTGGCGCACGATGGCCGGGATCCCGGCCAGCGCGGTGATGGAGATCAGGGTCGGCAGCCCGGTCCTTGCCGCGGACGGCAGGCGACGCGGCGCTGGCGCGAAATGAGTGGCGGCTTGATGCACGGGCGATCATAGCCTTTGCGGCAGTCGGGGGGCTGAAATCCTAACCGGCGGAAGTGGCGATGCTTGCAAATGGGCCGTGCCGACGCGACTCGGCACGAACACGGCCAATATCGGGAGTGATCGATGCAAAAGATAGCGGGATTTCTGCTTGCGACGAGCATCCTCGCCGCGGGAAGCGGCGCGCAGGCGCTGACAGTGGACGAGGCGAAGAAGATCGGCCTCGACGCCTATCTCTACGGATACTCGCTGATCACCACGGAGGTGACGCGGGTGCAGATGACCAACGTCGCCGAGCCGGACGGCCTGCATGGGCCGATGGGCCAGTTCATCAACGTCAAGCGCTATCCCCCGGCCGACTTCCGCGGCGTCTCGGCCTCGAACGCCGACACGCTCTACTCGGTCGCGTGGATGGATCTCGACAAGGAGCCGTGGGTGTTCTCGCACCCCGAGATGGGCGAGCGCTTCTTCCTGTTTCCGACTTATGATCTCTGGATGCCGGTCGTCGCCTCGCCCGGCCGCCGCACCACCGGCGGCGCGGCGGCGGACATCCTGCTGTCCGGCCCCGGCTGGACCGGCGAGGTCCCCGCGGGAATGACGGAGATCAAGGTCCCGACCCGCTACGTGCTGATCCTCGGGCGGACCTATGCCGACGGAACGGACGCGGACTACGAGGCGGTCAACGCCCTGCAAGCCCAGTACGCGGCGCGGCCGCTCTCTGCCTTCGGCAAGGCCGATTATGTCTATCAGGCCCCGCCCGTGGTCGATGCCGGATATTCGATGACGGACGCGCCCCAGGACGTCATCCTGAAATTCGGGACCGAGGACTATTTCGACCGGCTGGCGCAGCTGATGTGCCACGACGCGCCGCCGGCAGCCGAGGACGCGCCGATGCTGGCCGAGATCGCCAAGCTCGGGATCGAACCCTGCAAGGATTTCGACCTCGCCGCGCTCGGGCCGGACATCGCCAAGGCGCTCGAGAGCCTGCCGCAGGACGCGCTCGACTTCCTCAACCAGAACAAGGAGGCGATGGGGGTCAAGGAGGACGGCTGGATCTTCACCAAGGGCCTCGGCCAATACGGAACCGACTATGAGAAGCGGGCGCTCGTCGCCGCCTTCGGCTGGCCGGCCAACCTGCAGGATGACGCCGTCTACCCCTATACGGAGGTGGATGCGGCGGGTGCGGCCCTGTCGGGCGCCAACAAGTACACGCTGACCTTCGCCAAGGGCGAGGAGCCGCCCGTGCACGGCTTCTGGTCGATCACCATGTACGAGATCGACCATGGCTGGTGGTTCGTGCCGAATGCGCTGAACAAGTTCACCGTCAGCCCGCGGGACCATCTGGTCGCCAATGCCGACGGCTCGGTGACGCTCTACCTCCAGCACGAGAGCCCCGGCGCCGACAAGGAGGCCAACTGGCTGCCGGCGCCCGAGGGGGCATTCCTGCCGATGCTGCGGATGTACTGGCCGACGGACAGCGCGCCCTCGATCCTCGACGGAAGCTGGATGCCACCCCAGATCGTGAAGGTGGACTAGGGGCCGCTCACGGGGGCGGGGCGCGCGCGTCCCGCCGCCTTGATCGAGGGCCGGGCTTGCTGTCGCCGGATGGTCCTGCGATCATCGTCCCATGCCCGAGCTTCCCGAGGTCGAGACGGTACGGCGTGGCCTCGAGCCGGTGCTCGTGGGGCGGCGCATCCTGCATGCCGATCTGCGCCGGGACGGCCTGCGCTGGCCCTTCCCGCCCGGTCTGGCCGGGCGGTTGAGCGGGGCCCGGGTGAGTGCGCTGCGGCGGCGGTCGAAATACCTGCTCGCCGATCTTGACGGCGACGACACGCTGATCGTGCATCTGGGCATGTCGGGGCGCATGCTGGTGTCGGGCGCGATGGTGGGCGCCTTCTTCCACGAACACGGCGAGGCGACCCGGCACGACCACGTCGTGCTCGAGATCGAGGGCGGGGCGCGGGTCACCTTCAACGACGCGCGCCGGTTCGGGGCGATGGATCTGGCGCCGACCGCCGGGCTGGACGCGCACCGGCTGCTGGCCGGACTGGGGCCCGAGCCGCTCGGCAACGGGTTCAGCGCCGGCTATCTGGCGGCGCGGATGGCGGGGCGGCGCGCGCCCGTCAAGGCAATCCTGAGCGACCAGCGCGTGGTGGCGGGCCTGGGCAACATCTATGTCTGCGAGGCGCTGTGGCGCGCGGGGATCTCGCCGCATCGCGCCGGGGCCGATGTGGCGCCGGCCGAGGTCGCGGCGCTGGTCGCGGCGATCCGCGAGGTGCTGGCCGAGGCGATTGAGGCCGGGGGCTCGTCGCTCAGGGATTACCGCCAGGCCGACGGGGAGCTCGGCTATTTCCAGCATTCCTTCGCCGTCTATGGCCGCGAGGGGCAGCCCTGCGTCAGGCCGGGCTGCGGCGGGGTGGTGGCGCGCGAGGTCCAGTCGGGGCGGTCGAGCTTCTTCTGCCCGGCCTGCCAGGGTTGAATGCCCGCCTGCGGGTGGTAATGCTCGCCGACAAATAGCGGCAGGAGGGCGCCATGGCCTATGAGACCATCATCGTCGAGATTGCGGACCATGTCGGTCTGGTGCGGCTCAACCGGCCGGAGGCGCTGAATGCGCTTAACAGCCGGCTTCTGGGCGAGCTCGGTGCGGCGCTGAGCGAGATGGACGGCTCGGACGACGTGCGCGCCATGGTGGTGACCGGCTCGGAGAAGGCCTTCGCCGCCGGCGCCGACATCAAGGAAATGGCCTCCAGGGGCTTCGCCGAGATGTTCGTCGAGGACGTCTTCGCCGACACGGCCGAGACCATGATGCGGCTGCGCAAGCCGGTGATCGCGGCGGTCTCGGGCTACTGTCTCGGCGGGGGCTGCGAGCTGGCGATGATGTGCGATTTCATCATCGCCGCCGATACGGCCAAGTTCGGCCAGCCCGAGATCAACCTGGGCGTCATCCCGGGCCTCGGCGGCA
>CAYLHK010000053.1:17878-20687 GCA_964383295.1 uncultured Rhodovulum sp.
GGGCGGATGATGGACGCGGCCGAGGCCGAGCGCTCGGGGCTGGGCAGCCGCGTGGTGCCGGCGGCGGAGCTGCTGGCCGATGCCCGCAAGACCGCCGCCACCATCGCGGCGAAATCGCCGCTGGCCATGCGCGCCGCCAAGGAGGCGGTCAACCGCAGCTACGAGACCACGCTGCGCGAGGGCCTGCTGTTCGAGCGGCGGCTCTTCGATGCGCTTTTCGCCACCGAGGACCAGACGGAGGGCATGGCCGCCTTCGTCGAGAAGCGCGCGCCGAGCTTCCGCGGACGCTAGCGCGCGCGCCGGTTTCGCTCCCGCATGCCGCGAACGCCGGCGACGATGTCGTCGCGCGGCAGGCCGATGTCGTCGAGCAGGCGGTCGTCGAGACTGTTCAGCAAGCGGATGGCATCGCGGATCTCGGACTCGCGCCGGACGCGCCGCCACCAGGCCAAAAGGGCGCCGACAACGCCGGTGGCGTCGCGGCTGCGGGGGGTGTCGCAGGTGATCTGGGCCATGGGTGCCTCCTCTCGGCCGGTTTCTGCGGGTTGCGGGAATCGGGGCCGCATCCCTTGCCCATCTCTGATAGAACAGGCGTCCTGACAGCCTTGTGTCAGGAGCAGCAGGGCCTCCTGACAGCGTCCTGTCAGGAGCGATGAGGGAGAGCGCCGTGCGCCGGGCCGACCGTCTGTTCGAGATCATCCAGCTGATGCGCCGCCGCCCGACGGTGCGGGCGCGCGACCTCTGCGAGGTGCTCGAGGTCTCGGAGCGCACGATCTACCGTGACATCCGCGACCTGATCGCCAGCGGCGTGCCGATCGAGGGCGAGGCGGGGGTCGGATACGTGCTGCGCGCCGGCTTCGACCTGCCGCCGCTGATGTTCAAGGAGACCGAGATCGAGGCGCTGGTGCTGGGCGCGCGCATCGTCGAGAGCTGGGCCGACACCGAGCTGGCCGATGCCGCCACGGATGCGATCGCCAAGATCGAGGCGGTGATCCCCGAGCGGCTGCGCGGCTTCATGGCCTCGACCGCGCTGCTCGCGCCGGGCACGCATTTCATGGAGCCGATCGCCTTCGACCTCGCCGTCCTGCGCCGGGCGGTGCGCGGGCAGGCGAAGGTGCGCTTTCAGTACACGGACGTCGCGCAGCAGGCGAGCGAGCGCACGGTCTGGCCGCTGTCGCTGGCCTATTTCGGCCCGGTCTGGGTGCTGGCGGCCTGGTGCGAGCTGCGCGAGGACTTCCGCACCTTCCGGCTCGACCGGATGGCGGAGTTCAGCGTCACCGGGCAGACGTTCCGCCCGGTGCCGGGACGGACGCTGCACGACTTCCTGCGGCGCTCTCAGACCTGGACGCGGTCGTCGCTGAGCGCGGCGGGAGACGCCGACCATTGAGCCGTTGACAGCGGCGGGCGGCGGGGCTAGAGACGCCTCCTCAGATTCCAGACGCTCGAAGAGACGGACCACAACATATGGCAAATTCGCCGTCATCCAAGAAGCGGGCCCGCCAGCTCGAGGCCCGCACCCTGGTGAACAAGACCCGACGCTCGCGCATGCGCACCTTCATCCGGAAGGTCGAGGAGGCGATCGCCGGCGGCGATCACGCCGTCGCAACCGAGGCGCTGCGGGCGGCTCAGCCGGAGATCATGCGCAGCGTGAGCCACGGCATCGTCCACCAGAACACCGCGAGCCGCAAGGTTTCGCGCCTGGCCGGACGCGTGAAGGCCCTCCAGGCCTGATCCCACCCAACGGCGAAGAACGGGGGCGTGCCGCCGCGGCGCGCCCTTTTGCTGTGCGCCCAGGGGCTCGGGCGGATTCGCGTATGTTCCGGCTTCGGTCCTGTTGTCCCGTGGGGGGCGCTTGAGTATCGTTAACGTCACGAACCGAATCCCGTCCCCAGACGACTCCGAGTAAAGCCAAATACGTATTGTAGTGGCGGCAGTAGTTTTTCTCTCTCGGATGTCGCATACCTGAAATAGACAGGTTCAGATTCGTGATACGCTTGAGGCGACTCGGTCTTCGGTCGACGAGGGCGGAACGTGAGATAGCTTCGACCCGGGGAGCGGCCATCCGGCTCTCCGAAGGATCGACAGGAACACAGGGAGAGACCCGATGCCGCGGCGAGTTGTGCGAGCGCATTGCCAATGCGTGGCGCTCGTGAACAAAGGGGCTGCCGGTTCGGGTCTGCAGGTATTCAGGGAGTGGCGATGAATCGGTCGGCCGCCATGCGCGACGTGGAAACCCCTGCTGATGCCTGGCTGCGGATGCGCTCCGCGCTGCAGGCCGAGATCGGCCGGGACGCGTACCAGAACTGGATCGACCCGCTGGTCTTTCTCGGGGCCGATGCGGGCGTCGGTCATTTCGCCGCGCCGACGAGCTTCGTTGGCACCTGGGTGTCGCGCCACTACGGCGATGCGATCCGTGCCCTGCTGCTGCGCGACGGCGTGGTCGTGAGCCGGCTCGCCTTTGCCGTGCACGGGACCGAGCCCGGCGCCGTGCTGCCGACGATCGCGGCACCGGTCGCGGCTGTGGAGGAGGTGGAGGCCGAGGCCGAGGCCGAGGCTGAAGGCCTGCCGGGCTCACCGCTCGATGGGCGCTTCACCTTCGACAGTTTCGTGGTCGGCAAGCCCAACGAGCTCGCGCATGCCGCTGCCCGGCGCGTGGCCGAGGGCGGAACGGTCACCTTCAACCCGCTGTTCCTCTATGGCGGGGTCGGCCTCGGCAAGACGCATCTGATGCATGCGATCGCCCATGAGGTGCGGCGGACCCGGCCCGAGGCGCGGGTGCTCTATCTCTCGGCCGAGCAGTTCATGTACCGCT
>CAYLHK010000054.1:0-20487 GCA_964383295.1 uncultured Rhodovulum sp.
TGGAATACTATCAGGACGCCTACGAGATCGGCCCGGAAAAGATCATCGACACCTATGCGGCGGCGACGCAGCATGTCGACCAGGGCCTGTCGCTGACGCTGTTCTTCCGCGACACGGCGACGACGCGCGACATCAACCGGGCGCAGATCTACGCCTGGAAGAAGGGCATCAAGACCATCTACTACGTGCGCCTGCGCCAGACGGCCCTGGAAGGGACCGAGGTACAGGGCTGCGTCTCCTGCACATTGTGAGCAAGCCGATGAAAGACATGGTCGAGACCCGCGCCGTTCCCCGCGCGATCAACTGGAACCGGCTGCAGGACGAGAAGGACCTCGAGGTCTGGAACCGGCTGACGGTGAACTTCTGGCTGCCCGAGAAGGTGCCGCTGTCCAACGACGTGCCGTCCTGGGCAACGCTGCGCCCCGAGGAGCGTGAGCTGACCATCCGGGTCTTCACCGGGTTGACGCTGCTCGACACGATCCAGAACGGCGTCGGCGCCCCGGCGATGCTGGCCGATGTCCAGACCCCGCACGAGGAGGCGGTGCTGACCAACATCGCCTTCATGGAGGCGGTGCATGCGCGCAGCTATTCCTCGATCTTCTCGACGCTCTGTCTCACCAAGGAGGTGGACGAGGCCTTCCGCTGGTCCGAGGAGAACCCGCACCTCCAGGCCAAGGCGCGGGTGGTGCTGGACGAATACCGCGCCGGCGCCGATCCGCTGCGCCGCAAGATCGCCAGCGTGTTCCTGGAAAGCTTCCTCTTCTACTCGGGCTTCTACCTGCCGATGTACTGGTCAAGCCGGGCGAAGCTGACCAACACCGCCGACCTGATCCGGCTGATCATCCGCGACGAGGCGATCCACGGCTATTACATCGGCTACAAGTTCCAGCGCGCCGTCGAGCGGCTGGGCGAGGCCGAGCGGCAGGGGCTGAAGGACTTCGCCTTCGCGATGATGTTCGATCTCTACGAGATCGAGGCGCGCTATACCGAGGAGCTCTACGACGGGATCGGGCTGAGCGAGGACGTGAAGGCGTTCCTTCACTACAATGCCAACAAGGCGTTGCAGAACCTCGGCTATGAGTCGCTGTTCCCGCCGGCGGCCTGCGAGGTGAACCCGGCGATCCTGGCGGCACTCAGCCCCGACAGCGAGAACCACGACTTCTTCTCGGGTTCGGGCTCGTCCTATGTCATCGGCAAGGCGGTTGCGACCGAGGACGACGACTGGAGTTTCTGACCGGGCCGGTCCCGGTCAGCCGGTGCGGCGGCCGAGCCGCCGCCGCGCCGTGCATTCCGGGGCGTCGATCTACGTGACCTGCGCCAGAAGGCGAGCGGGCGAATGGGACGCATTCCTTAGCGCTCAACCTTGCGTAGTGTGGAACGTGAGCGCGTATCCATCGGGATCGGTGGCCACAAAGAACCGGCCGAACGGGCCATCATCGACCGAGCTCGATATCTGACCGCCGCGCTCGACAATCTGGTCGCGCAAGGCGTCGGCGTCCTCGCAGGCGACCGAATGGCATGTGCCCGTGATCCTGCTCGAGCGTATCGGCACGGATCCCCTCCATGCGTTCAACTCCTCGCACAACACTTATGACGGATCGGCGCTGGGGCTGCCGACGCAGACGCAGACGCCGGTTCAGCAGGCGATCGCCGTGCTCGTCGAGGCGACAAAGCGGCAGGCCTATGTGGATGCGGGAAGCCCGGAGGCGGAATGGGCGCGGTTTGACGGCTACGGGCTGCCGGACATCGAGGATCCGGCGGCCTGCGGGTACAAGGCCCGTCCGCTCGCGGGGATCTGGGCGACGGCGCCGTTCCTGCACGACGGGTCGGTGCCGACCATCGATGACCGTCTCAGCGAGAGGCGGCCGGAGAGCTTTCACCATGGCAGCATCGAATACGACCCGGTGAAGCTGGGCTTCGCACAGGTCGAGGGTTCGGGGAGGATGCTGCTGGACACCAGCGTGCGGGGCAACGGCAATGCGGGGCACTGGTTCACCGACGAGCTCGACCGGCCGGGCCGGATCGGGCGCGGGTTCGATGAGGGCGAGAAAGCTGAGATCCTCGAATATCTGAAGGTCGCGACCAACGAGAACTATCCCGTCGAGGAGATACCCGGGCCGGTCGCCGTTCCTTGCGCCGACGAGCCGAACTGGGCGGATGCCTGGGTGGGAAAACACTAGGGGCCGTGGCGGCCGCCGGGTCGGAGCGATCCGGCGGCTCCTGTTTGCGGTGAGCGTCACAAGTTGTGACGCTCAGTTGTGCATTGAAATAAAACGATAACATCCGACCCTGCCATTTATCCGCAGGTTGGCGTCCGGCAGGAGTGCGCCCTGCATAGACGCAGACCCGGGCGGCGCGGGCCTAATCGGCCCGCTCGAAGGTTCCGAGGCTGTGCTCGTCCCAGAGCTCGACGGTCACCGCACCGGCGCTATCGGCGTCCACCGAGAAGCTGACCAGCGATCGCGATCCGGCGGGGGCGTTCTCGCCGGACGCGTCGAAGACGAAGTCGTCGCCATTCCAGTGCCGCAGCTCCCAGACCATGTCTGCGGGCCCGGCGGTGAGCGACAGGCCGTCGCCGGAGAGGGTCACCTCCAGCGGCCCGAAGTAGTCGTTGGCGTATTGGCCGGCGTAGGTCTCGAGGGCGCGGGATGGGGTGGCGTTCGCGGGAGGCTCGTCGCCGACCGGAATGCCGACCGGTGCCATCAGGGGGGCCATCGCCGGCTCGATCAGCGCGAACCAGTCGCGCGTGACATCCCCGAACTGGACGAGGTCCATGAACGAGAGCGCGATCGCCTCGACGGCACCGACCGGCGCGGCGTTGCTGAGGATGACGATGCCGACGCCGACCGAGGGCAGGAGCGTGAAGTTGGTTGCGGCCCCGAGCGCGAAGGCCCCCGAATGCCCGATCTGAACCCGACCTGCCGGACTGACATCGATGGTCACGCCGAAGCCGTAAAAGCCGGCGCGGGCATCCGGTGCGAAGGGCGGCGCCGAGGTCGCCTGGGGGCTGAGAGCCGGCAGCAGCACGTGGGGCGCGATGATCTGCTCGCCCTCGAAGCTGCCGTCCTGCAGCACCATCTGCAGCCAGCGTGCCATGTCGCTCGCCGATGAACTGACCCCGCCGGCGGGGGATTGCGCGTCGGGCTGGCGCTGATGCAGGGCCGCCCAGGTCCCGTCAGAAGGGACATGCGGAACAGCGCGGTTGTCGCGGGCGATATAGTCGGCGAAGCGCGAACTCGTGCGCGTCATCCCAAGGGGTTCGTAGATCGTCTCCTCTGCCAGCGTGCTCCAGTCGCGTCCCGCGGCTTCGGCCACCGCGGTCGCGGCGGCGGTCAGGCCGAAGTTGGTGTAGTGGTAGCTGTCGCGGAACGAGTCCAAGGGCAAAAGGCGCAGCCGCTCGAGGACTTCCCGGGTGCCGTAGCCCAGATCTTCGAGGTCGTCGCCGGCATGCTCCGGTAGGCCCGAGCGGTGGCTGAAGAGATCGCCGATCGTCAGCATGGCGGATGCGCCCGGATCACGAAGTTCGAACCAGGGCATCAGGACGGCCATCTGTCCGTCCCATGAGACAAGCTCCGCATTAACCTGGGTGGCTACCACCGTCATGCTGACCGACTTCGAGACCGAGGCGAGCTGGAATACCGTGTCGGCGTCCACCGGCTCGGGCATGCCGATTTCACGCACGCCGAAACCTCGGGAATGGACGACCTCGCCACCGCTGACCACGGCCAGAGCAATGCCGGGGACGCCCGAGCGCGCCTGCACGTCTTCAACCAGCGCATCGAGGCTTTCAATGGCGGCCGCCACCTGGCCGTCCGGAATGGGAACCGCCGAGGTCTGCGGGGGAGGCGGCAGGTCGGCGGATGCCGGGCCGGCCACGAAAACGCCGGCGGCAAGGATGGCTGCGAGGGAGAGCCCCGGCTTTTCTATCCCGCGCGCGCGCCCTGGGTTGAAGCGCCTCCATACCTGCCCCATGGCATTCTCCTTAAATTAACGCTCTGCGTTTGGTCGATACAGAGAAATAGCGCTGAAGTACGAAGGCCATGTCTACAGTCAGAAGTTGATCGTTACCATGAGTTGACCGCTCAGCTCGCTCCATCCGGATCCGGTGTCGGCCCGCGCGCCTAGGGAGACGTTGACACGCCCCTCGTTGATCACGTCGATCCCAGCGCGGAACTGCCCGACTGTGTCGGGTCCCTCCAGCGACGTGCGGAACTGCCCGGCGCCGGACAGGCTGGTGAGCCGCCCGTCGAGCTCCCAGTCGTTGCCGGAAAAAAAGCCTACGCCGCCGCTTGCCCAGACGTGCAGGACTGATCCCCCCTCGAGGTCGACGCGGCTGCCGACCTGGAGCGCCGGCGTGGCGGCGAGGAGCGTGCCCTCGGAGCTGGACACCCTGAGATTGTAGGCGCCGGCGCCGGTCTCGGTGAACCCGTTCATGCGCACGTAGCTGGCGTCGAGGCCCAGCGACGGCTGGAGATACCAATCGCCGAAATCGTACTGCCGGCCTGCGCGCAGGTGGAGGCCTGCGTTCCAGGCCCGGGGTGAGGCATGCGCAGTATCGGTGCCACCGGCCATGCCAGTGCGGCGGCGGCTGTCATACCAGCCGTAACCCGCGTCGAGCGCGGCTTCGAGGAGCCAGGGTCCGTGCTGGCGCCGGACCGAGACGGCCGCGACCACCGCGTCGCCTTCGGCACGCACCGCGCCCTCGTCCGCGCGCATCGTGCTGCGCTCGTAGCCGATGCTGCCGCCGAGGAACCAGCCGGGGGCAATCTGGCGCTGCCCCCCGAGGGCGACGGTCGTCCGGTCGAGGCTGTAGTCGGGCTGGAACGAAGTGCCGTCGCGGTCCCCGTTGTCGATGTCGGTCCGGAGCGAGCCGCAGTCGCGCAGGGCGAGCGTGCCGGTGTCGCCGACGAAGCCCAGGCAGTCATCGCCCCTCCAGGCGAACCGCTGGCTTGCCGCGAGCCGTCCGAGGGCGATCCCCGAAAGTCCGCGGCCGGAGAGGGTGTCCATGGCGCGGTCGAAGTCGCCGGATCCGATGCGGGAGACTGCGGCGAATTCCGGCCCGAAGCCGGTGACCCCGCGGTCCCAGATGCGCTGGAAGTAGGCGGCGACGCTTCGGCGGTCGCGTCCGTGGACCGCGCCCGCGAAATCAGCGTCGATCTCGATGTCGAGCCTGTTGCCGGAGCTGCGCGGCGTGAAGGAGAAGGCGTGGATCGATGTCGTGCGGAGGTTCTCGGTCAGGACAAATTCGTCCCTGACCGTCGCCGTGTTCACCCGCGCCCGTGCGAGGGTGATCGCGTTCACCTCGATATGGCCTTCGAGGTTCAGGTGACCGCGGACGTCGACGGTGTCCGCGAGGCCCTCGTCGGCGTGCACGTCCACGATCATCCGGCCCGCTGCCGTCTGATCGAGGTGGCCGTGGAATTCGGTCGCCGCGATGCGGCCGATCTCGCCGAAGGACAGGGTTCCGGCGTTGCGCATGCGGCCGCCCTCGCCGAGCTCGGTCACGCGGCCGAGGCGGATCTCGCCGCCGCGCAGGTTCTCGACGGTGCTGTCGGTGCCGCCGAACGAGAGCGCTCCGTCGATTCGGCCGCTGTTCGTCAGGGTCGTGTTTGCCGCAGCGGTGTCGGTGAGGATCGCGTATCCGCCCGCCGCGGTGGTGACGCCGGAGATGAGACCGGAGTTGGTGATCGTGTTGCCGCTGCCGCCGTTCAGGAGGATGGCGGACGCACTCGCTCCGCCCCCGTCGGCGCGGATGGCCGAGGTCACCGTGATGTCGATCTTGCCGCGGCTGGTGCCGTCGCTCTGCGCCTTGATGCCGCTTGATCCCGCGCCGGTGACCCAGACGGGGCCATCGATGTTCAGCGTGATGTCGCCGCCGTGGCCCGCGCCGCCGGCGGTGCCGCGAACAATGCCGTCGGCCGTGGTCACGTGGCCGCCGCCGCCGCCGACCGACTGGGCGATGATGCCGTGCGCGTTGGCGCCGCGGGTGCGGATCGAGCCGGTCTCCTGCACGATGACCGTGACGTTGCCGCCGTCGCCCGGGGCGCCGGTGTTCCCTTCGCCTTCTTTGGAGCTGGAGCTTGAGGCCTGATCGCCGGCAATGCCGCCGCCGCCGCCGACCGACTGGGCGAAGATCGCCGCAGCACCGGCGCCGGATGTGTCGATGAGGCCGGTGAGGTCGGCCTGGACGGTGCCGCCCGCTCCGCCGGTGCCGCCCGCTCCTGAAAAGAAGAACCGGTCGCCCTCGGCCTCGCCGCCGACCGCGAGACCGCCGCCGCCGCCCACGGACTGGGCGAGGACGCCGTGCGCGTTGCGGCCCTGGGTGATGACCTGGTGCGCGGTGACCGACACGGCGCCGCCGTGGCCGCCGCCGCTTCCATGTCGGCCGAAGGCGAAGGTCGGGGTGAAGTTGTCGGCTTCCTCGCCGTCGTCTTCGTCCTCGGCGATCCGCTCCTGCGAGACGATCTTCGCGAGGCCGCCGCCGCCGCCCACGCTCTGGGCGAATATCCCGATCGCGTGCCGGCCGGTGGTGGTGATCGTGCCGGGGCTGGCGATGGTCACGGTGCCACCGCTCCCGGAGGTGCCGCTCTCGCCGCCGACGTCGACGGCGGCCCCGAGCAGCGATCCCTGTTCCGAGCCCGACATCGCGCCGCGGCCGCCGCCGCCGCCGATCGACTGGGCGCTGATTCCGAAGGCCGCAGCACCGGCCGTCGCGATGTCGGCGCCGGCCGAGCCTGCGGCCGTACCGTTCGCAACGGTGACCGCGCCGCCATCGCCGCCCGCGCCACCCGTGCCGCCGAGGTTGATGGAGGCCTCGATCGGGATTTCGATGTCGAAGGCGCTGTTGGCGTTCGCGCCGCCTCCCATGCCGCCGCCGCCGCCGACCGACTGGGCGACTATCCCGTCGGAATGTGCGCCAGAGGTGGCCAGCGTGCCGGTATTGGTGACACCCACACGGCCCCCAGCGCCAGCGGCCCCGCCACCACCGCCTACGGTGACCCCGATGCGGAAGGATTTGGCTACGCCCTTGGGCATCTCGCCCTTGGCGAGCTCACCCGCGATTTCGCGCAGGTCATCCTCGGTTTTTTCGTCCTCAAGTTGTCCGTCGCCAATCTCGAGGACGCCCTCGATGATCTCCTCGGTGTTCTCGTCGAGACCGAGCCCCGCTTTCATCGCCTCGTAGATCGCGGCGATCTGCAGCACGGGCGCGCCACCGGTGGTCGAGGCACCCTTGCCGCCCCGACCACCGCCCCCGCCGACGCTCTGTGCGGTAATCCCCGGCGCGTCGCCCCCGCGGGTGAGGATCCCGCCCGAATTCCCCACCGTCACTCCGCCGCCATGACCGCCATTTCCGCCGCCACCGCCGACGCCGACCGCGATCGCGAGATCGCCGCCATTGGCATTCGCGACGCCGCCCCCGCCCGCGCCGCCGCCGCCGCCGACGCTCTGGCCGAAGACCCCGTCCGCGCCGTCGCCGAGCGTCACGATCCCGCTCGAACTGGTGATATCGACAGCGCCCCCCGTGCCACCCGAGCCGGCGGTGCCGCCGATCGCGAGGCGCAGGGAGATGCTGAGCTCCTCCTCCGATTCCGCCGAGGCGCCAGAGGTATCGCCCGCGCCGCCGCTACCGCCGCCTCCGCCGACGCTCTGGCCGAAAACGCCAAAGGCGTCCTGGCCGTGGGTGAAGAGAAGGCCGCTGTTCATGACGTTCACCGCGCCGCCGGTCGCCCCGGTGCCGCCGGAGCCGCCGATCGCGGTGCCGAAGTCGAGCGAGAACCCGCCTGCGCCGCCGGAATAGGACGCCGCGGAGGAATCGCCGCCGTTGCCGCCGCCGCCGCCGACCGACTGGGCGAAGACGGCGTGCGAGCCGTGGCCTGCCGTGGTGACGAGGCCCATGTTGCCGATCGAGGCCGTTCCACCGGTGTTGCCCGCGCCGCCGCTGCCGCCGAGCGAGAAGGAGGCGGAGACGGCGGGGATCTCGGCGTTTGGTGACAGGGCCACCACCGAGGCAACCGCGGCACCACCGCTGCCGCCGCCGCCGCCGACCGACTGCGCCTTGAGCCCGAAGGCGTCGGGACCGAAGGTCGCGACCTGGAAGCGATTGGTGATCGCGGCGGCCCCGGCCGCGCCCCCGCCGCCGCCGCGGCCGCCGATGGCCACGCCGACGGAGGCGACGGGGCCCGCGCTGAGCGAGAGCGCCGCCCCGCCCTTGCCGCCGCCGCCGCCGATCGACTGCGCCTCGATACCGGTCGCGTGATCGCCGTAGGTGGTCACCAGTGCGGCGCTGTCGACTGTCACGTTTCCGGCCCGTGCCCCCTCTCCGGCGTCTCCGCCCACGACATAGCTGAAGAAGCCAATGCTGCGCGCCATCGCGCTTCCACCAGCGCCGCCGGCGCCTCCGACCGACTGCGCGTGGATGCCGCCCCCGCCGCTCGGGCTAAGCGACGCGAACACCCCGCCCTTCAAGGTCAACTCGACCGCCGCCCCGCGCCCGCCGAGCCCGCCGTTGCCGCCGATCGCCACGCCGTCGATGAGCGAGGCATCAGTCACGTTACCACCGGAGCCGCCGCCTCCGCCGACTGACTGGGCGAGCATGGCCGTGGAGCCCGCTCCGCTGACGCTGGTGATCGTCCCGTTCGCGCTGCTGTTCGCCGTGACCGACCCGGCGTCGCCGCCCATGCCGCCGCCGCCGCCGTCGGAGAACGCTCCCGCGGCTCGCCCGGCGTTGGCGCCGCCGCCGCCGATGCTTTGCAGGACGATGCCGTGTGTCCGAACGCCCGACGTGCTGATCCGACCGCCGTTCAGGCCAATCTCCGCAGTTCCGCCCGACCCGCCGATACCGCCGCCACCGCTGTCGCCCCTGACGGCCGCGGCATCCCCACCAGCGCCGCCCAACCCGCCGCTTGTCTGGAGGAAAACCCCGGCGGAGCCTTCGCTGTGGATGTCGGAGCTGCCGGTGACCGTGATCTCGGCACCCGGAAGGAGCGTGACCTTCGTCCCGCCACCGATGCCGCCGTCGCCGCCATCGCCGCCGTGCGCGCCGAGGGTCCCACCCGGGATCGCACCGCCCGCGCCGCCCGAGCCGCCGAGCGAGGTTGCCAGAACCCCGATGGCGGAGCCGCGGACGGGCTGGCCGCCTGCGGTGCCGGCGGTGGGCGCGACCACCCTCACCGTGCCGTTCACCGTGGCGCTCGCCGCCCCGCCGGTCCCCCCGACGCCGCCGTGGCCGCCGGTCCTGTTGGCGGCATCCGCCGCGCTGCTGCCAAAGTTCCCGTCCCCCCCGTCGCTGAGCGCGACGATGCCGAGCGTCGAATCGAGCGCCCGGGTTGCCGTAAATGCCCCGGTGACGGCCACTGTTCCGGAATCGAAGTTTACCGTGGCGCTGCCTCCGGTGCCGCCGGCGCCGCCGGCGCCGCCTGTGACACCGGTGAACGCGTAAGTGTAGGCGTTGCCGCCGCTTCCCCCGCTGCCGCCCGCCGCCTCAGCCGCGAGGCCGTTCGCCACGGCCGCGATGGTTCCGGATGCATCCAGGGTCACGTCGCCGCCGCTGCCGCCGATCTCGCCCGCGCCTCCGGTGGGACCGAACTGCCCTCCGGCCGCGGTGCCGCCGGGTCCGCCGTTGCCACCGGCGCTGAAGACCACGACCCCGGTCGTCGGCAAGCCGAGGCCGGCGGCGGGGGCGATGCTGCCGCTGAAGGTGAGCGCCGCCCGGCCGCCGTTGCCGGAGACCCCGCCGGCGCCGGGGCTGTCCATGGCCTGTCCGCCCTTGCCCCCGCTCCCGGCCGTGGTGCCGACGCTGACCGCTACGGTTTCCCCCGGGGACGGGCTCGCGTAGCGGCCGGTCAGGGTGACGTTGCCAAGGGTGACGGAGACCGCGCCGCCGTCCTGGCCGGTCTTGCCCTGTTCCCCCGGATCGTCCCCCGACGCTTCGCCGGTGTCGCAGCCGTCGAGCGCGTATGACTGGTGGTTGTAGTGGGGCATCGCGCCGCTGACGCTGTCGCTGAAGGGGGCCGCCGGCGCGGGGTGGTAGTCCTGGGTGCAGGCGGAGGCCACCGATGGTGCAAGCAGGGTGCCGGCAAAGCCGGCGGCCGCGGCGATCGTCGGTCTGGAATATTTCATCATTGCCTCCCGTGTCGGGCAACGCCCCGCCAGGCGCCGCTCAGAACGTCATTCCCACTGAAAAGAAGGCCCGCAGGCCCGGATCGTCGATGGTGGAGGGCCGCTTCCAGGCCGTCGCCACCGAGACCTGCGCCATCACCCGCCCGTGGATCACGCCGCTCGCGCCGATGCCGATCGAGCCAAGGGCATCGGTGTCGAAGTCGGCGCCGGGGCTGTTCCAGACCCCTCCGTAGTCGGCGAAGAGGCGCAGGGTCGCATCCGACAGGGCGGAGATACCGGGATCGACCGGATGGTCCACTTCGACGGCCCCGGCGAGCCCCCGGTCGCCCGAGAGGCCGTCGCCGTTGAAGGCCCAGCCGTAGGGATCGCCGCCCACGGTGAACTGTACGGCCGCGGGCAGAGGGTCGTCCGTGTACTGACCAGCGGCTCGGATCCAGAGGCTCGCCGTGTCGCCGAGCGGGCGGCGCCATTCGAGATCGAGCCGCCCGAGACGATAATCCTCGGGCACGCCGGCGCGCGAGACCATTTCGCCGCCGGCCGAGTTCGCGCCGAGTCCGCCAATCCCCTGGCCGAACGAGACGATGGCTGCGCCGTCGCCCTCGCCGAGCGCGCGGTCGTAGCGCAGCGCGGCCAGGAGCCAGCGGGCCCGTTCCCGGGTAGCGGCACTGGCGTTGACGTCGACGTCGTCGTTGCGGGCGTTGAGTTCGATCCGCCCGAAGAGGCTATGGGCTATGGTGCGCACGAACGGATAGCGCAGATGAACCATGCCCGAGAGGGTCTCCGCGTCGATCGCGACGCCAGGACCCGCATCGGGCGTCGCGGCGACGCGGGTGATGCTGTAGCCGAGCATGAGGCCGTTGGAGCCGATCGGCAGGTCTTGGGAGGCCTGCAGCACCAGGAGTTCGGAGGGATCGTCCGGCACGGTCGCCCCGACGAAGGTCACGGAATCGAACAGTCCAAGCAGGTCGTTGAAGGCGACGACGCCGGTCAGCTGCAGCGGCCCAGCCGAGGAGGAGCCGTAGTTGTCGAGCGAGACCAGTCCGGCACGGCGCTCGAACCCGATCTCGAGCTCGAGCGCGCCGCCGCCCGACGGATGGGGCGGCCGCACGAGGGTGCCCACCACGTCCAGGCCGGCGAGATCGCTCATCAGCAGGAGCGCGCGTTCGGCCTCGCGAACCCGGATCGGGCGCATGCCGGTGATCCGGTCGATGTAGGGCGCAAGCCGACGTTCGATCCCCGGGACGGGCGAGGAGATCCGCACCTCCTTGATGTAGCTTTCATAGACGACGATGGTGATTTCGCCGGTCGCGAGCGTCTGCACCGGAACGACCGTCATCGAGAAATAGCCCGCGCGCAGGTAGGCGGCATCGATCGCATCGGCGATCGCGTAGAGGTCGGCCAGGCTGACGACCGTGCCAAGCTGAGAGGTCCAGATCGGCCGCAGGTCGGCAATCGGCACCGTCTCGGCGCCCTCGACGGTCAGGCTCCGCAGCGTGAACCGGATGCGCTCGGCCTCCGCCATCGGTGTGCGCTCGCGCAAGTCCTCGACGTTGATCTCGAGGGTGCCGACCGGCTGGGGGGGAGCATATCGGCGCAGGGTGGCGGTCTGGTCTGCCAGTGCTTGGTTGACCGCCGATGAGGTTTGGGCGGACGATTCCTGTCCCGACAGAAACAGGAGCGGCGGGACGATCGCAGCCAACGCCCAATGCCAGCCGCCGACCGGGGCACAACTACAAGCAGATACTTTCACCCGCGACACATCATAGAACTATACTCGCCTTGGTTCCGTAACAGCTTCGTCCGGCGCGCCGCGCCCTAAACGCACAGCAACCTCCATGTAGCCGGCCCAATAGTCCGAGGTTTCCCTGCCGGCCCAGCGGATAGATCCGACCGGCCGGAGGCGCGAAGACGACAGTGCCGCGGCCTGTACTTTCCTTCGCACTCCAGAAAACTTCGAATACTCGGTTGGGCTAAGCGCTTCGTCACCGAACATCACTGCAAAAGGGGCAAAAGCATAAGCTCGTTGTTCTTCGAGCGGGCGCATGGACCAGGCCCGCGCCCCATGCCCTCCCACGAATCGTGCCAGGACTGCGGGCACCTCGGCATCGGGCGAATTGTCGAAGGTCACGTCAGGGATGTCCTCGTGCCCCGCCGCCGCGATGCAGGAGGTCACGAAAAGCAGCGACAGCTCGCGCGGCTCGGCCCGCCAGAGCGTGTGACCCGCGGCCGTGATCAGTTCGGCACCGTCCCGGTCGCTGTTCGCGTCGAGCCAAGTCTGGAAGGTCTGCGAGTCCCATTCGGCCGCCCGCGTCGTTTCCCATGGCGCCCGCGGATCTACCTCGCCGGCTAGCGATTCCCGCCAGGCGACGACATCCTCGAATACGGCGAGCCTCTCGTCCTCGGACCGCTCACCGCCTCTGTCCGGAGAAAGGATTGGCCTGCCCTCGTCACGCCCGCGCCCCTCGGCAGGGGCGCGCATCCGGTCCTGCGTCGGCCCGATATGCGTGCCACCGGCCTCGACGGAGCGACCACCCGCCGGGGAGCGATTGACGGCGCGATCAACGACCCGATCCCTCGGCTCAAGGAGAAGCACGTCATAGCCCGCGCGGGCGATCCGCCGCGATGCGCTCAACCCGGCAAAGCCGGCGCCGACGACGGCCACATCGATCTCTACAGGCCGCTCCACCGCTTTGGCTGTCGCAGACAACACTGTCAGGCCGACGGCAGATGTGCCGACACCGGCTATGAAGCCGCGGCGCGCTATGCCGCGGGCATTCAGACGCACGTCGCCCTTCACGAGCGTCGAGCCCTTAGGCAATGGAGCGTGCGGACGGAGCACATGGTACGTACGACGGGCCTCCTGAAGCGTTCGGAACGGGCCCCTCGGGAGAATGGCGTCGCGTCGCCGTTGGAACTTCCGACCAAATGAACGTCAACGGCAGCATACCGAAGCTGAAGGGCGAGTTTTGTTCGTCCTTGCTAAAGCTCGCAGCTAGGCCAAATCGACATTCATCGCATCCGGATCACTGCTGCTGCGAGGTGGACGAAGCCGAGGAAGTGGATGGCGCGTCGGTCGCAGCGAGTGGCGAAGCGTCGGAAGTGTTTGAGCTTGTTGAAGCATCGTTCGATGCGGCTGCGACATCGGTAGACGAGCGGATCATGCGGGATCGGCTCTGATCTGGAACGGGCGGAGGGGATGACCGTCTTGGCGTCGATGTCGGCGATCCGGCTGCGCAGGGCATTGGGCTCATAACCGCGTCACGAAATTGAGGCCGTGGAGATACGATCGCCAAAACGATAAAAAGGGGGAAATCAATGCGCCTCTGTGGATGAACGCCCTATTTGACCCGCCGACATCCGGGAGAAACCCGTGCAAAGGGTGCGATCAGGAATAGAGACAGGTCTGGGTGGCGGAGCGGGAGGGACTGCGGTCGAACCTTCTCTTGCCGGTCGACCACAACGCTCGAAGACACGCTACGGAGCGGATTGCCTGTCCTCCCTGAACGCTTGCGCAAAGCGGCTGATGAGGCGGACGAGGTCGATGATGTCCTGTTCCGTCCAGGTCTCGAAGATCTCCTCGCTCATGCGCTGGCGCGCGACATCGATCCTGTCGGACATCGCCTTTCCTGCCTCGGTGACCACGACCTCGCGGACCCTTCGGTCGGTGGCGCTGACCTGCCGCGCGATCAAGCCCAACTCCTCGAGCTTGGTGATCTGGCGACTGACGGTCGAGTGATCCAGTCCGAACCGCTCGGAAAGCTCAACCACAGGGATCGGGCCCAGCTTCGCCGCCCCAACCAGCAGCCGGAATAGTGCTCGGTCAAGGGGTACGCCCGCCTCCTGCAACAGCTCTTCGTCCCGCTGCGGGCGGTTCATCGCGCTCGTGATTTCGATCAGCGCGGCATGCAGATCACCCATCAGCGCGCTTTTCCGTGTATTTTTCACGCTTTCTGTTGACATGCGCCAGCCATCCAATTTATGTGTATTACGCACGCATTGGCGGAAATGGCAAGGCCTTTCCGGGGGCAGCATCTGCCTCCGAGGAACGATGACGTGTGCGCATTGGCAAGAAGGGAAGACGACATGATCCAGAAAACTGTACTCGGGTTAGCAACTGCCGTCATGGCCGCCGGTATCGCCTATCAAGCCGCGGCCCAAAGTTTTCCGAGGCTGATCGACCCGGCGGCGGACCTAGGAGCCCAGACGCCCGGGCCGGAGCTCGGCTGGGCCGATTCGATCTACATCACCAGCCGCCTGGAGGCGGGCGGCCATGACGTCGGCATTCTCCTGCATGTCGTGTCGATCCCCAACGGACCGGGGACGAAGATCGTCTATTCGATCACCGACGAATCGACGGACTTCTACCGATACGAAGTCGTCCAGGTCCGCGAGGAGGACTTTCACTGGAGCGAGGACGGGCTGAACATCACGGCTCCGGGGCTCACCTGGACCGGGGATGCGGAGAAGATGACGGTCTCGTTCGAGGTCCCGTGGAGCACGCTCGACCTGGTGCTGGAAGCCGAGGGGCCGGTAATGAGCCATGGCGGCGGGGGGGCCTTTCCGCTGTTCGGTCATGTCAACCGCGAATACGCGCTGCCCAATCTGAAGACGACCGGCTCGGTGTCGCTCGAGGGCGATGCGCATGAGGTCGAGGGCGTGACCTGGCTCGACCGCCAGTGGGGGCCGGTCAGGCCCGAGGCGAAATCCCACTGGAGCTGGATCAGCTTCTACCTGCCGGGTGGCGATGTCCTCGCCGTCTGGGATGCGGTGGGCACGCCGGAGCACAGCCATTCCTGGGCGACGCTCATGCGGCCGGACGGCACCCATGTCGTGGCGGACGTCGAGCCGCTTGCCGATGGCGCCAGCGAGACCTGGACGAGCGCGGAAAGCGGCCACACCTATCCGACCCGCTGGCAGGTGAGCATCCCGGCGCTCGAGGCGGAGTTGACGGTGGACGTGACGGGCAACCGCGAGCAGGAAATCGTCATCCACGGCGAGGGGCGCTTCGAGGCGACTGCGGCCTTCGCCGGCACGTACCAAGGCGCGGACGTCACCGGCAAGAGCTACGTCGAGATGTTCGGCGACTGGCAGTAGGCGTTCTGCACCAACCCTGTCCGCCGCGCCCAGTCGCGGCGGACAGGGCGCGGCACGGCAGCATCGGCCGCGCCACTCGCTGCCAAAAGGCCGACGCCGCTCCCAGCGGTTGTGAGACTTCGAAGGAGATTTGCAGGCCTGCCGATCATTCGCGGGTAGAGAAAGTTCGATTTGAGTCGCATCCGTCCTTGCGTGGCGGAGGGAATGGGCCTGACGTCCAACCCTCTTTTGTGGATGCCGCTCGGTTTGCAAGGAATTTCTGATCTTATGGACATGTGATCGAGTGCGTACTTTTTGTCAGGCCTGTTCGTGCGGCTAACTTGGCGCCGCTGGCCGGGATGGTGATGCGCGGAGCGGGGCCAAATCTCCAACAGCGAGCTCGGGGCTCGGAGAAGGTTTCTGGTTTGCCCGACCCGGATCATGTCGATCATGTGCCCATTCGGATCATGCCTTCCTCACAACTCGGTAGCCCGGATGTCTGCGCGACGCCAGATCAGACGCCGATCAGCACCGGACCGCGATAGTCCTCGTCGCGCGACAGCATCGCCCAGATGCCCCGCGCCATCTTGTTCGCCAGCGCGACGGCCACGACCGGTATCGGCTTTCGCTCCAGCATCCGCGCCAGCCAGGATCCCGCGGGCGCACCCCGGCGCGACGCCCAGCGGATCACCGCTGTCGCCCCGATGATCAGCAATCGCCGGATATCGCGTTGCCCCATCTTCGAGGTCTTCCCCAGCTTCTGCTTGCCACCCGAGGAATGCTGCCGCGGGACCAACCCCAGCCATGCGGCAAAGTCGCGGCCGCGCCGGAACTGCGCCATCGGCGGCGCGAATGTCTCGACCGCCAGGGCGCTGATCGGACCCACACCCGGCATCGTCTGCAGGCGGCGGGATATCTCGCCTTCCCTGGCAATTGCGTCGATCCTCTTTTTCATGGCATTGATCCGGTCGGTCAGATGCGCGATCTGCTCCAGCATCTCGCGGCAGATCTCCCGGGCGAGCGGCGGCAAGTCCGAGCCCGGATTCGCGACGACCTGCTCGAGGCGCGGCAGGGAGCCGATCCCCTGGGGCGCGACGTAGCCGAACTCGTACAGGTGAGCCCGCAGCGCGTTGACCGCTTCGGTGCGTTGCTTCACGAATTGCTCGCGGGTGCGGAACACGATGGCCCGCGCCTGCTGTTCCCCGGTCTTCGGCTCGACATAGCGCATGGTCGGGCGCAGCGCCGCCTCCACGATCGCCTCCGCGTCCGCGGCGTCGTTCTTCTGACGCTTGATGAACGGCTTGACATAGCGTGGTGCGATCAACCTCACCTCGTGGCCGGCCCGCTTCATTTCCCGCGCCCAGTGATGGGCGCCGCCGCAGGCCTCCATCGCGACGAGGCACCGCGGATGCTCCGCCATGAAGCGCTGGAACTGTGGCCGCGACAGCTTCTTGCGGAACAGAACCGTCCCGTCCGCGGCCGCGCCATGCAGCTGGAACACGTTCTTTGCCAGGTCGACGCCGATGATGCTAACTTCCTTCATGGATGCCCTCTCGTTTCTCTGGTGACTTCAGCATCACAAGCTTGGCGCATTGCGACGCCGTTGGGGAGAGAGCGGCATCCACCCCATCTCCATTTTTCAACGGTGTCCCCTTGATCAGAACAACTGTCGCAGATGAGGAATTTCTGTCGATTTGGCTATCCAAGGAAATCGTCCCTTGTTGAGCGGCGTGGAATAGTGCAGTTCGATCCAGGACTCGGTCGAGCTAACGGCTTTCTCCTTGGCCAGGCGTCACCTCGTGTGCAAGAAGCACATCCAGGGTGCGCGGTACATTAGACAAAAGAACGGCTCCGTAAACACTGAATGCCGCTCAATAAGTTACTGACTACATCTCATGGAGCCCGCATCGTGTCCGGCCAGCGAGTCGATCTGAATCTCTTTCGCGTCTTCGACGCCGTCATGTCGCACCGAAGCGTCAGCGCCGCGAGCCGCGAGCTCGGCGTAACGCCTTCGGCGGTGAGCCATGCGCTGGCGCGGCTGCGCCAGGCGCTGGGGGACGAGCTCTTCGTCTCCGGCGAGGGCGGCATGCAGCCCAGCGCCCGCGCGATCGAGCTAGCACCCGCCATACGCGAGGGGCTGGCGCAGATCGAAGACGCGCTCGGCACCTGGCTCTTCGATCCTGCCAGATCGGTGCGCACCTTCCGCATCGCGACCACCGAATACGGCGCGCTCACGCTGCTCGCGCCGCTGGTCGGGCGGCTGGCGCGGGTGGCGCCGCATGTCGAGCTACGCGTCTTTCCCTACAGCCGCATGGACGTGATCCGCACCCTCGACGACGGGCGGCTCGATCTGGTCATGGGCTGGTTCGGCGAGGTGCCGGAGCGGATGCGCCGCGCCACGCTGGCCGTCGAGCACGAGGCGGTGATCGTGCGCTCCGGCCATCCGTTGACCAGCGACCCGGTCACCCTGGCGCGGTTCTTCGGCTTTCCCTTCGCGGTGGTCGAGCTGACCGGGACCGAGGAGCAGGCGAGCGAAGGCTTCCTCGACGACCGCGGCGTCTGGCGCCGGGTCTGGATCGACCGGCTGCTGATCGAGACCGGCAAGAACAGGGATCTGGCCGGTCACGTCGCCGTCTCGGTGCCCTACTATTCCGCCATCCCGCCGATGCTGCGGGCCACCGACATGGTGGCGACCCTGCCGCTCAGCCTGGCGCGCGCGGCGGCGGCCGAGGGTGGCATTGCCATCCTGGACCTGCCCTACGAGCCGCTGGAGGTGTCGATGGAGGCGGTCTGGCACCAGCGCAGCGACGGCGACGCCGGGCTGAAGTGGCTGATCGGCGAGGTCAGGGATCTCACCCGGGCCGGCGCCAAGGCCGCGGACGCGCCGCAAGCATCGGACGCCGGGATATGAGTCGGAACGCCGGGGGCACAGTTTGGATGCAGGGTGGGCTCCCATATGAGGGCACAGAAGCTGCGAAACACCATCACGTCCATCATAGACCCCATTCCTCGGCCGCTGATGTTTGCATTATGTTCTCGACAAGGCTATCCTGCAACACCCAACCGCGACACCGCCCAACCGTGCTTCTGTCCCATTCAGAATGTGAGACGTGCGCGCAAGCCAGCCACCCAGAGTGTATCAACATCGGGATTGAGCGCGGGATTGTGGACGAATTGCAGGTCCGGCGTGATCGCGAGGTTCGGCGTCACGTGAAGGCGGTAGAAGACCTCGCCCGTATACTGCTCCCGCAGCAGGTCGTTGGAAGGCCTCGCCCAAGCCAGTCCGACACCGAACAGATCAGAGAACTGCTCGCTCGGACGCCAGCCGAAGCCCGCGGAAACCGCGCGATCCGTTACCCATCCTTCGGAGTGGCCGGCGCGGACGAACCACATAAGGTTGTCGCCGGCCATGAAGTTGGCATTGAAGGCCACACCTTCCGCCTGCGGGCGGTTCGTGACCGGGCCGCTCTTCTGCTCATCCTTGTACCAGAAGGTCAGGTGGACGTTGTTCTGATCCATAGGTCCACGGGCATGGATCGGGGTGCCTGTCCGCGCCAGCCCGCTCCAGCCCACCTCCGCCTGATAGAAGAACTCACTCTCGTCGAAAACGCTGTTGATCGTCCAGTTCGTGTCACTGCTGTTGGCAGTATAGATGCCGCCCTTCAGATAGAGCCCGCCGTCCGTCGGATACCAAGCGCCGACTGCGCCGAACCCGCGCAGAGGAGCGGGGATGGTCGGACTGGTGGAGAAGCTCTGGTTGAAGAACTGCCTATTGTCGTCGAAGAAAGGATATGAGTCTATGAAGTTCGGCGCGAATATCTTGCCGATCGTATACTGAAACCGGTTATCGAACAGGTTCTGGCGAATGTAGAGCTGGGTGATCCCGAGGTTGAAGTCGCCCCAAGTGGCGGCTGTCGGGACGATCGAGCCGGCGAGAATGCCTGCTTGAAGCGGTGCATATTCCGTTCCCAGCGGGCCACGGTCCTCGACCACGACATCGAGGACCAGCGCCTCCGGTGTCCCCGCGCGCCACATGTCGCGCGAGAAGTTCAGAGTGAACTTCTGGCCGACCGCATCGCGCTCGCCCCGCCCCTCGTCGGAGAAGTTCTGCCACATCACTCCCCAGGACCCGCCGAAGCGGATCCCGGTCCTGGCCTGGACGTCGCTCTTAAGGCGATCCCAGGGCTCCAGCGCTGTGTCGAATCGAAAGAGGCCAGAGTGCGGCGCCTCGTCCTCCGCGAGATCGCCTGCACCCCCGAGGGTCCCGTCGAGAAGCGGAGCGTGCCGATCCTCGTAGGCCTCGATGGCATCCTGCGCGGCGGCACCCGCAACGCAGAGGCTCCAGGCGAGCAGGGTCGGGAGGCATCTCACAATTGCGAGATCCATACCGGCAGGTCCGAGCCCCGGACGGTGAGCAGCGGAGCCTGCCAGCGCCCCGGCGTGCGCGAAAGCCTCGCCATGGGAGCAAGGCGATGGACTTCGCCGTAGGGGGAGGCGAAGCGGATCGTCTCCGGCTCGATCATCCGGTTCTCCTCCGTCACCTCGAAATCGGTCGACGGGAACATGCCGAGGCTCGCGTACCACATGGCCGCACGAGCGAGATTGACGTGAACATGGTAGCTGCCTCCCTCTGCTGCCCGGCGGCGAAGAGCCGCGATGGTGCCAGCAGCGGCAAGATAGCCGGCGATGTAATCGTTGAGAACCAGCGTCGGCGGGAATGCCGGCGTCGTTCGATCGTCCGCTGCATCTGCAAAGGCCGGGCCGAAGGCAGGGTCCCCGCCGGCCCCTTCGGCGTAGGTAAAGCCGGTGGTGCTGACGGCCTCCATGTCGAAAGTGCGCACGTCGCGCCAGGGACCGTCCCAGCTATAACCGCGAAGCGTCACGTAGACGATGCCCGGGTGGCCGGCGACCACCTCATCGAGGCCGAAGCCCCGCCTTTCCATGCCGCGCCCGCTGAAACTCTCGAACACCACGTCGGCGTCCGGAACAAGGGCGCGCAGCCGCGCTGCTTCGTCTGGCTGGTTGAGATCGAGATTGGCCGAGCGCATCCCGATGTTGACGTCCGTCCAGACCACCTCGTGCTCGAAGGACTGGTCGCGCATGATGTGCAGCACCTCGGCGCCGTATTCCGAGAGCGTGCGCGCCGCCGTCGATCCAGCGATCACATGCGTCAGTGCCAGAACCTTCAGGCCGGAAAGCGGCTGCTCGGGATCTTCCGTCCACTGCAGCGGTTCGGCCTTGCCGACCTTGCGGATCTCGATCAGCGGCCGTTGGGCGAGATAGGCCCCCTCCGGA